>JAGCXV010000065.1 GCA_017961175.1 Bacteroidales bacterium
ATATTTCGACCGTCTCCCTCTGTATTGAAACGAAACGATGCTTTGGAGATTCCAGGAAGTGACATTCTAATACTCAGAAAGCTAAACGAATAAAATTCATACGTAAGTTCAATGCCGTGGTCTGTACAGTATTTTCTTAATGGTTTGCTTACATGCGTCATGGCAAGGGATTGGCAGTATATGTCTCTTCTTTGGTTCAACTCTTCTGATAGATTGTAGATCACCGAAATACAGTTACAGAAAGCAGAAACAGAATTAACCTCATATTTAGCAAGAAGTTGAGTTATTGCCAAATCCTTTTTGGACTCTTTTTCACGTTCTCTAAACATTCCGGCAAGATAATCGGCATATTGGATTAAGGCTGACTTGATCTGCTCATCATCGTTTGTTCTGCAAATGTTATTACGAAGCCATGGAAGAATATCGTATCTGAAACTGATTTCTGCAAATCTACCTGTTGTTTGGTCTGAAAAACCAAGGACTTCCAGAGCCTTATCTGTTAAGCTATTTTTAGATATGTTTTTTGTCCCATCAGAGGTTAAGTAGAGGGCAAATATTCTCTCTTTCTTGAAGCCCCTTCCAATACAACTCAACAGGTAACGCTCCATCTGGTGGTCTTGATCAATTGCATTATATATTTTGTTCTCAATGATAATAGCGTAATCATTACCCTCGATGAGAAGGTCGATTCTATCTCTTTCATTAAAGAAATGTGGTTCTGAACAGGAAATATCATCTGGAATGATAGTTGACACCTTTTTTAACCTTAGAAATTCTTCATAGAAAGGATAATGTCCATCTATCTTGTAATCCATAATCAAACGAAGAATACGAGAGTGGACATTTTCGTTTACATAAACAGCATCAAGTATATTGGCCTGGCTTATGCTATCTTTGAGTTCGCGAACTTTCGCAGCCAGATTTAGGGTTTCTGAATAATTCATTTGTCGATACATTTTTAACGGCGGTTGATGGTTTTTGAGCGTTAAGTTAAGGAATCTAGATTATGGTACTAGTTATTGTGGTTATTGTTCAATGGCAGTTAAAGATTCTTTAATTACCGCAAGGAAGATTTGCTAGCTCAATGAACGGTATCAAGTCACTTATCTTGAATTTCCGCAAATAATAAAGACACCATCTTTTTCTGATGACTCTCTATATCTGGGAATAACCATTCCTGTCCATCGTTTTTTTTGAAAAGATTGTCTTTGCAAATTTGCATCATAATTCGAAATTTCAAAGAGGCTACACTCACTAGGGCAATCTTACCTGAAGAGTCAAGATAGTGATCAAGTTTAGCTTTAGGACTCCAGTTCGAACCAGAACTATTTGCTTCACTGCCAATCATAGCGAAATTACCAAAACAGTTTATCTGGTTTTCGTCTATGCCTGCACCGATATTGGCCTGCGGATAATAATGCTCCAAAGAGCGACGGGTACGTGAGAAATAGAATTGATCGAATACCTTCAAACCAAAATCAGAGCAGCCTAAATCAGAGAAAAATTTATTTCGTTCTTCAGAATAACCTTTTTTTAACTCCTTACCAGAGAGATTATCTGCGTATTTTTCCCATATAACAAAATCTATATAGTTGAACACAAACAGTGGAATCCCCTTGGATTTATTTGTACCATCCCCAAAAATACTATTGAAGTCCGAGCTCATATTGCGGATTGTTACATTAAGATCTTTGCCTTCGATGACGACTTGGTCAAATGCACCAGAGATAGGCGTATTAATCTCGTTCAGCAGTCCTTTGTTCAGGTAAATATCAAAGAAATATTTATTCGCTAATTTTTTGAGGAATTTGCAATAGTCTGCCAAATCACGGTTCTTAAATAGGTGGTAAATAGAATAGAAAAGGTAATTCTTACGCTGACGAGGTGTGAAGGAAACTTCAAACATAGACAGAAGTTGCGTCAACTTCTCCTGTAATTTGTTATCTTCAGAGAGGTTTTTGGGATAACTTGATTTCCCTTCCAACTGCCAATGCTGCAATTGCCAAGGATTACTCTCTGTTGTATCATCCTCGTTTGAATGGTGTACAATATAGTTATCCAATAGATATTTTGCTTGAAGAAGATTGAAGCAGAACTTTTTTGCAAAATCGCGGTCAGGCTCTGCTTTATCAAAAGCATTAATTAGTTCCTTGTCATCAAGAATGAACTTTGTTGGCTGGAAACCAGATTCTTCCATTCGCGTTATTTTGAGCACAATGAGCAAGAAATTTGGGAAGTCAATAATGGGTTGGAATACCTTATTCCTGCCTTCATCTTCTACATTCACATTCTCTTTTGCCCCTGTATTTATGAATTCTTTCAATTTGCATCTTCTCATTCCTGTCTCTTTAATTTCAGGAAGTGCTTCAAATGATTGCCCATAGAACAAGAAATCATTGAGGTTTAGCCCAAAAACATTTTTTGCTTCCGGGTACTTCAGTTGAACGTAGGTGTCCATTTCACTGCATGCCTGCCAAATATTGGAGAATTTCGTTCTTTCTTGGTCATTGAGCAATGCTATCAGTTTTGCCTTGATAATCTCATGTTTCTCCAATTGTTCTCCACGGGAATTCATTACTTCAAAATAATGATTGAGGTCTACGTCTCTTGGGACATTGTAATGAATGATATGTACGTTGTTCATTAGGTAGTTGGTGAAAAGCTTTTCTCGTTCGCTCCCCACGATTTCCTTAATTGCTAAACAAGCATCATGATACCCTCTTACTATTCCAAAATCTTTCTCGTCGTGATTGAAGTCAGGAATCTTGATAATAGTCTTGTTTGACCGTTCACGGGCACGGTACGTTAATTTATTATTTATATCTGCATTCAATGCCTTCAAGATAAGATACAGAGTTGTCAAGCGTTGTTGCCCATCTATCACCTCATACTTATGATCTCCTTTATCGAAAGATACGAGAGTTCCTATGAAATATGTGTCTTTGTTCATTTCGCATGCATCCCAAACGTCATGAACAAGTGCCTCTATTTCGTCTTTTCCCCATGCATAGTTACGCTGATAGATAGGAATTTCGTATATGAATTTTTCCGTACTATTGAAAATATCACTTATTGATAATTCTTGGAGTTGTGGATTACTTCTGCTCATCTCTATTTTTCAAAAAAACTGTTTTCAACAAAATAATGGAGGTAGTTGGTATATACGCCATCTTCTTTATTATCAACATCTTCTGTATTCGCTTTAACAACATATCTTGGTAAGGGCTTGATTAGGTCAGCCAGTTCACTTAATAGTGCTTCGGGAGTACTTGCTTCAGCAATGCTTTTGTACAGATTAAACGAGTTAATTATATTCGGATTGCCCATGATATAGTTTTGGGCAGATAACCATCCTAAATTTGAATACTGGGCGCGAAGCGAGTAGGCCCAAACAAAATCCAGTACCAGGAACTGCTCAAAAAGGTCTAGGTCTTTATTTGTAGGCTTCTCTGGGCAGAATCTGTCGACATAGAGTAGCGCCGCTAAATCAAACAGTTTCCTTGTGATTCTATTTCCTGTGCCGTTCCGATATTTACGTAAGTCGAGTGTCTGTACGATTACATTGCCGTTGACAAAGTAGCCTACATATTTATCGTTGTTCTGAATGTCTTTCAAAATGTTGAAATAATGACTGGCATAGTCAAAAAACGGCTTTCCTGCAACTATCGGAGCTTCCAACTGGAATGGATTAAGATTTCTCATTCCAGAAACAAAAGGCATGGCTGACATATTTACCATATCTGCATAAGCGTATGCTCCCTTGAAGAATTGCGCATATGGAGAATTATCTCCTTTATTGATGCCTTTGAACTTGTCTATATTATGTTCATTTAGTTCCCAGGCTTTATTACCGCGAAGCCATTCTCTCACACGATATAGGTATTCCCCAAACAAGTCTGCTAGCTCATTTTGGTTCATATCCTCCCAGCGTTTTACGATCTTAACAGTATCATCCACTCCAAGGTCATTCATCTCTCTAAGATGGTAAGCCTTTAGCAAATCATGGGGGAAGAGCTTCTTTCCGCGTGCATTCTGAGAGTCAAAGAACTGAAATGCTTCAGAAATATCATTTGTTATAACTACAATGATTTCACACTGATTCTCTATAAAGTCGCGTAAATCGGAAACGTTTCGGTCATCAGACAGAACTTCTATTGCTCTGTCTTCAGTAAGTGTATGAGCAACTTCTTTTGTGCGCATATCAGTCATAGCGTCTCTTCTCCTTATGAAGGCGCGATAGTTGTTAGCAACATTCTCACGTGTAAAAGGATTGTCCAAGAAAAACTCGTTTAGGAAATATATGTTTTTTTCTTCCTCCAAGAGAGCCAACAACAGCAAGGCAAATGTTGTGATTCTCTGCTGTCCATCTACGATGTTGTAACTATTATCTTTCTCGTCATGATGTAAAATTAGTGTGCCTACACGATACACTTTTTTATTGGCATTTTTCGCTTCAATGATATCGTCAAGTAGCTGAATGGCATTCTTTGCCGTCCATTTATATGGACGCTGATAGTTGGGAACTACCAGCTCAACATTCTCTAACACTTTGTCATCACGCATTCGGGGAATTTTTTTCTTCAAAAGAAGATCCCCAATTGAAGCTATTCCAAGCTGCAATTTTATTTTATCTGCCATATTCTTTTGTTTTCTTGAGATTGATTCAATAATTGATTTTTTGGATTTATGGAGACACTAGTGGATTCATTTATGATTTAAATTGTTATTCAAAAAACAAATATCGCGATTCTTGGTTATAGGTGTTGTTTTTGGCGGTTGATTGTTCTTTAAAAACAAAGTTCTAATCTATCTCTGCAAAAGTTAGGCAGAGTCAAGGGGTTGCTTTGTGGTGGAGTCTGGTTTTAACGCGGAGGTTGAATCTATTGCTTTCTTTGTGGAGTCTCTGGCTATGGTCTTTGTGCTGTCTTGGGCTGAGTTTTTTATTGTTGTGTCTTTCAGGATGATAGTGTCCTGCGGGAAGGTGATTGGGATGGGATCGCCGAGGAAGTGGGGTTTCTTGCCAAAGAGGATATCAAGGACAGCTTTGGTGCGGGCAAGCTTTTCGCGGAAATACATGCGTATGCGCCAGTATCTGGAGATAGTGTTTTTGGCGTTGAAGGCAACGGCGTCAATGCCAAGATGCTGGCAGATGTAGAGAGCCCTCTGGTTGTGGAATTCCTGGGAGATGATGGTGAAGGAGTTCTGGCCAAAGACCTTCTGGGCGCGGATCATGGAGTCAAAGGTGCGGAAACCGGCATAGTCCAGAAAAATGCGGTCTGCCGGTATGCCTTTGGAGACAAGGTCCTTCTTCATATACTCAGGCTCGTTGTAGGAGCGGTGGCTGTTGTCTCCGCTGATCAGCACAACCTTGATCTTGCCTGCCTTGTAGAGGTCTACAACGGCCTGGATGCGGTGAACATAGTAGATGTTAGGTCTTCCAGTACGGCCGATAGGGTTGGTGCCAAGAAGCAGGCCAACGTCGTTGCAGGGAATGTCGTTGACATTGTTGAACAGCTTTCCTCTGGAGCTTTTTTCAACGATGTAACTGCACCAGGCAACTATCGCGATGCCGATGATACAAAGGATGATGAATAATTTGAAGAGCCTTTTCATTGCTGCTAAGCGTTCCTTATGTTGTCTTTTGCCTTTTTCTTCAGAGATGACTATTGGTTGAGAATCTGGGCGGCGGCGTTTTTGGTGTCCACTTTTTCTATGATGCGCTCAAGGATGCCTTTATCGCTGAAGATGAAGGTTCTTCTGAGGGTGCCCATTGTGGTTTTGCCGTACATTTTCTTCTCTCCCCAGGCTCCGAAGTCCTGAAGCATTTGGGTGGTGGTGTCTGCCAGAAGGGTGAACGGCAGGTCGTACTTGGACTTGAAGCCGGTATGGGACTTTGGACTGTCCTTGCTCACTCCCACAACGTTGTAGCCGGCCTTGGAGAGGGCGGCGTAGTTGTCTCTGAAACTGCAGGCCTCAGCCGTACAGCCGGATGTGTTGTCCTTCGGGTAGAAGTATATGATGGTTTTCTTTCCGTTTCCGATAAAGTTTTCTGATTTAACAGTGTTGCCGTCCTGGTCGAGAACCTCGAATGCCGGCATCTTGTCTCCAATTTTCAACATAGCTGCAATAATTTGTTCTATGTTCAAAGATAATGCAAAATATTCTTATTTTTGTGAGGGAGGGTTAAGTATGAAGGGTTTCTTTCTCAAGATCAAGAACTGGCTCCAGAAGCTGTCATTCCGTACCGGACTGATTGTTCTTCTGCTTTGCATTCCGTTCTATATCCTCTCTTTTGCACAGATGGCCCTTCCAATCAGCGCCGGGGCAAAAGGAGTGCTCTGGGTGGTGCTGTTCGGCTTGGCGAAGACTTTCCAGTGGGGCGGAATTACGATTCTGGGAGTGGAAGGCGTAAAACGAGTCAAGGCTTATTTCAGGAAGAAGGGAAAGGGCGCAGAATCTTCTGAAGCAGAAAAAGATACAAGTTATATAGAATGATATGAAAATGATTATGAGTTTTTCAATTATCCCGATGCTGATGAGCATTTTCTCTTGCTCAGGAGCGAAGTACATCGATATGGACGTGACCGAGTTCGGTCTGCTGCTCAAGGAACAGGAGGCGGCTTTGATCGACGTGAGGACAGACAAGGAGTATGCCGAGGGGCATATCGCAGGAGCGGCGAACTTTGATTTCTTCAGCGACTCTTTCCTTAGTATGGTGGAGGAGGCCTACCCTAAAGACAGGCCGCTGGCTGTTTACTGCCGTAGCGGAAAGCGCAGTGCTGGTGCCGCAAAGCTGCTTGCCAAGGCAGGCTATACGGTTTATAACCTGAAAGGCGGTTATCTGGCATGGACTGAGGCCGGTAACCGAGTGACAAAGTATGAGGTGGAAGTTTTCAAGACAAAGAACGGCTCTCCTGTTGCGATCTGCCTGATCAAGCACGGGACGCTGGAGATAGAGTATGACGGCCTTACTGTCCACGTGGATCCGGTGGGCGAGTACGGAAAACACACAGACTATGCGACCGAATTTCCGAAGGCAGACGTGATACTTGTAACTCACGAGCATCCAGACCATCTGGACGATGCCGCGCTGAAGACTCTGGAGGGAGAGAATACTGTTCTGATTCTCAACAAGACCAGCGCAGACCGTATAGGAAGGGGAGAGATAATAGCCAATGGCCAGAGCAGGGAGCTTCCTAAGGGAATAACCCTGGATGCTGTTCCCGCATACAACACGACTCCAGGAAGGGAGATGTTCCATCCGAAAGGCAACGGCAACGGGTATGTGCTCACGATAGACGGGCTGAGAATCTACATAGCAGGAGACACGGAAGATGTTCCCGAGATGGCAGACCTGAAGGATATTGACATAGCGTTTCTGCCTGTCAACCAGCCTTATACTATGACTGTTGAGCAATGCGTGAATGCCGCCAATATGTTCAAGCCGAAGGTTCTGATACCATATCACTTCAGCAAGACGGAAATGAGCGGCCTGCCGGGTATGCTCCCGGATATCAAAGTGCTGCTGCGTCAGATGCAATAAAGCGGGTTATTCCTGCTTGTTTTGCTCTTCTTTTTTGTCTGCCGGGGTCTTAGGTTTCTTGAAGTACTCCCAGATAGCCCAGAAGGTGAGGACGGCCATTGCAGCCACAGCTACGAAGGCGTGGAATGAGGTGCCGTGCTTGAGGCTCATCCATATCATGAAGTAGTTGAAAACAAACAAGATGGCCCCGCCAAGCAGGAGCACCAGAACTGCGGACGGGATGTTCTTCTTGTCCTGGATTTGGACCTTCTTCTTCCTGACAAGACGGAAGAGGGAAATGGCAGGAAAGAGGGCTATCAGCAGAGAAAAGATGAAAGCAATCTGTCTTCTCAGCTTGTCCTGAGCTTCAGTCTCGGCGCTTTGCTGTAAAACCTTGTCCATCTCTGCCTGCATCTTCTGGAAAAGCTGGTTGGTGTCAGCTCCGTACATCTTCAGAAGGTCCTCTTCAGTCAAAGGCGTGTTCTGGAGAATGGAGTCAATGCCGGAACTGGTTTGCGCTGTGGCAGGCACTGCAGCAAGGAGCAGGCCAAGAATGGATATGGCTATAAACTTTTTCATATTTCTGTTAGTTCTCCCGTGGCGGAGTCGATGATGAATCCTCTTACGGTAATGTCTTTAGGTATCAGAGGATGATTCTTTATTGTCTCTACGGTTTTCTTCACCGATTTTTCAGTGTCGTGGAAGCCTTCCAGCCACTGGTCCAGGTCAATTCCGCAGCGGTTTACGGTATCCAGAGTTTCCTCGGCGATGCCTTTTTGTATCATCTGTTCCCTGAAGTGAGCATAACTCATGTGGCAGGCTCCGCAAGAAGAATGGTGGATAACCATAACCTCTTCAACTCCAAGTTCGTAGATTGCCACTATGAGGCTTCTCATCGCTGAGTCAAAAGGGGAGAGGATGACTCCTCCGGCATTCTTTATGATCTTGGCGTCTCCGTTTTTCAGGCCAAGGGCGGAAGTCAGAAGGACGGACAGGCGGGTGTCCATGCAGGACAGCACGGCCAGTTTCTTCTTTGGATATTTGTCTGTAAGATAGCTTTCGTAGGATTTTTCTTCCACGAATTTCTTGTTGAACTCTAATATCTGGTCTATCATGACACTTTATCTGAGCAGCACCAGATGGTCTCCCTCGTGGAGGACGGTGTTGCCGTTAGGAATGATGTTTTCGTCCCCTCTGCGGACAAGGATGATGATGCCGCTTCCCGGAACTTCCTTGATCTTCTTGCCGATTCTGCGGCTGGTAGGCTTGACGGTCTTTTCCAGGAAGATGGCGTCAGAGCCTTCAAAAGCTTTGGTGACGATAATTGCCTTGTCACCAGGCTGAAGGACTGTGTCCCCTCTTGCGATTATCTGTTCATTTCCTCTCAAAATAAGGGCGATAAGCACATTCTTCGGGAAGTTTATCTGGTGAACCTGCTTTCCGCACATATTGCTTTCCGGAGTGATTTCAACCCAGCTGAAGTGGAGACTGTGGTCTTCTGTATAGTCGTTGAAGGACTTGAGCACATTGCTGTTCTTGTCTATCATATCCAGCTTTTTGGCCGCCCAAGGAATCATAGAGCCCTGGAAGGCTATGGATATGACAACCAGGCAGAAGACTATGTTGAAAAGGTCTTCCTGGACAGCCTCGTCTCCGTTTATACACATGATGGCAAAGACAATGGCCGAGGCTCCTCTCAGGCCCACGAACGACACGAAGGCCATCTGCTTGAAACTGTATTTGCGGAATGGAGCCAGTACGCTGAACACAGCCGCCGGTCTGGCAACCAGAAGCAGGAACAGGAAGATGAGTATGGCCGGAATGATGTCATTTGGCATCTTGGACGGTTCTACCAGCAAGCCTATCAGGAAGAAGGTCAACACCTGCATAAGCTCGTTAATTCCGTCGAAGAAGTTCACGATGGTCTTCTTGTCCTTGAAATCCTGGTTACCTACGATCATTCCCACCAGGTAAACGCTCAGGTAGCCGTTGCCTCCCAGAATGTCCGGGATCGAATAGCTGGCAACCGCAAGGGCCAGGATAAAGAGCGAGATGTAGCCGCTGCCTTTGATGGTAACTTTCTGAAGCGTAAGGCTGGCGATTTTGGCTATGACCAGACCGCAGGCGGTTCCAATGCCGATCTGCATCAGCAGCATCAGGGCCAGTTTTCCACCCGAGGCGCTTCCGTTTGCGATAGAAAGCATGCCGATGGTCAGCATATATGCCATAGGGTCGTTGCTTCCGCTTTCGACCTGAAGCATAGGGGAGGTATTGTTCTTCAGACCGAGCTTTTTGGTCCTGAGGATGGAGAATACAGATGCGGCATCCGTAGAGCTCACTATCGCTCCGAGGATCAGGCTTTCTATCAGGCCCCAACCCAGAATAAAGTAGCACAAAAGGCTGGTAACGGCAGCAGTTATGACAACTCCCACAGAAGCCAGCAGACCCGCTTCGGTGGCTATGTGCCTGACGGCGCTCCAACGGGTTCCGAAACCGCCGTAGAACATGATGAATATCAAGGCGCAAGTACAGAAGTTGTGGGCAAACCTGAAGTCATCCATCTGGAACGGAATCACGTCGGTGACACCGAAGATTGCGCCCAGCAGAAGAAAGGCCAGCAGAGCCGGAATTCCCAGGCGTGTGGAAATGTTGTTAAGCCCGATGCTTATAAACAGTACAAGTGCACCGATAAGCAGAATGAGAGTTATCATACTCTGCAAAAATAAGAAAAATGTCCTTTAGCTATAGGCACATCTTGTAGATGTTCTCCACATCCTGCTTCTGGAGAGGCTTGAAGCCCTGTAGCGTTCCACCGTTTACGGCTTTCTCCGCCATTTCGGCAAAGTGGGTCTGGTCTATTCCCAAATCGGTGAGAGTGCTCTTCAGTCCAAGACTTCCAAAGAGGAAATCGCTGAGGCACTTGATAGCCTTGCGAGCAATGTCCATAGGCGGGAGAGAAGAGTCTATGCCGAAGACGTTTACTCCGAACTGCACAAACTTGCCAACAGTGTCCTCATTCAGGCAGTACTCCATCCACCTCGGAGTAAGAATAGCCAATCCCAGACCATGAGTAATGTCGTAATAGGCAGACAGCTGGTGCTCCATAGGATGGCAGCTCCAAGCCAGACGCTTTCCTCCGTCTATGAAGCCGTTTATCGCCCAGGAAGAAGTCCACATAAGGTTGGCCCTGGCCTCGTAATTTTCAGGCTCTTTCATCGCGATAGGGGCATATTTTATGACGGTCTTCATCAGGCCCTCCATAAAGCAGTCCAGCATATAGAGATCCTGGTCCATATTGAAGTAAACCTCAAAGATGTGGCTGAGCATATCTGCCGCTCCGCAGGCTGTCTGGTAAGGGCTTACTGTAAAGGTGTTTGTAGGGTCCAGGAACGATGCCTTCGGCAGCATCGGAGGGCACATGCAGCCAATCTTGTCGTTGGTATCAGGGTTGCTGATCACTCCGCCGCAGTCCATCTCGCTTCCCGTTGCGGACAAGGTCAAAATGCTGACTATCGGAAGTGCTTTCTCCACCGGAACCCTTTTCTTCATATCGAAGAAATCCCAAGGGTCAAAGTCCACAAGCGCTCCTGCGGCCATAAACTTTGTGGCGTCTATAGTTGAACCTCCTCCAACCGCCAGCAGCACGTCTATGTTGAGGTCTTTGCACATCTGCGCTCCCTGCCTTACGGAACTGATTCTTGGATTAGGCTCTATGCCAGAAAGTTCGAATAGTTCCAGCCCTGCGTCCTTTATCTCCTTGACCACCTTGTCGTAGAGTCCGATGCGCTTGATGGAGCCGCCTCCGTAAGTAAGAAGCACACGTTTGCCCCATTTCTTGAGTTCCGGACCAAGGTTCTGAAGCTGCTCCTTTCCAAAATATACTCTGACAGGTATGTCGTAAATGAAATCGTGGATCATTGCTTTGCTGTATTAAGTGGTTAAAGAGATAGCGAATCTATCCAGGCTTTTACATCCTGGTCTGATGCCCTGTTGAGCACCTTTCCGGCTTTCCAGTTGATCTTAGGGTACTGTGCCTTGAACTGGGCGTTTGCCTTGTCAATGGTGCTGCCACCGGATGTCGCAAAGAACACCACGGTCTTGCCCTCAAAACCGTATTTCTCTATGAACGTGTTGATTATGGTAGGGGCCGTGTACCACCAGACAGGGAATCCGATGAATATAGTTCCGTACTGGCCGGCGTTCTCCAGATCCTTTACAAATGCCGGGCGGGAGTTCTTGTCCGCCATCTCCACGCTGCTGCGTGAAGTCTTTACTGTCCAGTCCAGATCCTCGGATGTATACTTGACTTCCGGTTTGATTTCATAAAGGTCTCCACCGGTTGCCTTTGCAACCTTCTCTGCCAGGGCCTTGGTTGTTCCTGTCGCGGAGAAATAAGCTACGAGTGTCTTCATATTGTTTTCCTCCTGAGTGTTAGTGTTTTGTTGGGATTTCTTGTTTTGCGCGCAGGATGCAATTACCATTGCCATTGCCGCGATTGTAAGCAGGATCTTTTTCATATAATTAGTGATTCTCTATTCATAAAACACTTGTCTTTTTAGCCATAGCTTAAACAATGAATCGTTTATTGTTATGGTTTGACCATCTATATCAATCAAATCTTTCTTTAAAAGAGCTTTTTTGATGGATTGAACATTTGATGATGATTCCAACCTGTATTTGTTGATGATTTCTTTTCGGCTGAAACCATCATTAATTCCATTTGCTACAGCCTTAAGAAAATTTAGTTGAAATTCCGAAAGCTGTTCAACCTCTCTTTGAAAGAACACTTTATTCTGCTCAAGAATGTCATCGATAGCAGAATTAACGTCTTTCTCTGTTACCACTTTGTCGGATTTGTACCAGACTATCCAGGCTAGGTGCTGAACATATGATGACAGATCTTCAGTTGCCTGGCATATTCTTAGTGCTAATTTTTCAGAAATGCTCTTTCCGGTTTCCTGAAACTTAGAGCAAATGAACGGAACCCATTCTTCTGACGGAATTTTCTTTAGGAACATCATATCACCGAATTTATAGAAAGGCATACTCTTATCGTTGAAGATGTTTTCCATCAAATGTTTCTTGCTGCCGAACATACAGTACGTAATATTCTGCTGGTGCTGCCATACAGAGCGTAGCTTTTTTTGGATTGTCAACGAATCCGGGAAATCAGCAATTTGTTGAAATTCATCAATGCAAATGACAAGGCGAATTTTCTTTTTTTTCACAATCCTTTCCGGCAATTGCAATATGCCTTCTTTCGTATTGTCTTTTTCTTCCCAAGAGAAAGAAAGAGAAAAGTCATTCAAAGGGTCAGGGCCAAAAGAAAATTTCGGTGAAATATTGGAGAGAAATGCTTTAGCTGTTTCTACCCATTCTTCAAGCTTTGATGATGTCTGTTTAATGACAGCTGATGCAAAAGCATGATAAAAATCATATTCGGACTTGCATTGAAAGATGTCTATGAATACTGGTTTTATTGTTTTTGTATCAATCTCAGACAATACTTTTTTTACAAGAGAGGTCTTTCCCCATCTCCTTGGAGAAATGAGGATAGTGTTGATGCCATGTGTTAAATTTGCCTTAAGACGTTTCGCATCTTCTTCTCTATCAGTAAAATATGAACCTTCTGCAGCTTTCCCGAATACAAAAGGATTTTCTATAGCCATAATCGAGAGTTATAAAGTTGTTACAAATATAAGTAATAAAATTATTAGTAACAAGTTTATTAGTAATAAACCTATTAGTAAGAACTTTATTTGCAACAGTAAGGTGCAGCTTTTAAGTTTTTAGAATAATCGCGCCTTCCTGTCTATTCACTTTTGCGCAGACAGTTTGTCAATCTTGTCGCAAATTATGCTACCTTTGTAAAGGTGAGATAATTTCGCAATAGGCAGTTTTCCTAAATTTTTAGGGATTATTGTAGGCAAGCGAGAGACAAGAAACGATAAATACATATGCAAACACGTAATTGGATTGGCTAAGATAAGGCTATGCCCACCATTTTGATGCGCCAGATCTTGTTCTTAACCATAAATATGGATTCTGTTCCTTTTACCTTGTGGATTCGCACAAGAAGGGTCGTATTATAATGAGTGCATAAATGCCTAACTCTCAATTATGTACAGCGTTAAATGCTGAAGTATGATAACACAGAAAAATATATCCGCACTTCTTTTGCATTTAGGCTTTACCGAAAGCAATAGCATATTTAAGAGAGACTATTCTCAAGGTGCTAGCATTGAGGTAAACTTTGTTTCACAAAAGATTACCTATTCTCCATTGGATTCTGATTTCAAAGAGGGCGAGTACCCAACGAAAGATAAGCCAGCTAAAGGATTTGTAATTCATCGTGATACTACCTTGAATTTCAGTGCTAACGAAAGTTTTGTTTGTCTTGTTTGCGTTCATTTGTTGCTGAAGAAAGGGTATGAGCCTAAGCATATCGTTTTTGAACCAGCTTTTAAAGTTGGTCATGTAAATAAACCCTCCTACGGAGATATTCTTGTATTTGATAAGGAATACCATCCTCTTGTTTTGATTGAGAACAAAACATATGGTTCGGAGTTTTCGGCCGAATGGAATAATATGCAAAAGGATGGAGGGCAATTATTCAGCTATCTCGGTCCACTTGTCAATAGCCTTGGCTTCTGTGAAAATCTTGTTCTTTTTGCCGCCGATTATGATGAAAAGGAAATACTAAAGAATCATATTATTACTTTAAAGGATAACGACAAGCGATTAAAAGAACTTGATAATCCAAAAACATTCAGCAACGCACAGGGACGTTATTTTGATGTGTGGAGTGAGACTTATGCCAAGTCATTTGAAACAAAAGGGCTGTTTGAAGATGATATTGCCCCTTATTCTATAGGCAAACTAAAATATACCATTAATGACCTTAAGGGACTATCGCATGCGGAGATACGTCCAATTTACCATGAGTTTGCCACAATCCTGCGAAATCATGCAATTACTGATTTTGAGCACTCGTTCTATATTCTTATCGACTTATTCCTTTGCAAAATAACAGATGAAAGAAACAATCCAAATGACTTGCAGTTCTTTTATAAGGGTATTACTCGCGACACGCCAAAGGAATATTGTGCTCGACTCTTAAACCTTTACCAACAGGGGAAGAAACAACTCTTTGGAATTGATGTAGTAAACAAAAACGAAAGCGACATATCCCAGATATTTGAAGACACCAATCGTTCTGTTACAAATGGTCTTTTTGCTGGGATTAAAGAGCTATTTGAGGAGATAAAGTTCTATAATATCAAGAAGTTTAACTTTATTGATGTTGAGAACAAAGAAGAGTTTGAGATGAATTTCCAAATCCTTATAAAGATAGCTTCCCTTATTCAAGACATCAATTTAAGCAACAGTGAGACTAATCACTTCTTTGGTGACCTATTTGAAGGCCTTCTTTCAAGAAATGTCCATCAGACTGAAGGACAATTCTTCACGCCCCTCCCTATTGTTAATTTTATCATTAAATCTCTACCGCAATTCCCCAATTCAAGCAATGTGAAGGTGCTTGACTACGCTTGCGGGGCGGGTCACTTCTTGACAGAATTCATAAAATCTTATCCACAAGCGGATGCATATGGTATTGAGAAAAGCCAACCGCTGAGCCAAGTCGCAAAAATTGCAACTATCATAAATGGAGCTAAGGATTCTCATATTGTATTTAAAGACTCATTGAGTATCTTTAATACTGCGGAGGTTCGTTTCCAAGGATTTGACAGGGAAAATTTCGACTGTATCATTGCAAACCCTCCATATAGCGTAAAAGGTTTTTTGAATACTTTATCAGACAATGACCGACAGCAATTCAACCTTATCAAGTTCGTTAAAGAAAAATCATACGGGTCAAACGATAGCATTGAATGTTTCTTCATCGAGCGAACCAAGCATTTTTTGCAACCTAACGGATTGGTAGGCATCATCCTACCCGGTTCTATACTCTCAAACGGGAATCTATATACCAAAGCCCGTGAGTTATTGTTTGAGAGTTTCAACTTATTGGCTATAGTCAATTTAAATAGTCGCACTTTTGGCTCAACTGGCACGAACACCATCGTGCTCTTTGCTCAGAAAGTAAAGAAAAATTCAGGAGGACTGCTTGATACTTTTATCAGCAAAAAGGACTATACGCAGTATCTTAGCTATAAGGCAATAGAGTCCTATATGCAAAAGCAGGGCTACTCAAAGGATGATTATTTTGCTTTTATGCAGGATAATGTCTTGGGTAAGTCTCTTGAAGAACATGAAATATTCAATGAATATAAGAAGAAATTCAAGCCCAAAGCTATCAGCCTGTCGGAGAAGAAAATTTGGTTCAAGAGTTCTTCGTATTATCGTTCTGACCTGAAGGATAATTCAAATGAGAACAAGTCTCTTTTCATTAGTTTTCTTCAGTCTGATGATTATAAAAGATTAGAAAGTGCGGAATATCAAAAAAGATTTATTTCATATGCTAAAGTTATCGAGCGCGATAAACTTAACACGTTCATTCAGATTTATGATAATACCGTTGTAATTTTGCAATCGCCCCCGGACAAGGTAAAGAACAAGAGCAACAAAGATGCGATTGTAAAGTTCCTTGGTTACGATTGGAGTAACCGTAAAGGAGACGAGGGGATTAAATATGTTACTACTCGCTCCTTTACTGAATCCGCAGAAGAAGACACCCCAGATGGTGATGAGAAGGACGCAGATGTTGTCGCTGCAATTAATTCAATCAAATACATAGCCACACCGCTTTATAACCCTAATGATGCATGGGACAGGAGTAAGTTCGCATTTGCTATCCGAAAGCATATCTATAATCAATGTCGTAAGTTCTCGTTCGGGGCCTGCTCAGTCCCAAATGAATACATTGAGCAGGAGTATGAAGGTGGAATGAATGAATTATTATCTTCCGCTTCGTTGGCAGATATGATTGATTTTAGCCGAAATAGCTTCGACAAATCAATTAAGTTGACCGCTGATAGAAAGGTAGAGATTGTTAGCAAGTACCCATTAGTTAAATTGGGTGGTAGCGATGGCATCTGCGATATAAGAATAGGTGGGACTCCTTCCAGAAAGAATATGGCTTATTTCGGTGGGACTCATCCTTGGGTTTCAATTGCAGAAATGAATGGTCAAGTAATAACTGATACAAAGGAGAAAATCACAGATGCGGGTATTCGAAATTCCAATGTAAAACTTATCCCGAAAGGAACAACCCTTCTCAGTTTTAAACTGAGCATAGGTAAAACAGCTATAGCTGGAATAGATTTATACACTAATGAAGCAATTGCAGCTTTGATCCCAAAGGATAAGAAACAGGTTTCCGATAAATATTTATTCGCTTTGTTCAGCGGTAAGTTGATTGATTTGGAAAATGTTGGAAACAAAGCTTTTGGGAAGAGCCTAAATAGTACATATTTAAACAATGACATAAAAATACCTCTCCCGCCTCCGGATATCCAACTTAAAATAGTTCAAGAGTGTGAAAAGGTGGACAAGGAGTACCATCGTTCGCGAATGAGTATTGAAGAATACAAAGCGAAGATTGCGGCTATTTTTGCTCGTCTTGAGATAATTATTAAGAATCAGGGGGGGGTGAAAATCAGTGAGTTATGCGATTTTGTCACCACTAGAACATCCAAGATTGACTTGAGCTCCTATGTTTGTACAGATAATATGCTACAGAATTTTGAAGGGGTTATTCCGTTTGAAGGTTCTGCCGTTATTTCTTCGGCCATACAATATATGGCTGGCGACATTCTCATTTCCAATATTCGCCCGTACCTCAGAAAAATTTGGCATGCGGATAGAAATGGTGCGTGTTCTCCCGATGTGCTTGTACTTCGTCCCAATCTTGAGAAGATAGATACGGTTTTTCTTTATTATAGTTTAAGAAGAGACCGTTTCTTCGATTTCATAATGGAAGATGCTGGAACAAAGGGAATGAAGATGCCTCGAGGCAATAAAGCAGAGATAATAAAATTTGAAATAGCCGTTCCATCACCTAAAGAACAGCAATCCATAGTTGAAGAAATCTCACATCTTGATAAGCTCATTCAGCAAGCGCAGAATGTTATTGAGAATTGTGACTCACAAAAACAAGATATAGTCAGGAAGTATATAAGCTAATATGGAAAAAGTAGCCCTCATACGCGTTAAAGAAAACGGCTGGACTCATTCCTCCGCGGGGAGGTAAGGTGTTAATGAAATGATGTATTAAGTCCTCGCAATCAGTGAAATACGAATGGTTGTTCTGCGGATGATTTGTGGCCGCATTATGAAGAGAGTATGAAATCTATACTTATCTAACTGTCTGAACAGTTATTGTTTTTCATTTCAGGGCGCGCATCGCGTTGAGAACGGCCAGGACGGTCACTCCAACATCGGCGAACACGGCCATCCACATTGTAGCGATACCTAGCGTTGCCAGAATCAGGACTGCAACCTTTACTCCAATTGCAAACCAGATGTTCTGCCTGGCTATTGAAAGTGTGCGTCTTGCAATCTTTATGGCAGTGGCGATCCTGGAAGGCTTGTCATCCATCAGCACCACGTCTGCGGCCTCTATGGCGGCATCGCTTCCCATAGCTCCCATCGCTATGCCCACATCTGCCCTGGCAAGGACAGGGGCGTCGTTGATGCCGTCTCCCACAAAGGCAAGTGTTCCTTTTTCCAGAAGCTGTTCAACGATCCTCACCTTATCTGAGGGCATCAGTTCCGAGTGGTATTCAGATAGATTCAGCTTCTCGGCGATTTGCTTTGCAACTTCCTCCCGGTCTCCGGTAAGCATTACGGTATCTGTTATACCCATAGACCTCAGCTCGGAAATTGCCTGGGCGCTGTCTTCCTTCATCTGGTCGTTGATGACTATGTGGCCGGAGTATTCCCCGTTGATTGCTATGTGAATTATTGTGCCGGCGTGGTGGCAAGGATGCCACTTCACTCCTATGGATTCCATCAGCTTTTCGTTTCCGGCATATACAGTGTCGTTTCCTATTCTGGCTTTTGCACCTTTTCCGGCAATCTCCTCAATCTCAGAGACCTGGCATCCGTCTGTAGCTTCCTGAGGGAATGCGTCCCTGAGTGCTCCGGCGATAGGGTGGGTGGAGAAATGCTCCACGTGAGCGGCCAGGTGCAGCAGATGGCTGGAGTCTGAACCGTGCCCCTGATGGCATTCCTGTGAATGCGAGCCGTCTATGCAGGTGTCCGGATGCACGGCCTCTACAGCAAACTTTCCTTGTGTGAGGGTTCCGGTCTTGTCAAAGACCACGGTCTTAACCTTGGAGAGGATGTCCATATAGCTGGCTCCCTTGATGAGGATTCCCTTTCTTGAAGCTCCGCCGATTCCTCCGAAGAAAGTCAGAGGAACACTGATGACAAGTGCACACGGGCAGCTGACCACCAGAAACATCAGAGCCCTGTACAGCCAGGTGGGGAAACTCTCTGAGAAACTGCCGGATAGAAGTGGCGGCAGGAAAGCCAGCAAGATAGCGGCGCATACCACTATAGGGGTGTAGATCCTGGCAAAGCGGGTGATGAAAGTCTCGCTCTTGGACTTCTTTTCAGCGGCATTCTCCACCAGGTCTATGATCTTGGAAGCTGTGCTTTCCTTGAAACTCTTTGTGGAGCGCACCTTTATCGCTCCAGACAGGTTCACGCATCCTGAAATGACCTCGTCATTGACACCTGCTTCTCTTGGCACGCTCTCTCCTGTCAGTGCCACAGTATTCAGCGATGTAGCTCCTTCTATAATCTGCCCGTCCAGAGGAACTTTCTCTCCCGGGCGGATAACGATAACTTCTCCAACCGCCACTTCTTCCGGGCTCACTTCCAGCAGTTTGCCGCCTCTTTCCACATTGGCTTTGTCCGGCCGTATATCCATCAGATGGGCAATGCTTTCCTTGCTCTTGCCTTCCGCATAGCCTTCAAACAGCTCTCCCACCTGGAAGAAAAGCATCACGAATACCGCCTCAGGAAACTGGGTTTCCGCTCCCGGCAGGAAGCCTATGCAAAGCGCTCCAATAGTTGCAACAGACATCAGAAAATGCTCGTTGAAGGCATCTCCGTGAACCAGCCCTTCCACGGCCTCTTTCAGCGTTTCCCATCCTGTTAGAAGATATGGAACAAGATAAACCAGAAGCAGTTGCCAGGTCTTGAGATTGCACTTCTTTTCAATTATTACAGCCGCAACCAGCAGAATGACTGTCGCGATTATGACAGCAAGTTTTCCTTTCAGCCCCCCTTCCTCATAATGATGGTGATGTTCATGATGATGATGGTGCTCGCAGAATTCATCGTGATGATGCTCGTGTATATGATCGTGTGCCATAATTATTCTCCTTTTATAATAAGCCAGTGGCCGCCCTTGTTGCAACCCTGGCGTTTGATTATGCCTTCCGCCTTGAGGTTGGCCAGCTGTTTTTCAATGGCCTTTTCTGTAACGCAGACTTTCTGTGCCAGAGCCTTTGCTGTAATGTGCTTGTTCTCAGCGATAAGCAACAATATCTTGTCTCTTGTCTTGAGGTTCTTCTTTGGAACACATTCTTCTTGCTGCGGCTCTGTTTTAACAGGTGCAATAGTCTGGTTTATAGCAGAATCGATAGAGTTCAGAATATCAGATGCAAGCTTTTCCCTGAACTGCTGGTAATCCAGCTCGACAGACTCGTTGTTTTCTGTAAAAAGCAGCACTTTTTTAATCTTGTCCATAATTTTTATCCCCTAAGTCTAAAATTTTAATACCCTACAAAAATACAATTTATTCCCTAAAAACAATAGTTTCTACCATAAATTTGCCGATATTTTATAAAATAATTTGGTTTATAATGTAAACTGGTTTATCTTTGCATTGGATTTGAGACTGACCGAGTGCGCAATTGGGAGGTAACGGATCCGACAATGGCCATTTTAAATTTTAAGTTTTAATTTTTAAAAAGTATTTACAATGGAAACTATCGTTAACAAAGAAAACCTTTCAACCGAAAATTCTCTGAAGATTATCGCAGAGACAATGGAGCGCAGCAGAAAAACAATTGCCAAGAATCTTGGAAAGCCCCTGATCCTTTGGGGTTGCCTGGTGGCAGTTACTGCATTGGTTATTTACTTCCTCTGGTCAAAGACCGGCAGCCCTGTTTGGAACCTTCTGTGGTTTGCTATGAGTGCCATAGGTGTTGTATGCAACATTATTATGGACAAGAACAAGGAGAAAGCTCCTAAAACCGAGGTTAGCAGAATCATCGGCAAGACCTGGATGTGGTTCGGAATCTTTGCAACAGGCTTCTACTTCCTGATCTGGGTAGCTGCCCTTATAATGAGGTATTTCGAGCTGGGCAACATCGTGGTTGCCAATATGACTCTCGTAATTGCCTTGCTGATGGGACTTTGCGGCGTGATTACCGGAGTGGTTATGAAGATGAAGTCAGTTGTTGCCTGCCTTGTTGTGGCTACTGCAATATCTGTAGTTGTGGCTTTGATCTGCAACGGTCCGGCCCAGCTTCTGGTATTCGTTGTGCTCGGCATCCTGGGACTTCTGATTCCTGGAATGATCCTTCAGAACAAAACAAAGCAGAACTAAAATAACGCTATAAAACAAAGTGTTATGGAAGAGAAACAGACAACGTTCAAGCCGCTGGATCCGCTGCTCCATTCGGAGTTAAGGCTTGCGGTGATGAGCATACTGATTGGCGTGGAGGAGGCGGACTTCGTCTACATCAAGGCTCAGACCGGAGCTACGGCCGGAAACCTGAGCGTGCAGCTGGACAAGCTCTCCGCGGCCGGATACATCGAGGTGGAGAAGACCTTCAAGGGCAAGAAGACCTGCACTATCTGCCGGATTACCGGCAAGGGCCGCGATGCTTTTGCCGAGTATGTTGAAACTCTCAAGCAATATCTCCAGATTCCAAAGGTCTGAGAATCGCCGAGGTTGATTTTTAGGAATGAAAAGTACTCCCGCTGCTACACTGATTGTAACGGCGGGAGCACTTTATTTATGGCGGATAAACTACAGGTTAGTGAAGTTTATCTTGTAGATCTTGGAAGTGGTGTCGTCGGATACCCAGATGCAGCTGTGAGCGTGGTCCACATACACTCCTTCTCCATTGTCTATGAAGGAAACGCTGTAGCTCTGAAGCAAATCACCGTTCAAATTGCAGAGATTGATAGTGCGGCTCTTGCTGTCCGCTATCCAGAGCACATTCCTCACAGGATCGTAGCAAAGGTCAGCGATTTCTTTGAGAGGGCCGCTTGACAGGTCCCGGCGGCTGATTTCCCCTTTGTCCAGAGAGTATTTGATCAGCACAACCGGCTTTTTCTGGTTGCCTATCAGAAGGGTGCGGTCTTTGTACCAGGTGATGCCTTCAAGTCCGTCGTTGGTGCCAAGGCCCACATCGCTGATTACACAGATCAATTCATCCTTCTTGTAGTCCGGAGCAACCAGACGGTGTACTTCCTGTTTGTTTTCAATAATATAATAGACATCCTTGGTTTTAGGGTCTATAGTCACGCCTTCGCAATCGAAATGGCCATTATAAAAGTCTGTGGTTATGCCTTTCCATGTGATATGGTTTATGCCGTTTTCGTCTGAAGCTGCCAGAAAACCGTCACCGTTAGGTGCCAGGCAAAGGCCTGAAATCTCCTCGCAGGTGGTATTGATCTCAGAATAATTACCCATAACCGGCTTGTAATTTTCCGGGGTGTCCGGGGATGATTCCGGGCTAAGGTGCTTGTGTGAACAAGAAGATACTGCAGCAATCAGAACAGCTGCAGCTAGTGTTAAGATTAATTTATTAACTCTCATTACGGTTTTCTTTTTACAAATATACTCATGAATTTGTATATTTACCATGCTATGACAGAACTTGAAAAATTAAATGCCGGCCTGCCATACTGCTATGCAGATGCGGAAATGATTGCCAGAAAGACCAGGGCGATCAAGTGGTGCGAGGAGTACAACACCATTGACGGAACAGACTATGAGGCTCAGTACAAGTGCCTTCAGAAGATGCTTGGGGCAGTTGGCGAAAGGGTGTGGATATCCAAGACCTTTGGCTGTGACTGCGGAAAGAATATCTTCATCGGCGATGATTTTACAGGTAATTTCAACCTGACCATCCTGGATATCCGTGAGGTTTACATCGGCAACCACGTGATGATAGGGCCGAACACTCTCATCACTACCGTTGGGCATCCGCTCTCTCCAAAGGGCAGGCGTGAATATATCGCTGAGGCCAAGCCTGTCAGGATCGGCAACGATGTGTGGATTGGCGGAAACGTAACCATACTGCCAGGGGTCACGATAGGCAACAATGTGGTCATAGCCGCCGGAGCTGTGGTTCACGAAGATATTCCGGACAACTGCCTTGTCGGCGGAGTTCCTGCATACATAATCAAAGACCTGCCCAACGATGTCGAAGACTAATATGCTGCTTCAAAATATGCTTCTTTGCCGCGACGAGAGTCAGGTGGCGGGGCTTATGCGTTTCTTCAAGACCGGTCCGGGACAATATGGGGAAGGTGACAAGTTCCTGGGTATCAAGGTGCCTGTTACAAGGGAAGTTGTAAAGGAGTGCTGGAAGGAAGTATCTTTTGAGAATCTTGAGGAGTGTATTCTCAGCGATTATCACGAGGTGCGTCTTGCCGCTCTGCTATGCCTGGTGGAGATATTCTCCCACCCGCAGAAGGCATTATCTGCTGTAGGCCTGGATGGGAATGTTGATGTGAAGGACGCTTTGCGGAAGCGGTGCGTGGATTTTTATCTGGCACATACCGACAGAATCAACAACTGGGACCTTGTGGACCTTTCCTGCTACAATCTTCTTGGAGCCTGGCTTCTGGATAAGGACAGGACTCTGCTATATGACCTAGCCAAAAGCGGCAAGAATATCTGGGAACAGAGAATCGGAATAGTTTCAACGATGGCCTTTATCAGGAAGGGCCAGTTGGATGATACCTTTGCTATTGCCGAGATATTGCTTAACCACCCTCACGACCTGATTCAGAAGGCGGTAGGGTGGCTGTTAAGGGAAGCTGGCAAGCGGGATGAGAAACGTTTGATGAAGTTTCTGGATACCCGTTACCGGACTATGCCCCGCATAATGCTGAGGTATGCGATAGAGAAATTCCCGGAACCTATTCGCCGAAGCTATCTGAAGGGCGATGGTGTCTTGTAATATGTTGAAGGTCAAGATATTGTAAAATAACCCTATTTTGAGGAATAGGGTTATTTTGTAATGCATTGAAAATAAGATTATTGTCGAGCACCATCGCCCCAGTTAACCCTCGGAGGTAAGGTCCTTGATCTGGGCGAGGGTTTCATCGGATTTTGAGAGGATGTTGTGGCGCAATATGAGTCCAATAGCTCCGCCGATTACGATTCCCACTCCGAGACCGATGAACATCGCATACTTTGCTTCTGAAGGGAATGCCTCGTTTTTCATGATTTCATAGACCATTCCGCTCAGCCAGAGGATAAGCAGAGGAATTCCGATCCAGAGCCAGTTGGTGTAGCCTTTTCTGAAGCGTACGATTCCCTTGGCTGCAGTTACGAGATCTGTGTTCATGTTAGGGAGCCTGTTGTTAATCACGATGGTAGCAACCAGGCAGAAAGCCAGCATTACTTCTGTCGCGATTACGAAAGGAATAGAGAATCCCACATTCAGGAGGTTGAGGCAGAGGAGCATAGCAACTATACCGATAACCGTTTGGAAGAGAGCTTTTCTCTGAAGGCTGCCGAGAGTCTTGCGGTAGGCGTTGCGTAGGAGCTTGTCGTTGACAATGGTTTCTCCTTCCAGTTTTTCCTTCATCTGTCGCAGCTGCTGCTGCATTTCGTTGAGTATGTTATCTGTGTTTTCCATTTTAGTGCATCTTTTTGAGTTGTTCTTTGATTCTGACAAGACGGACAGAGACATTCTTGGTGCTGATTCCGACAATCTGGCCGATCTCCTCATAGCTGAGGTTTTCCAGCCACAGCAGGACTATTGCCCTGTCAAAAGGCCCGAGCTTGGAGATTCTGTCTTTCAGGAGATTGGCCTGGATGGAAGCCGAATCGCGGTCTTCAAAGAGGTCTATCTTCATTGAGAGAGGTTCCTTTCTCGGCATACGCCTTTTCTTGCGGTCTGAAGAGATGCAGGTGTTGAGGCTTACCTTCCATATCCAGGAGTTCAGGCTGCTTTCTCCACGGAAAGTTCCGGATCCTTTCCAGAGGTTGATCAGGATCTCCTGGAAGAGGTCGGCGACCTCCTCTTTGTCCTGCGAGAACATATAGCAGACGGTGTAGATCGTCCCCTTGTGTTCCCTGACCATTTTTTCGAATTCTTTTTCTGTCATGTCCGTTTTGTTTGTTTCTGCCCATTAGACGCAGAACCACTGGAAAAACTACACAAAGGTCAGAAAAAAATGTATTGTGTGGGAGATTTAACTAGAAGATCATGCTCCAGGCGGCCTTCTGGGCCCTCTGGCTGTTGGCCGCGTTCATCTTGCCGAAGTTCCATTTGACACCGAAGAGTATATAGCGGCCCAGTACAAGAGAATAGGTGTCTTGTTCGTAGTTTGCCGTTACCGTATGCCTGAGGCTACGGGTCTGGTTGAGAATATCGTGAACCTTGACACTCAGGTTGAAGGCCCCGATGTTCTTGGATACTTCCGCATTCCACTGCCATTCAGGCTTTCCGTAACCTTTTGCATAGCCGTTGAATAACGCATAGGCTATGTCAGAGATGAATTCGAACTCGTGTTTTGTGGTGTATCTGCCTTCTGCAAAGAAGCGGGTGTCCAGAGTGTTGGTGTTCACGCTCTTGTTCAGGGAGTATCTGGATACTTGAGCTGTTGTACCGATTCCGGCAGAGAACGAGTATTGCTTCTGGTTGAGTCTGACTCTGAAGCTGCCTCCAGGAATAAAGATTCTGGTCTTGCTCTTTCTGAAGCCGCTAAGGCCTTCATAGAAGCGGTTGCCCTTGCTGTTTCCCCAGAAGTCTGCCATAAACGCCGTATAGTCAAAGGTTTCTTTGTCCAGTCCCGGCAGGGTTCCGGTTGCCTGATAGCTTGACGAGTAAGAATATGTGCCGTTGGCAGAAAGGCTCAGAGACCATATCTTTTTGGAATCCAGCGGGGTAGTGTAACTGGAACTCAGCCAGAATGAATAATATGGGTCTTTGGAATTTACCGGAATGGTATAGAGGATTCCGTCTGAATCATACCAGAGTGCGTTGGTGATGGTTTTGGTATTGTAAGAAAGACTCATGTTAACCATCAGGTTGGTGAATTTCGCCCTGTCGTTCCTGTTCCATCCCAAGCCTAAATGTGTGTTTGAATAAGGCCTCAGATAAATGTTTCCAATACCCAGGCTGGATGGATTGCTGATGTTCAGAACAGGTAGCATACGGCCATTGTTTGGCTTCTGGCTACTTCCGCTCATGTTCAAACTGAAACGGTTAAAACCTTTTGAAATCATGAGTCTCAGTGTAGGGGCCACATACCAGTTCCACTCTCCTTTTCCTGTGGTATCCAGTACGTTATAGCTTTGGGAAATAAGCCGGTTGAGAGTTCCGTTGGCCGTGACTCCTAGTGTAACATAGCTTTGCTTGCTGAACTTGTACTGGGTGGTAATGTCATACTGCTGGTTGATGTTGTGAGTCTTGCTCAACGATGAATAGTAGCTGTTCTTTCCGCCTGCGTCAAATGCGTCTCTTGTTCTTTCAGATTCATTCAGGCGGAAATTTGCTTGAGCGGAAAGCATTAGTTTGTCAGAAAGCGGTTCAGTATATCGGAGTAGGGTTAATGTAGAATAGGAATCAGTATTCGAGACATAGCGCATCGTTCGGCTTTCTTCCGAGGCAGCGGTTTGGAATAAGGAGGATTCATCGCTGTTCCCATTGCTGTTTATAACACTACCATTGAAATTGAAATGGAAAGATCTGTCTTTCTTCCCTCCGAGATCCTTGATTGTAAAGCCTGTGCTGACCATTGCGGTTCTGCTGAGGGAATGGTCTCGGGAGCGGTTCTCAGCCTGGTTGATAAGAGACTCTTCCCTGTAGGTTTCAGAAGAGCCGTTACCGTATGTGTCTGTTTTGCTGAATTTAAAGCGGGGAACAAAGCTGAACTGGAACTTTCCTTTCTCTTTTTTCATTTCAATATTTGCGCTCACGTCGTTGCCGTAAGACCTTCCGGAATTCCTGGAAGCGGATAGCAGGTTTCCGCTTTCCTGGAAAGTTGTCCTGTAGCTTTGAGAGCCTGATTCAGTATCGCCGTAGCTGTAGGTTGCAGCCAGTGTTGTCTCCACGTCCTTGATTCTGGATGTATTTACATTCAGTCCTATCTGAGCGGCAGACGAAAGGCCGGAGACACGTGAAAAGGAGAGTTCATCACCATCAAATGCCATAAAGATTGCTATGTTGCCGTCGTTTACATTCTGGCCGTTGGCAATTATTGTAACCTGGTCTTTCTGGTTATATGCTGCAACCAGTGCATTGGTGCTGTACAGTAATCCGCGATTGTCTCTAAGCGGCTCGTCGCTTTTCTTGCCCTCTATTGTAGTTCCGCCCTTAACTCCCACATTGCCGAACCAGCCCTGTTCGTATTCTTTCTTCAACCCGACATCCAGAATCTTTTCCCGGTTTCCGTCCTGTATGCCAGTTGCTCTGGTTTGTTCGGATTCCCTGTCAATTACGCGTATCTTGTCTACAATTGCCGCCGGAAGATTGTTCAGCGCAGTGGCCTGGTCATCAAAGAAGAATGTCCGCCCTCCAACTGTAAGCTTGGAAATGGCTTCTCCATTGAAAATCACCTTGCCCTGATCGTTGATTTCCATTCCGGGCATCCTCTTTATCAGGTCTTTGAGCATGGCGTTGGCACCAACCCTGAAAGAAGAGGCGGAGAACTCGATTGTATCCTGTTTTATCACGATGGGATTGCCCACATCGGTGACGGTGATCGCTGAGAGATAATTCTCGTCCAGTTTGAGCTTGACAGTCCCCATATCCACCCTTTCTTCCCTGAAATACTTCTCTTTTGCGTAATGCTTGTAGCCCATCATCTCGATATGGAAAACATAGTTTCCGAAAGGAACATCTCTCAGGGTTGCAACTCCGGACGTGTCTGATATTATGAAATTTGATATGACCGTGTCTTTTGCCGGCACAACATATACGGAAGCATAAGGAATGGACTCGCTGGTAAGGGAGTCTATGATCTTCACCCTTATGTTGCTCATCCTCCTGTTTGTCAGATTGTCATTGCCAATGAAAATCTGCGCCCTGGCAGAAAGGCTGAATACAAGTGTCAGTATTATCGCGATAAATATCTTTTTCATTCCCCAATCTGTTACGAGCGGCTTACGGGATGCAATATAAAAAAAAATCAGTTGATTATGAAAATCAATCGTCTTTCTTGACAGTGTATCTGGTACCGTTGATGGTGATAAACTCTACAGGTTTCCCGTCTATAGAGACGCTTCCGTCTGCCTCTGTTTTTGCCCCGGGAATGATTTTGAGAAGTGTTTTTAGGTCTAATTTCTTAAGCACGTTCTGGTTTGGCTGGGTTTCTATGAAAGTGGTGATCAGGATTTTTGGGCCATTCTTGTCCGGATTCTCCTTTTGCTCGCTTCTAATGCTCTTCATAGTCCTCTCCGATGATCCCAACACTTTTTTTAGATAATCGTTCCCTTCTTTATGACCATACTTTTTGCCATCTATGATAAAAGACATGTTAGGATAATCCGGTTCGGTAGTAGCGGTTGCTATGCCGAAAAAAGAACCTCTTCCCTGAGACGATGTTCTGATAGAGTGGACAGTAACTGCATCTTTTCCCTTCCCGGTGCCTGAAATCTTGTAATCTTTGATTATCTTGCCTTTAAGCTGAGAGCCATCAAAATTATCTACGGTTATGTCATCTATGACATAAACAACCTTCTGGGCAAATGCTCCGCAGCAAGCCAGAAGAATGACGGTTGTAAGTAATAATATCTTTTTCATAATTCTAAGTTTTAATAATCAATACCAGGAGAATTGAGTGAAATTAAGAAGAAAGACTGGTCTTCTTCTGTTTGGGAAAGCAGATATTTCCCCTTGCTTCCGTCCGGGAAATAGGCTGTCAGGATATAGCCGCCTTCAATGGGCTCGAATTCACATTTTTCTGCTTCTTCCAGTGCGTTATTGGAGAATAGAAGTACTTGTTCTACCGGGTTGCCCGAATAGTTTTCACTCTGAGTCTCAGTAGATTGGGTCCGAAGAAGGAAAAACATCGCGACAGCTGCCGCAAGTCCTGCAAGGGAATATCCCCAAATTCGGCTATTTCTGTGTCTGGAAATAATGCTGTCAAACTCTTCCTCCGCGATAATATCATCTTCCAGAAGATAGTCTTTTCCTTTATCAGCCTCTACAAATAGATTTGCGTGGGCGAGGATTGCAGCAATCTTCTCTTCCTCTTTATCCTGTGGCGGATTCTCTGCAAAGGATTCTGCAAGCAGGCGCTCTTCCTCTACAGATGTTTCAGCATCCAGGTATTTTTGGATGAGAGCTTTGCGGTTTATGTTTCTTCTTGTTTCCATTGCTGTATCTTCTGCGATTTATTCATTCTTTTTATATTAAGTATTGAGGCTCTGAACCAGTGCTTTTCTGGCTGCTGAGATGGAACTCTTTACGCTGCCCTTGCTGCGTCCGGTTATGGCTGAAATCTCGTCAAGAGACAGGCCTGAAGCCCTGAGCCGCAGCAGTTTGATGGTTCCTTCCGAGAAACCCTCCATAGTTCTGTTAAGTATCGCCGAGGCTTCTGTTTCCCTGATTCTGTTAAGAGCCGGGTTGTCAGAAACCGATGAGGTCTGCGCTTCAAGTCCGGAATGGGTTGCTCTACTTTTTTTGCGCCAGGCGGAAATGCAGGCATTCTTGGCGGCTCTAACGGCCCAGGCTTCTGCATTCAGGATATCCGTTCCGTTTTGCTTTGCTGTCCACAGTTTCAGAAGCACATCCTGTACGATGTCTTCCGGATCTGATTCCAGGTGGGCGGAAAGGAAAAACCTGCGTGTGAGGGCAAGTACCTTTGGTCTCAGTTGCGCAAGTTCTATGTCAAAGCTTTTTGCCATATTCCATTAGATAGACGCAAATATGTGAAAAAGTTAAGAAAACAAAAAGATCCAGCCTGATGACTGGATCTTTTGTGGAGCATAGGGGAGTCGGACCCCTGACCTTTTGAATGCCATTCAAACGCTCTGCCAACTGAGCTAATGCCCCAACGGGACTGCAAATATATAAAAAAGTCTTGTTTTATCCCCTAAACAGCAGGATTATGATTGTGAAGATAACCGCAGCAACGAGAACTATAATCCAGCCCTTGTTGCCGCGTGGCTTCTTGGGCTCGAACTGATATTCGTACCAGATTCTCTGCTGCTCCATCTGCTGGGCCATGTTCTGCAGATTCTGATGATCCTGATTGTCCTGTTGGTAGTTCTCTTCCATATTATTTCTGAGGGTTTATGTAACGGTCTCCGGTATGAGTCTTGACTGCCTCGATGAAGGCTGGGGCATAGGCCGGAGAAGTATGTCTGCCAGGGGCCAGTTCTCCGTCCTTGGACGGCAGCATGATCTGGTCGTTGTGCTTGACAATGATGAGCTTGGCGAGCTTGTCCCAGCGCTTCATCATCTTGTCTGTGTACTGCTCGGTCTTGCGGGTGAGGAAATCGCTGAGCTCGCTTGGAGTCATCTTTGCAGCGGCTTCCTCAACCTTCTTCTGGTCTTCCTCGTAGTAGTCTTCAAGTTCTTTCTGGGCTTCTTTGAGGTCCGGATAGAGGGCGCTCCATCTCGGATAAACCATATTGGCAACCCAGTTGTTCATCCAGAAGGCGCTTTCCGTGGAGAACTCGCGGATGTTGTTGTTTTCCCTGCGGAAAGGCTCAGGTATGCGGTTGATTCCGCAATAAACAGGAACATAGGCTACCATTGTGGCATCGTCGAGGTTGAAATAGGTTATTCCGCCCACAGCGTCAGGAAGCCAGCTTCTCATCTGGCAAACCATTGTCATTCCGCTCTGCTGGCATCCTATAGGCCTCTCCCTGAACATCTTGGTGGAGTCGCTGCTGTAGAAATTGACCGGCTGGTTGCGGTAAGGAGAGCCCCAAGGGCCTGCGCTTACGTCTGCGGTCATGTCGAGGGCGGTTCCCTCATAGTGGTCTCTCATGTCATTCATTATGTCCCTTACGCTGACTGGTTTGTCAGGCTTGATCCACAGAGGAAGATGGTCGCAGATCTCAACCTTTCCGTTTATGAACGGCAGGTATGAGTCCATCTCTGCCTTGTCATAGTGGTGGCGGAAGAAGCTCCATACACGGGCCTCACAGTAGCGGATCTTGCTGAAATCCATTGGCTGGTAGGCGTCCCTGAAGCTGAAGTCCTTGTCTTCTCCGCTGTAGTATCCCATTTCGCGGGCAAAGGAAATGATGTCTGAAGAATACATGCACTCGTTTTCAACGATGCAGAATCCCAGTTTCTTGTCGGCCTTCTTAGCCTGCGGGAACTGCATAATGCGGCTTGAGTTTGCGTATGCTGTGATGCAGTCATCAGGGAGCCTCATTGCAATCCAGATTGCTCCCTTGCGGCCCTTGCCCTTGCCGATAATCTCCATAATCCAGGCCTCTTCCTTGTCGCACACGGCAAAGGATTCTCCGGTTGAGTTGTAGCCGTATTCCTGCACCAGCTGGTGGATGACCTCAATGGCTTCGCGAGCGGTTGATGCTCTCTGAAGGGTAACGTGCATCAGGGTGAAGTAGTCGAAGTACCCCTCAGGGTTGCGGAGTTCCTTCCTTCCGTCCCAGGTGGTTTCCACGATGCTTACCTGATGGTCGTTCATCAAGCCTACAACACCGTATGTGTAAGGCACTTGCTTTACGAGTCTCGGTCCTGCCTGCGGTCCCCAACCCCTGATGTTCAGCATTTCGTCTGCCGGATGCATTCCGGGCATGGAGAAAGACAGTGATGCGGCAAAGCCGAAGCCGTCGCAATTGTATGTGCATATCACGCTTCCGTCCGTGGAAGCTTTCTTTCCGACAATAAGGTTTGTACAGGCGTCAGCCGTAGAAGGCTGGAAAATGAGCAGTGCGCCCACGAGAATGGTAAACAGGCGTTTCATAAATATCAGATGTTTTATATCGCGATATAAATATACGATAATTAATGATAATTGTCTTATCTTTACTGAATAATACATATCTGATTATGAAAAAACTGTTCGTTCTTCTGGCCGTTTTCCTGCTACCGGCGTTTTCTGCGGCACAGGCCGTCCATACAACCCTTCAGCAGGAGGAGGCTTTGCTCCGCGACTGGATAAAGACAATATCTTCAGATGAATTCGGAGGCCGTAAGCCGATGACGCCTTACGAAGAGAAAACCATAAACTATATGGTAGACCAGATGAAGGCTCTTGGCTTGAAGCCGGCCTTTAACGGAAGCTGGTTCCAGCCATTCAAGATGATTGCCACCACCTGCAAACCGGTAGGGGACAAGTTCCGCGTAAAGGGCAAAAAGAAGACGGAACTCATCCATAAAGAGGATATGATGGTCTGGACCGCAAGGGCAACGGACAAGGTCAAGTTGCCTTCTGCAGAAATAGTCTTCTGCGGATTCGGGATTGACGCTCCGGAATTCAACTGGAACGATTTCGACGGAATAGACGTTAAGGGCAAGATAATCATCGCGATGGTAAATGAGCCGGGGTATTACAACTCTTCTCTTTTCCGCGGCAAGAACATGACTTATTACGGAAGGTGGCTCTACAAGTTCGAGCAGGCAAAGAGGATGGGCGCTGCAGGATGCCTGGTGCTGCACAACACTGAGGCTGCCGGTTACGGATGGCACGTTTGCGTAAACGGCCATATTGAAAGCAATCTTGCCTTGTATGACGAGGATACAAACAACTCTGATGCGCTGGCCATAAAGGGATGGCTTCACGAGAAAGGCTGCCGTAAACTGTTTGCCGCAGCCGGGATGGACTTCGAAGCCGCGCTTGAAGCCGCCAAGAAGCCGGGGTTCAAGGCCTTCAGCCTCAACCTCAAGTGCGATGTGGACATGGACGTGGAATATAACATCGACCAGACATGCAATGTTGCCGGAATGATCGAGGGCACGGACCTAAAGGACGAGTGCGTGGTTTTCAACGCCCATTGGGACCACCTTGGAATAGGCCTTCCGGACGACAGGGGAGACTCCATCTACAACGGGGCTTCGGACAATGCCTCCGCGATGGCCGCCCTGCTTTTTGCCGCCAAGAAGAGTTTCGAGATGCCGGTAAAGCCTCGCAGGACATTGATTTTCCTGAGCGCATCGTCTGAGGAAAGCGGTATGTTCGGATCCCAGTACTATTGCGAGCATCCAGCATTTCCTATGGAGAAGACGGCAGCCTGCATAAACTTCGAGAGCGTCGGTCCGGCAGAACTTACCCACGATATCAGCGTCATGGGAGGAGGGGCCTGCGAACTGGACAATTACATCGTCGAGGCCGCTGCCGCACAGGGCCGTTATGTTTTCTTCAAGTATGACAATTCAGACGGCTGGTTCTTCAGGTCAGACCATTTCAACTTCGTGAAAAAGGGCGTTCCGGCACTGGTCATAGAAAACGGAAAGGACATCGTTGACCCTTCCCGTCCTAACAAATATCCTTACAAGAGCATATATCACAGGCCGATAGACGAGTATCACGACGATTGGGACATAGAGGGAATGATCGCCAACATCAACCTTATGTTCAGTATGGGAATCCGTGCCGCCAATTCGGACAAGGCGCCACGCTGGTATTAGAATAAGTTTAAAGATTATGTTTATAGATACTTTGAAAGAACGTATCCTCAAGGAAGGCAAGTGCTTTGAGGGTGGAGTGCTGAAAGTTGACCGTTTCATCAACCATCAGATGGATCCATATCTGATGAAGCAGATTTCCATTGAGTTCATCCGCCGTTTTGCCGATTTGAGTGTCAACAAGATAGTTACCGTAGAGGCTTCCGGCATTGCTCCTGCGGTGATGCTGGGCTATCAGATGGAGCTTCCTGTAGTCTTTGTAAAGAAGCAGAAACCTTCCACTATGGATGAGATGTATGTAGCTCATTCACATTCATTTACTAAGCAGTGCGACTACAGCATGATCATCAGCAAGGAGTTTCTGACTTCAGAAGACCATGTTCTTTTCATAGACGATTTCCTTGCCTGCGGAAGTGCCGGAAAGGGTATCGTTGACCTCTGCCGCCAGGCCGGGGCCACCATCGAGGGAATGGGTTTCATCATCGAAAAGGAATTCCAGAAGGGACGTTTCCTTCTTGAGGCCGCCGGTGTAAAGCGTATAGAATCACTGGCTATAATCGAATCCCTTGAAAACGGACAGGTCAAGTTCAGATAGACGGATTATTTTATCCGCTTCAGTGTAAATTCATCCTCGTCCATCTTGCCGAAGAGCTGCTGCCCGTCGGCGCTCAGGCTCATCGTATCCTTTTCCTTGCCGCTGGTTATGAATATCTGGGAATCCTTAACTACGTAAGTTCCTTTTTCTGTCATAGAAGACATACTGATTGCCGCCTTCAGTGCCTTTCGTGTGACCCAGCCAACACCATTTTTTTTCAGCTCTTCCTCATCGATAGACATAACCGCCTTGACCACAAGTTGTTTCTCTGACTTGAACTCTACGGTTACGGCTGCCTTAGTACCCTCGGCTAAAGCCCTGAGAACCGCTTCCGCCTCTTTCATCTTCTCGTCCACTTCCTTAAGCTCCTTTTCATTGAGAGGCCTTCCGAGTTTCTTTTCTTTATCTGCGATGGTTTTCTGCCTTGCCTCAGCCATATCCTTGTCTATATCCGTGGTGGCGTCTTTCAGGGCATCCTTGAATTTCTTGTCAAAGATGTTGGCATTGTAATAGACGCGTCCGGCAAGGCTTTCCTGGGCATGGGATGCTGTTCCTAAAAGCGTAAATGCCAGCAAAATGCACAATATCCTGAATAGTCTCATTGTCTTCATATTCCTGTCGGTGACCATTAATTATCCTGAATAAACGAATGCAATTTGAAAGAAATGTATCCTTTGCTATCCAGATATGTGAGGGCATCGCCGAGCAATGCTTTCTTTCTGGATTCTTCCATGTCTGAAAAGAACAGGATCTCCATAAACGTTTCCAAGGCACGCTCCGAGAATTTCTTCTCTTCCACTAAATAACAAATCGGATTCTCCATCTTGAGAACGGTATCCAGGTCAATCTCGAGGTCCTCCTTGCCGATTTCCTCCCTGACATTGGATAAGGAATAGTCCGGCTTCTTCTTGCCAAACAAACCCAATCGCCTGGCAATCATCAGCATCATTTCTCCAATGCGGTCTATCTCCCTAAGCAGTATGTCTTCCATGGCAATTATTTTACTTCAACGATTTAAACCAGATCATGGATTCTTCCATTGGAGTTTCTGTGTTTACATCCGGCTCGATAGGGTCGTCGCAGAACTCTTCTCCAGTCCTTGCTACGTCACATCCTTCTGTCAGAACAAGCATAGAGCCGTCGCTCATCTTGTAAGGGCGGTTGCTTGATGCATATCCGGCTGTCGGCGAGCCAAATACACGGGCATTATCCAGTCCTCTGAAGCACAGCAGAAGAGCCTCAGCGGAGCTTCCGGTTCCTTCATCGGTGAGAATGGCCACAGGGCACCCGATAGGTGTCAGTTTCTTTATTCCGGCAACATTCAAAACATAATCCAGAGTAATCCACATCGTCCTTTTCCTTGAGCGGAAGCGGAGTATGTTTCCATCCGGAATGAACCTGTGTACAGAACTGATCATAGGGTACATATCCCCTCCGCCGTTTCCCCTGAGGTCTATAATTACTCCTTCAATATTTTCCGGAATTGCTTCAATTACAGTGTTGGCATATTTAAGGCCTTCATCGTGATTGCCTGAAAACTGTGGCAATTTCACCACCGCAATCTTTTTTCCGCAAGAATCCGTGATGCTGACCTGGGGCATTTCCCATTCGGAAGTCTTCTCCTTCACCTCAATTTCCGCCTCCTTCAGGAAAGAGTGCTTCCCACCTGCTACCTTCAAAGCCTTCTTGACCACATCGTGAGCCTCTTCCATCGAAACCGGAGTTGCTGACAGTGCTTCCTTCCTGGCCTTTTCCCATTTTTCTCCAGTGGCATACAGCCCGCTTCTGTCCATAATCTTGACAGCCTTTTTCACAAAGTTCCTGTTTGCATCCGAACACCCGAAAGCAATTAAAACCATCGTGATGGCAAAAAAGAATCTTAAACTCCTTTTCATCTGAACAAACTATCAAATCTGTTACGAAACAGGCATCCGTTAGAGACCGGATGCCTGCGCTTAGGTGCGGGTAAAGGGACTCGAACCCCCACGGATTACTCCACCAGATCCTAAGTCTGGCGCGGCTGCCAATTACGCCATACCCGCTTGGACTGCAAAGGTATTATTTTTCTGACGATTTGCAAGGAGAGAAAAATAATGGTTATATTTGTTAGGTTGAAAATGATCGGTTTCGAAAAATACCAGTTATGAAAATGTTCAAGAAGATATTGGTTGGAGCTATGGCGCTGCTAGGGTTTTCCGCCTGTGGCAATAATTCTGGTCCTAAGGTTGAGTACGGATGCCCGCACGCCTCTCTTAGAGTTAACGTAAAGGTAATGGACGAGGATGGCAATCCTGTAGGCAAGACCAGGTTGCTGCTGAAGAGCCTTGAGGATTATAGGGATGTTAGCGTTGTAGATACTAAGGAAGACGGAACAGTTTCGGATACTTTGCATCTGTTTGCCGATTTCCGGTTATTGTCAGGAGCCAATGTAGTGTATTATGGCGAAGAAAACGTTGAGCATTCAGGCAAGTTCAAGGATGATTCCGTTACCGTAAAGGCAAAGCAGATTGAGGAAGGAAAGGGTAACTGGGAAAAAGGGACCTATGAGATGAACATCGATCTCAAACTTACGAAGAAAGCCGAGTAAAATCAGATAGTTATATGAGAGGGCTGCCTTTCAAGACATGGCTTGCCTGTGAGGCTGAGCGCAAGCTCCGTCATTTGGATATCAAGGAGCATAAACTCAAGCAGCTCTTTTGGGAGTGTACGCTCTCGTGCAATCTTGCTTGCAGGCACTGTGGCAGTGACTGCAAGATTCTTCCAAGCGCCACATCGATGAAGGTCGATGATTTTCTGAAGGTGCTGGATTCCGTCAAGGCTTATTGCGAGAAGACAGGAGAAAAGACAGGGGAGATCCTGGTGATTCTGACCGGAGGCGAGCCTCTGATGCGCAAGGACCTGGAGGAGTGCGGGCGCAAGATAATCCTGAAAGGTTTCCCGTGGGGAATGGTTACCAACGGTTTTGCTATGACTCCGGAGAGGTTCCGGCGTCTGATGGCTTCCGGCCTGCACTCAATGACAGTCAGCTTGGACGGACTGAAGGAGTCTCACGACTGGATGAGGGGCCGCTCAGGAAGCTACGAAAAGGCAATTCAGGCTATTAAGCTGGCGATTGCGGCCGGGGATGACCTTGCCTTTGACGTGGTGACTTGCGTTAATCAGCGCAATTACGGTGAACTCAATCAGATAAAGGAGATGCTTATCGCTTTGGGCCTCAAAGATTGGAGGGTTTTTACCGTCTTTCCGTCCGGCCGGGCCAAGGAGGACCCTCTTCTTCAGCTGGACAACGGGCAGTTCCGCGGAGTGATGGAGTTCATTGAAGCTACCCGTAAGGAAGGCAGAATCCAGTGCAGTTACTCTTGCGAGGGCTTTCTGGGTTCTTATGAGGGCAAGGTAAGAAACCACCTTTTCCGATGCCACGCCGGAGTGAATGTGGGCTCCGTGCTCAACGATGGCTCCATTTCCGCCTGCGTGAGCATCCGTTCAGACTATAATCAGGGAAACATTTACAAGGACGACTTTATGGAAGTGTGGAACAACCGCTTCCAGGTTTATCGCGACAGGTCCTGGATGAAAAAAGACCAATGCGGTTCCTGCAGGTTTTTCCGCTACTGCGAGGGCGGGGGAATGCATCTGAGGAATTCAGACGGTACTTTGCAGTTCTGCCACCTCGACCGCCTGAAATAATTTTTTTTTTGGGGGGGGGAATCAGTATATTTGCCATAACATAAGGGTTGAATCATGGCAAGGAAAGCACTGTCTTTATACAAATACATTTTGAGTGCCCTGATGGGGTTGCTCGGCTTTTCATCTTGCATAATACCTAGAGCCGAATACGGTTCTCCTCACGCAACCTTGTCAATCAAGGCTAAAATAGTGGATGAATCGGGTGCTCCTGTTAGCAATGCCAAAATAAGGCTAAGAACCGAGGACAATGTGGATCACGGAACCTATATCCATGACGGGTATATTATTCCGCTCTACAACAAGTCAGATTCCAACGGAATGATAGACACTACGGGAACTTTCTATGCGGTCCCGTGTAAAGGTGAAACATATTTTGTTTTCTACGCAAAAGACAACCCTCATCTTGAAAGGGTTTTCAAAGATGATTCGGTAATGGTAAACCCGGTCCAGGTTAAAAAGGCCAAGGACTGGTTTTGGGGCAGTTACAATCTAGAGGGTACGCTTAAGCTTAAAGAAAAACCATCAACAGACGAGTAAAGCTAGAAACTTTTGGCGATGGCGATGAAGTCGTCTGCCTTGAGGCTTGCGCCTCCGATCAGACCGCCGTCAATGTCTTTCTGGCTGAAGAGCTCCTGGGCGTTGGATGGCTTGCAGCTTCCGCCGTAGAGGATGGAAGTTTCTTCTGCCAGAGGGCCGAACTTCTCTGCCAGGGTCTTGCGGATGAAGGCGTGGATTTCCTGAGCCTGCTCCTTGGTTGCAGTCTCGCCGGTTCCGATAGCCCATATTGGTTCGTAAGCAACAACGATATTCTTCATCTGCTCATCGCTGAGGTTGAAGAGAACCTCCTTTATTTCATTGGCAACCACGTCGAAATGCTTGCCTGCCTTTCTTTCCTCGAGAGCTTCTCCCACGCAGTAGATGACCTTAAGGCCGGCTGCGAGAGCCTGGTGAATTTTCTCAAGAAGGATGGCATTGGTTTCTCCGTAGTAGCCTCTTCTTTCTGAGTGGCCGAGGATTACATATTCCACTGGAGCTCCGGTAGCACCTTCAGGTGCGCCAGCAACTGTTCCAACTGCCTTGTTTACAGATGCAAGCATCTTGGCGGAAACCTCTCCGGTATATGCGCCTTTTTCCTTGTCCGAGCAGTTCTGGGAGCCGAGAGAGATCTTGCTGCGGCAGAACGGGCATTTGATATCGCCGATGATCTTGCTTACAGGGAAGAGGTGGGTGAAAGGAGTGTTAACGATGAGTTTCACGTCCTGAGGAACGTCTTCTATCTTTCCGATTATCTGATTAACAAGGTCGATTCCTTCGGCAACTGTGGTGTTCATTTTCCAGTTTCCTGCAACAATTTTCTGTCTCATAATACGTTGTGGTTAAAATATCTGTTTCTTGATTGATTCTGCGTTGCAAAAGTAGCAAATAGTGGGTATTTTTGTATACCGAAAACGTGAGAATATCTGTTTTGAAAAGGAGTGGCGCATATTTTTTAGTCTCGGCGATTGCCTTGCTGGTGCTGATGGCAGCCGACCTGGTTTTGGGGTCGGCCTCGCTCAGCGTGCGGGATCTTTTTACCACTGACCTGGGAAAGGATATTCTGGTGAACTTCCGTATACCGAAGGCTGTGGTGGCTCTGGTTTCCGGTATGGCGCTGGCTGTTTGCGGCCTTCAGATGCAGACGCTTTTCCGCAATCCACTGGCAGACCCTTACATATTGGGAGTCAGCAGCGGAGCGGGCCTGGGAGTGGCCCTGTATATAATGGGAACATCCCTGATGGGCGGCGGAGGAGGTTCCGTGCTGAACTCTCTTGGAAGCGCAGGAGCGGCCCTCGCAGGAGCGGCTGTGGTGACAGTCCTCATAATGTATGTTTCCAACCGGGTGAAGGGAAGCCTGACGCTTCTGATATTCGGCGTGATGATAGGTTTCATAGCAAGCGCCCTGGTGAATCTTCTTCAGTACACTTCCAACGCTCATTCCCTCAAAGCCTATGTCTTGTGGACTATGGGAAGTTTTGCGGCCCTGGACTGGCTGAAGATAGGGATACTGTGCGCTCTTGTGCTCATTGGACTGGTGCTGGCGGTAATGAATATCAAAGACCTTAACGCCATACTTCCGGGAGACAGTTATGCCTCATCGATGGGTCTGGATGTCAAAAGGATAAGGATGAGGATCCTGGTTTCCACAACCCTTCTCAGCGGAGCGGTAACGGCTTTCTGCGGGCCGATAGGCTTTCTGGGGATCGCGGTTCCGCACATAGCCAGGTTCATTTTCCGTAATGCTGACCACAGGGTGCTGCTGCCGGCCTCCGCCCTTCTGGGAGGATGCCTTACCCTGCTGGCAGACACATTAAGCGAACTTCCGGGAACGGGTTCCGTTATTCCGATCAACACCGTGGCCGCCCTTCTGGGCATTCCGGTAATCCTTGTCATTCTCTTCAGAAAGGGCCGGTAGGGGCCTTTATTTGATTAAGCCGAGTATTTTGTCTAAATTTGCAGGTCTTGGACATTTATGTCCATCGCCGAACAGATTATTTACAATTAGAGACAATATGAAAATTACTAAGAAAGAAACAGAACAGCTGACCTACCTCCTGACGGTAGAGTTCGAGAAGAAAGAAGTTAACGAAAAGAAAGACAAGCAGCTGAAAGAGTATCGCAGAAAAGCAGAAATCAAGGGATTCCGCAAGGGTATGGCTCCTATGGGGCTGATTGAGAGGCTCTATGGCCCGGCAGCTGTGAACGAGGCCGTAAACGAGATCATAACAGACGGAATCAACGGTTACATAAAGGAAAATGACATTGACCTCATCGGCGAGCCTATTCCAAACGAGGAACTCCAGAAGCAGATAGACATTGAGAAGGACGAGAAGTTCGAGTTCGTGTATGATATGGCAGTCCGTCCAAAGGTTGATGTTGCGCTTGACAAGGCAGACAAGGTGGCTTACTACGACATAAAGGTTGAGGATGACGCTCTTGCAAAATACAAGGAGGATATTCTCCGTCAGTTCGGTTCCCTTGAGGACACTGAGAAGGCCGGCGAGGAGGATTTCCTGGAAGTTACTCTTGAGCAGGGAGAAAAGAAGGTTGAAAATACCTTCATAACTCTCAAGAGCATAGACGCAAAGAACAAGAAGCAGTTTATCGGAAAGAAGGCCGGCGACAGCTTCGACATTGATGTCGTAAAGTGCTTCCCTAACGAGACTGACAGGGCTTCCCTGCTGAGAATCAAGAAGGAAGAGTTTGACCCGGCCAATCCGGTTTACAAGCTCACCATCGGAAAGGTTCAGACATTTGCTCCGGCAAAGATTGACCAGAATCTGTTCGACCGCCTTTTCGGCAAAGATACCGTTAAGGATGAGAAAGGCTTCGAGAAGGCTCTGGCAGAGAGGCTTAAGGGCGAGTACAAGCAGGAGAGCGAGTGGCGTTATCGCAGAGACCTTATAGATTTCCTTGTAAAGAAGACCGATCTTCCGCTTCCTGAGAACTTCCTGAAGAAGTGGCTGTTCAAGATCAACGAGGGCAAGTTCACGATGGAGCAGATCGAGAAGGAATTCCCTCTCTTCCTGCAGGATTACCGCTGGCAGATGATCAGCCGCAAGATATTCGCCGACCAGAAGATGAAGATTGCCAAGGAAGACCTCCTGAAAGTGGCAAAGGAGATGACTGCTCAGCAGTTTGCAATGTATGGCCTGAATCAGGTTCCGGAGCAGACCCTTACCCAGTATGCCGAGCAGATGCTCAACAATGAGAAGGAGGCCAACCGCATCTATGAAAAGTGCGAGGAAGACAAGGTTCTGGATTATGTAAAGGGTATTGTTACCGCTGACGTAAAGGAAGTTACCCGTGAGGAACTTGCGCTTCTGAACGAAAATGCCGCTCCTGCAAAGCCTGCAAAGAAGAAGGCTCCTGCAAAAAAGAAAACCACGAAGGCCAAGGAAGAATAAAGCATTCTCATGAATAAAGATTTTAAACTTTTCGCATCAGACCGTAAAGGCATCAGTTCCCTGAAGCTGGACGGCTACGCAGCCCAAACCGCTGCCTACATAAACCCTACGATCATTGAGGAAAGGCATCTTAACGTTGCCTCCATGGATGTTTTCTCCCGCCTTATGATGGACAGGATCATCTTCCTTGGAGTTCCTATCAACGATGATGTGGCAAACATTATCCAGGCACAGCTTCTGTATCTGGAGAGCGCAGATCCTGAGGCTGATATCCAGCTGTATATCAACTCTCCAGGCGGACAGGTATATGCGGGTTGGGGTATTTACGACACTATGAATCTCGTGAATCCTAATGTCTGCACCATATGCACCGGAATGGCAGCTTCCATGGCAGCCGTGCTGCTGGCAGCTGGAGTAAAGGGCAGGCGCAGCGCGCTTCCTCACTCAAGGATAATGATCCACCAGCCAATGGGCGGTGCATCCGGACAGGCATCCGACATCGAGATTGAGGCAAGGGAAATCATCAAGACCAAGAAGGAACTGTATGAATCCCTGGCCCAGAACACCGGCAAGACTCTGGAACAGATAGAGAAAGATGCCGACAGAGATTACTGGATGACATCCCAGGAGGCCAAGGAATACGGAATGATAGACGAAATTCTGGCTAAGGCCAAGAAGAAATAATATGGCTGCTGCAGGTGGAACCGGAGGGAACCAGAAGGCTCCCAGATGCATAATTTGCGGACGCACGGAGAAGGACGGTGCCTTGCTTATAGGCCGTTCTTCCGGATGCATCTGCACGGATTGTGTCGAGAATATCCACAATTATATTCACGAAAATCAGCCATCCGGAGACAACAAGAAGTTTGTCTCCCAAATCAAGGAAGATTTCAAGCTCCTGTCCCCTAAAGAGATACACAAGTATCTGGACCAGTATGTGATAGGCCAGGAAGAGGCAAAGAAGTTCCTGAGCGTTGCTGTCTACAATCATTACAAAAGGATCTTGAGCCAGAAGGAAGAAGACTCCGGTCTGGAACTTGAGAAGTCCAATGTTCTGATGGTGGGGCCTACCGGAACCGGTAAGACCCTTCTGGCAAGGAGCATTGCCAAGATGCTCCATCTACCGTTCGCCATCGTCGACGCAACAGTCCTGACTGAAGCCGGATATGTGGGCGAGGATGTGGAGAGCATTCTTACAAGGCTTCTGCAAGATGCTGACTATGACGTTGCCAAGGCAGAGATGGGAATTGTCTTCATAGACGAGATAGACAAGATTGCACGCAAGAGCGACAATCCATCCATAACCCGCGACGTTTCCGGAGAGGGCGTCCAGCAGGCAATGCTGAAGATCCTGGAGGGAAACATCGTGAACGTTCCTCCGCAGGGCGGGCGCAAGCATCCTGAGCAGAAGATGATTGCCGTAAATACCAACAATATCCTCTTCATCTGCGGCGGCGCATTCGAGGGCATAGACAAGAAGATTGCCCAGAGACTGAACACCAAGGTTGTCGGATATGGGGTTCAGGAAAAGACCAAGGGCGTGGACAAGAAAGACCTGCTGCGATACATTGCGCCTCAGGACCTCCGTTCATACGGCCTGATTCCGGAACTCATAGGAAGGCTTCCGGTTGTGACCTTCCTCCATCCGCTTGACAGGGCGGCTCTTATGGACATATTGACTCAGCCGAAGAATGCCCTTATGAAGCAGTACAGGAAGATCTTCAAGATGGACGGCATAGACCTGAAGGTGGATGACAGCGTGCTTGACCTTATAGTTGATACGGCTGTTAAGTATAACCTCGGGGCAAGAGGCCTGAGGTCTATCTGCGAGGCCATCATGGTGGATGCGATGTACGAGGCTCCGTCTTCCGGAAAGAAATCTTTCAGGGTAACATTGGATTACGCACAGGAGAAGCTGGCTTCCTTTACCGGAGGCCTGCTGCTTGGCTGATATCGTATAAAAGATTGATAAAATGACTTACGACGAGTTATACGCTCAGATCAAAAAGAAAGGAAGTTTCCTTTGCGTGGGACTTGATACGGACCTGGAGAAGGTTCCTGCCTGTGTAAAGGAGAGGAACGTGACCATGTCCGATGCCGAGGCAATCTTCCTCTTCAACAAGGACATCATCGATGCCACGGCTCCCTATACCGTTGCCTATAAGATAAATACGGCTTTCTACGAAGCCCCCGGCTGGGAGGGTGTGATGCAGATGGAAAGGACTGTAATCTATCTCCGTGACACTTATCCGGATATTTTCATCATCGCTGATGCGAAAAGGGGAGATATCGGAAATACCGCCAAGCAATATGCGAAGGCCTTCTTCCAGAGAATGGACAGCGATGCGGTGACTCTTTCTCCTTATATGGGCGGAGACGCAATCCTTCCTTTCCTTTCCTACAAGGACAAGTGGGTAATCCTTCTGGCCCTGACATCCAACGTTACGGCTGTGGACTTTGAGACGATGCCTACCGTGGAGCAGAGCGTATATCAGTATGAACCGCAAGTACAAGTTCCTTTATACGAGAGAGTTATCCGTAAGGCATCCCAGTGGGGGAGCAAGGAAAACATAATGTTTGTGGTTGGAGCCACCCGTCCGGAGCAGCTTGCCAGGATCAGGCAGATCTGTCCGGACAATTTCTTCCTTGTACCTGGAGTTGGTGCTCAGGGAGGAACCGTCGAAGAAGTAGCCAGAGCCGGAATGAACTCCAGCTGCGGCCTTCTGGTCAACTCATCGCGAGGCATCATATATGCCGATTCTACAGAGAAATTTGCGGAAACAGCCGCCCTCAAGGCTGAGGAGATGGCTTGTGAAATGAGACGTTTTTTGGAGAAATAAAACTTTAAGATATGAGAAAATTCATAGCATTTTCAGCGATTGCGATTGCAGCCCTTCTGTTCTGCAACGCTTCCAATGCACAGAAAGTAAAGGTGATTTTTACTTCTGACCTTCATTCATGTGCGGAGAAATATCCTAGGCTTACAGCCTTCATCAACCAGGAGAGAGCAAAGGCTCAGGCAGAAGGCTTCGGAGTGGTTACCCTTGATGCCGGCGACATTGCATTCGGTTCCATTTATTCCGCTTTCACGGAGATAGATGCTACAGAGTATCGCCAGCTGGCACTGGCCGGATACGATGCATTCGTGTTCGGAAACCACGACTTTGACCTTGGGCTTACTTCCCTGGCCTATATGTTCTACAATTCACGTATCCAGGGCAATTCCATCAACCCTGTTACCAACACGCTTGTAGACTGGCCAATCAATATCACAGCCAATATCGATGCCGGAGAGAACAAGGATTTCTCCCAGGCTCTCCCTTACATAGGACATCAGCGCTATATCGTTCTGCAGAAGAACGGAGTGAAGGTTGGCGTTTTCGGTATCCTCGGAAAGAACGCATATGAAACCAGCGCCGTTAAGGGTAAGATGCCGTGGAAGGATCCTGTTGAGGTAGCTAAGCAGATAATCCCTGCTATCCAGAAAGCAGGCGTGGATTTCATCATCGCCCTGAGTCACAGCGGAGCCCTTGCAAGGGAAAACAGCGAGGATGCCCGTCTTGCAACAGAGTGCCCTGAAATCAACCTGATTGTCAGCGGTCATGACCACGAGGCCCTTAAAGAGCCTTATATGGTAGGCAATACCGCAATTGTCTCTGCCGGAGCAAACGGAGACTTCATCGGTGAGGCAGACCTTGCCAAGAACGGTGCGGCAGTTTCCGTTTCCGATTACAAGCTTCTCCCTGTTCCTGAGGACATTACCCCGGATCCAGCCACCCAGATTATCTTCAACAAACTGAAGGAAAAGGTTACAGACCAGTTCGGAAAGCGCTATCACTCTTCTCCTTTTGACGTGATTGACACCATTAAAACTCCTCTTTCAGTACATACGGATGCAAACGGTTTCAACCCTATGGGTTACGATGTCGCCAGAGCAATCTTCAACGCTGCTTACTGGATCAAGGAAATCGTCAGCGATACTTCTCGCCTGGTGGCCGTTGTTCCTGACGGAGTCCTTCGCAAGGAGCTTCCAGAAGGCCCGATTACCTACAACGATGTGTTCAACTCCCTCTCCCTTGGAAGGGATTCCAGAAAGAACCCTGGCAGCCAGCTTGTCGTAGTTTATCTCAAGGGAAGCGAAATCAAGAAGATATGCGAGTTCAACTGCTCTTCATCAGCCGAGAATCCTGATACCCACATCAGTTTCTACGGCCTGAACTACAACTACAACTCCCGTATGCCTAAGTTCTTCAGGGTTAAGGATGTTTATGTTCACGGCAAGAAGGTGGTTTCTTCTGACCTCTATCCTGTTGTTACGGACCTCTACACTGCCAATAACATTTCCCTGGCAGGCGAGAAGTCCCACGGCCTTCTGAGCCTTGAGCCTAAGAACAAGGATGGAAAGGAAGTTCCGGATATCGAGAGATATTGCAGCCTCAGAGGCAACGCAGATGGCTGGTTCCTCGATAATGCTGATATCCAGGAATGGTATGCTTATGCAGTTTACCTGAGAGATAAGGTTATTCTCAACGACAGCTATCCTGTTCCTGCCGCCACCAACAAGCCGAGCTACCTGCCGTTCATAATCTTCGGAGGACTCTGCATATTGGCCCTTATCCTTCTAGACATAGTTATCCGCTCCTTCAAGAAAAAGAAGAGAGCCCAGAAAGCTTAAATCCTGCCTGTAAACAAATTATAAGGGGTGTAAAGAAAATTTACACCCTTTTCTTTTTGTTTTTCCTTAAACCTCCTGTTTCTCAGCGATTTGACTTTTGTGGCACGGGTGGTGCTACTACATGTTGCGATTGATTTCAGGTTATGGTTAAAGTTAATTCAGTTAGATGTTTGTTTGCGTGGTCTGCTGCGCTTTTCCTGATGCTTTCTTCAGCAGGTCAGTCCTTAGCCCAAGATATGGCTGACACCGGGGAAAGCGCAGAGTCCCCAATGCCGATGACTCTCCTTCAGTGTATGGAATATGCCGTGGAGCATTCATCAAAGATGAAGATGGCCCAGGCGGATCTTTCCGATGCCAGAGTGGAGCGTAGAGATGCGATTCTGAAAACTTTCACTCCATTTGTCAGTGCATCTTCTTATGGCTATTACAACTGGGGCCGAAGCGTTGACCCTGAGACCAACACCTACAGCAACATCAAGTCTTTCCACAACGGATATTCTCTTTCAGCCGGCCTTACTTTGTTTGACGGATTCCAGGCAGTCAACAATATGAAGATTGCAGAGACTTCTCTTCTTATGGGTATCAGCCGGGAGCAACAGACTGAGGATGAGGTTTGTCTGGCAACTATGGAAGCCTGGAGCAATGTACTTTATTATACTGAGTTGTCAAAGATTCTCCAGGATCAGGTGGCAGCCGCCGAGTTGTCTCTTTCCAAAGCCAGAAAGGAAGAGCAGCTTGGCAAGAAGGCTTACGCAGACGTGGTCCAGATGGAAGCCGAACTTTCAGACAAGCAGTATCAGAGCCTTCAGGCCAAGAACCGCGCGGAGGATGCGCTTCTTACCCTCAAGAGCGTGATGATGTGGCCGATGGAGGAGCCTCTTGTCCTGGATGAGAACGAGCCGTCTCGTCTTGCAAATGAGTCCGCCGGCACGAAAGAAGACATCAGTCAGATTGTAGATTACGCTCTGGCCCACAATCCCCAGGCAATAATCGCCGAGGGAAATGTCAGCAATGCCAAAAGACAGCTTTCCACAGCCAGATGGCAGCTGGCTCCGAGCCTGAGCCTTAACGGTGGCTGGTCAACGTCTTATTTCACATATCCAGGCAGAGCCGGCTACACTCCGACTCCATTCAGGGAGCAATTCAAGAATAATCGCGGAGAATATCTTCAGGTAAGCATAAGCATTCCGATATATAACAGACTCCAGTCTCAATCGTCTGTAAGAAGGAGAAAGAACGCGTTTGACAAGGCGGTAGCCGAAAGAGACCAGAAGATGACAGAGCTGGCCTCTGAGGTAAAAAGGGCCGTACAGGACAGGGACAATACCCTCTCATCCTGGAAGCTGGCCGTAAAAAGGGCTGAAGTCCAGGAAGAAGCATATAAGCTGAATGTCAAGAAATACGAGCAGGGCATGATTTCCTCCATAGAGTATCAGACAGCAGTAAACACCTGGCTCCAGGCTCAGGCCGACAGGCTTCAGGCCCAGCTCACCTATATGATCAAGGAAAAGGTTCTCAGATATTATCAGGGGCAGAGTTATCTGTCTCAGCGATAATTACACAAATAATAAAGAAATAGGATAGCAATCGATATGGATAGGGTTATTGAAAAGAAAAAAGGAATACGCCGGGCTTTCACCACTAAAGCTCTTCCATACTGGCTGGGAGCGTTTGTGCTGCTCTTTGTGGTTTACCTTCTTGCCAAGGGTAACCAGAAGACTCTCAGGGCAGATGCCAAGAGCATCACTCTCAGCGAAGTGAAAAAGGGAGAGTTCAAAGATTACATCAGGATCAACGCCCAGGTTCAGCCAATGGTTACCATACAGCTCAGCCCGATGGAAGGCGGAGTGGTGGAGCAGATTCTCATAGAGGAAGGCACTGCCGTAAAGAAGGGCGATCCGATAGTCCGCCTGAGGAACGACAATCTGGACCTTCAGATTCTCAACGCCGAGGCAGACCTGGCCGAAAAGGAGAACATCCTGCGTAACACCATGATTTCCATGGAACAGCAGAAGCTCTCCGTACGAAAGGAGAGGCTTGCCCTGGAGATGGAAGTCCAGAGGAACAGGCGCACATACGAGCAGTACAAGGCTCTCTATGCAGACAAGCTTGTTTCAAGAGACGAGTATCTCAAGGCTGAGGAAGATTTCATCCTGAGCCAGAAAAATTACCAGCTCACCAAAGAAAGGGAAAGGCAGGACAGCCTTTACCGCTCTGTGGAAATCCAGCAGATGAACGAGAGCCTTTCCAATATGCGTCTGAATATGAATATGATAAGGGAGAGGAAAAACAACCTCACCGTTACCGCTCCTATAGACGGAGAACTCGGTCTTCTGGATGTTGTACTTGGCCAGAATGTTGCCGCCGGAATGAAGATTGGCCAGATCAACAACCTCGAAACCTACAAGATAGAGGCTCAGATCGACGAGCATTACATAGATCGAGTGACAGCCGGCCTTTCAGCTTCTTTCGACCGCCAGGGAGAAACATACAACACAGTCATCCGCAAAGTCTATCCAGAGGTCAGGGAAGGAAAGTTCAAGGCAGACTTCCTCTTCACAGGAGCCCAGCCGGACAACATAAGAACCGGCCAGACCTATTACCTGAACCTCCAGCTCGGACAGAGCGAGGAAGCCATCCTCATAAGCCGCGGCTCCTTCTACCAGAAGACCGGCGGACAGTGGATTTACGTGATGGACAAGGACGGAAAGGGCGCAACCAAGCGCAAAATCAAGATCGGCAGGCAGAACCCTCAGTACTTTGAGGTGCTGGAAGGCCTGAATCCAGGAGAGAAGGTAATCACTTCCAGTTATGACAACTA
>JAGCXV010000066.1 GCA_017961175.1 Bacteroidales bacterium
ATGGGGAGATTCTGGAGATGGCACATAAATTTCTGTCCAGGGTGGAAAGGTTTCTTTACACACCAGGATGAAGAAGTTAAGGCATCGCTGAGGGAAAAATATAACTTTCAGAAATACAAATAATTTGATATGGAGAAAGGTGATAGCATACACCAGGATCGGGCTCTTGGTTGTGTGGTTGGAGGAGCAGTAGGAGATGCCTTGGGTTATCCCGTGGAATTTAAAAAGTGGGCTGAAATTGAGCGCAGGTTTGGTCCACGGGGCATAACACGCTATAGTTTATCTCCCTCTGGTAAGGCACTGATCTCAGATGATACCCAAATGGCTCTTTTTACGGGGGCAGGTATTCTCCTTGGAATGACACGCGCATACTTGAGGGGAATAATGGGGCGGCTTGATACCTATTGCCGTTATACATATCTGGATTGGTTGCATACCCAGGAATGGAAATCACGCAAAAGTGATTGCCGTATAGATTCCTGGCTTATGGATGTCCCTGAACTGTATTCGCAAAGGAGTCCGGGAATTACCTGTCTGACAGCGCTTAAAGATCTGGAAGCGGAGAAGGATGTTGTGAACGACAGCTGCGGATGCGGGGGAGTGATGAGGACAGCTCCTATTGCCATTTTGTCTTATCTGCACAGGTATAAAGACGGTGATCTTGAAGGCTGTGATATGGTGGCTGCCGAAGCTGCCCGGATAACTCACAAGCATCCACTCGGATTCCTTCCATCTGCAGTGCTGAATGACATAATCATGCAGATAATGAGTGGAGAGGCAGATGAGGGTGACAGGCTTTTTTATATTGTGGAAAAGGCAGCTGAAAGATTGCCGGCGATTTATTCTGGAGAGGACGGTAAAACATACGGGGAGCTTTGGCCAGAGAAAGTATCCCAGCTTCAGGAGATCCTGAAAAAGGCTGAAGACCTTGCCAATACAGACTTGCCGGATCATGAGGCAATAGAAAAGATTGGAGGAGGCTGGACTGGGCACGAAGCCCTTGCAATAGCCGTTTACAGTGCCTTGAAGCATAAGGAAAGTTTTGAGGATGCAATAGTCAGTGCGGTCAACCATTCCGGCGACAGTGATTCAACAGGAGCTGTCTGTGGAAACATTATCGGCACTTTACTAGGCCGTAAGGCTATCCCTGAGTACTTTACTAAAGATCTGGAACTCTTGAGCGTTATAGAAGAGATGGGGACAGATCTCTTCACCGGTTGCATTATCAGCGAGCGTATGCCGTTCGACACCGTGGAGAAGGTTCGCTGGTATAACAAGTACTGTAAACATAAATGGGAACCAATGCAAACAGTTTGATTATGGAATCAAGAAATAGCATAGACAAGGTATTGGCATTCAACAAGGAGTTTGTTGCCGGTAAGGGATATGAAAAGCATCTGACAGACAAGTATCCAGCACTGAGGCTGGCGGTGCTTAGCTGTATGGATACGAGGCTTAGCGTGCTGCTTCAGGAGGCTCTTGGGCTGAAGAACGGGGATGCCAAGATCATAAAGAATGCCGGAGCGGTGGTGCCGTCTTTGTGGGACTCGGCGATGAGGAGCATCATTGTAGCGGTGTATGAACTTGGAGTTATGGAGATTATGGTGGTGGCTCATACAAGCTGCGGGGCATGTAATATGAGTTTTGGGCATTTCAGGGAGGAGATGCTGAAGAGGGGGATCCCTGAGGCTGAGCTGAATAGGAAGGATGTAGACCTGACCGAGTGGCTGGAAGGATTCCACGATACACAGGCTTCAGTTCTGAAGACAGTGGACGTTATCAAGACTCATCCGCTGATGCCTGAAGATGTGGTTGTCCGGGGATTTATCATAGATTCCGCAACCGGAGAGTTGGCAGAAGTCTCTACGGAAGGCTGTTGAAGACTGTAAGGACAAGGTCTACGAAATCTTGCCTGCTGCTCATTTTAGTAGTCACCTTCGTTTTGGGTGATAATAGCGCCTTCGTAGTACATCTTCCACTTCTGGCCGTTGCTCAGGCTGACATCTATGTTAGCCTTGTAGGAGTTTCCAACCAGTTCAAGGCTGTAGTAGCCGGTGGCGGTAATCGGAAGGACATCCCACATCTCATTCCTTATGACAGGGTTGTTGTCTCTGCTGAGGTAGATGGTGATGTCATTCTCGTTGTTATTGCGGACAGAGCAGAGGAAGCTTGTGTCGAATTCGTCGAGAGAAGGAAGAGGCTTTGAAACGTCTATCTTCTTGCCAAGATCCTTTGCCAGAACGGTCATGCGGAAATGCTCTGTACCGTCCGAGAAGTCCACATCGTAGTAGTTGATTACTCCTGGAGAGTCGTAGATCTTGTAACCGGTGGCTTTTTTTATAGGGTATGATGTGTTGCCCTTGGTCATTGTCCAGTAGACTCTTACGGAGGCGGTGCTCTTTACGGTGCCGCAGGTTGCAACCAGGCTTGTAGAGCCGGCCTTGACTCCGGTAACCTTGCCGTTTGCAAAGGTGGCGATGTCCGGCTTGCTGGAGTTAACCTGAAGTTCTCCAGTGTTGGTGGCTTTTGCAGGAACGGTAGTGATGGTTACCGGCAGTTCCTGCCCCACAAAAATCTCCATACTGTTAGGGTTGAACTCGATGCCGGTTACTGGTACTTCCTTGTGGCTTTTGCTGCAGGAAGAAGCCAGGGCGATGACTGTGGCAATAGACAGGGTGGATATGCCCTTAAAGAATCTCGTGTTCATAGATTTGCTGTTTTTTTCTGTCTGCCTATCTGATTTCAAAAAGATTAAGGAAGCCTGTCATCATAAACACAGAGCGGATGTCGTCGTTGATGTTCTGGATGATGATCTTGCCTCCCTTGTCTTCGGCTGCCTTCCTGAGGGTGAGGAAAATCCTGAGGCCGGAACTGGAGATGTAGCTCATTTCCTTGCAGTCCAGGATGATGGTCTTGTCGGCCTCTTCCAGAAGCGGATTGATGACAGGATTCACTTCCTGAGCAGCTGGGGTATCTAACCTGCCTGTGAAGGCTACTATGATCTGGCCTTCTTCTTTGGTAACTTTGGTTTTCATTCTTTTATCCTATTTTCTTTATCATTGTCAATATATTCTTGTCTCCCAATCGTTTGTAGGTGACTTCGTCCATTATCTTCTTGAACAGATGGATGCCAAGACCTCCTATCTTGCGGTCACCTAGACTCTGGTTTGTGTCCACATCCGGAGTCTGGGTAGGGTCGAACGGCTTGCCGCTGTCCTTTACGGTATAGATGATCTCATTGTCGTTTGCCTCTGTTTCAATGTCTACCGAGTCTGCGCCTGAGTACATAATCACGTTGGTTACGGCCTCTTCAATTGCAATATTGATGCTAGTTGCCACACTTTGAGCCAAATTTTTCTCCTCAGCGACAGTCGCCAGGAATGAGGAGAGTTTTGGAATCTGCTGTATATCGCTGTCCAGGTGGAGTTTGCGGACTTTTCCCTGATGGTTCAGGTAGTGGAAGAAGAGCATCGTAAGGTCGTCGCTCTGCGCAGCATCCTTTACGAAATCCGCCACGGCCTTCTTGACATTTTTCAGGTGTTCCTGGGCCGGTTTCCTGCCGGAAAGGGAGTTTTTCAGCCTCTGGAGCCCGAACAGTTCGTGGTTCTGGTTTTCAGCCTCGGTAATACCGTCTGTATAGAGGAATACCGCATCGTCATAATGGAGATCCACTTCCTGGAGCGTGTAGTTCATTCCGTGCATCACTCCAAGCGGGAGGTTAGGATCCACAGGCAGTTCGCGCATCTTGTCGGTAAGAAGAAGAGGAGCGTTGTGGCCTGCGTTGCAATACTGCATCTTTCCGTTATTGAGGTCCAGCACACAGCAGATGAAGGTTACGAACATATTGTTTTCGTTGATGTCTGCCATACTGTTGTTTATGCTGGTAACAATGTCCTTCGGGTTGTCCTGGTGGGCGCATATGCTGCGGAAAAGACTTCTTGTAACGGCCATCAGCAATGAGGCGGGAACTCCCTTGCCGGACACGTCGCCGATGCAGAAGAAGAGCTTTTCGTCGCGGATGAAAAAGTCGTACAGGTCTCCGCTGACTTCCTTTGCCGGAACCAGGGCAGCGGAAAGGTCTATGTCCTTCCTTTCAGGGAATGGCGGGAATGTCTTTGGAATCATGGACATCTGGATGTCGCTGGCAATCCTAAGCTCGTTCTCCATTATTTCCTTCTTCTCCGATATATATTTGACCTTGAGCTGGTTCTTGGCAATCGAGCGGAAAATCATAACCAGCAGAAGAAGACCGATGATCTGCAGCATCCTGATAAGGTTGTCCAGCTTTTTCAGGCTTGCAAACATCTCTTTTTCCGGAATGATGATGTTCATAGCCCATCCGGTTTTGTCGATAGGAGAATAGTAAACCTGATTCTTGACGCCGTTGACAGTGACTTGCAGATTGCCGCTCTCTCTGTTGAGCATGGCCCTGTTAAGGGCGTTCAAGTCTGCAGAGTCTTTTACTGAAGAGGCATACTCGTTTATGGTAGTGGTCATTACAAGGGAGGAATCAGGGGAGACCATAAGTCTTCCCTGGCGGCTTACAACAGTGCTGAAGGCTCCCGGATATATCTTGATGCCATTTACCAGGGCGCTGAGCCACTCAAGGTCGAGGTCTGCCGTGAGCACGGCTGCTATGCGCCCCTGATTGTCCTTGATAGGGACAGAAAAAGTGGTCATCAGGATTTCTCCTCCGCCTGTATCAATGTAAGGTTCAGACCAGTATTCGCGGTCAAGCTCGATAGGCTTGGTAAACCA
>JAGCXV010000067.1 GCA_017961175.1 Bacteroidales bacterium
TAACGGTGGAATTAGGGCGTAGGAATACATCGGAATCGGACTTCTCCACACCTACCAGAAGAACCCCGAACTCCTTGCGGAAAGCCGTAATGTTGGCATTGTGGCCAACAACGGGAGCTTTGCTGTCAAGGGTAATCTGGAACAAGCGCATCTCTATGCTCTCCTCGTTAGGGGCGGAAGAGTCTATATCCTTGTCCTTAGATAAGGCTATAAAAGCCCCGAGCTGTTTATCTGACCCCAGAATAAGAAGAGAATCAGACGGATAGAAAACCTGCTCCTTATGAGGCAGGTCTATTACATGGCTGCCCCTGATAAGCTGGATGACCAGTGCGCCAGTATCTTTTTTGCGGTGGACCTCACCGATTGTGCGGCCGGCCAGGTAGGAATTCTGGCCAACGGTGCACTTTTCCATATGGATCTCGTTGGCCATCTCACGCGGAACCACAAAGCGCCTGCCGCCCTCGCTGTCGAGATTGGTAAGGAAGTTCTGCTCTATTCTGGAATAATAACCCTTTATCCTCCGCGACAATACTACAAACACTATCAGCGCAGCGCAAATAATAATCACAAAACCGGTGCTCCTGGTAAGATATTGGCTAGCCACGAAAGCCAATGACATCAGGACTATCATGTACTTGACGGCCTGGAGGAACAGAAGAGGCCCGCGTGCAAACTTGCCATCTGCCCAGATCTGGTCATAAAGTCCTTCCTTGTCCTTCAGGCGGAGAAGGGCCCACATGAACGGGGACATGGCGGAAATTGTCAGAACGAATAATATCACACGGATCCACAACATTCCGGCAATCTCAGGGTACAGAGACTTGACAAGATTGTTCAGGAACGGGTTGATAACCTTGGTGAAGAGAATGATTATGAAGGCCAGCCAGGTAGACAGGATGAATACTCTTCCCAGATAGTTCTTGAGCAGTTTCTTCCATCTGGACTCCTGATTGTATGTTTTCTTGCCGTTGCCCAGTCTGTCAATAACGTTACGCCAGCTTCCGGAGCTGTGGCTGTAGATAAAGTTGAAGGTCTTTTCCCCACCCTTTGCCCAATAAGGAGTAACGAAGGTCGTGAGGATGGAAACCGTAACGATTACCGGATAAAGGTAATCCGGAGTAGCGTTCATATTCTTGCCAAGGGAGGCTATGATATAGGAAAACTCACCGATCTGGCACATGCACATACCGGCTGGCAGGGCTATCTTCAGAGCCTGGCCGCTGAAGAGGAAACCTATGGTGGCCGCAAGAGGCTTCACAATAATCACTACAAGTGTAATCACAAGGATATGAGGCCAATAATCCAGCAATACCGCCGGATCCACGAGCATTCCTACAGACACGAAAAATATGGCCCCGAAGAAATCCTTGATCGGCCTGATAAGAGTCACGATCCTGTCTCTCTGGACCGTTCCGGAGAGAATGCTTCCCATTACGAAAGCTCCAAGAGCCTCGGAGATGTTGGCCTTAAGGGTAACAACCACCATAAAAAGGCAAAGACCCAGGGACACCACAATTAGTGTCTCGTCGCTCAACAGCTTACGGAACTTCTTGTAAAGGGTCGGGATGAAAAATATTCCACCGGTAAACCAAAGAAGGAGGAATACCGTTATTCCAAAAATCTTGGAGGCAAGCTCCATCCCGTTGAAGGTCTTGCTTATTACGAAGGTAGGCAGCAGCACCAGCAGAAGGATGGCCACGATGTCTTCGCAGATCAAGGCCCCGAACACCATCTGGGAGGATTTCTTCCCACCTATTTTAAGGTCATCGAATGTCTTGATAATGATGGATGTGGATGAAATGGAGAGCATTGCCCCCACAAAAAGTGCCGTAACCGTTTCCCATCCGAAAATCTTTGCAATCAGAAATCCCATGCAGAACATCACCACCGCCTCTGTAAGCACGGTAGTGGCTCCGGGACCTCCCACTTTCTTGAGCTGCTTGAAACTGAACTCAAGTCCCAGGCCGAACAGAAGGAAGATCACACCTATCTTGCCCCAGAACTCCACGCTGGCAACCTCTGTTGCGGTAGGAACCCATCCGATATACGGGCCTGTGAGTATTCCCGCAACTATGTATCCCAAGACAAGAGGCTGTTTCAGAGCCTTGAATATGACAGTGACTATCCCCGCTACCACAAGTATCAGGGCAAGGTCCAGAAGCATAGGGTTAATGGCAGAAGTCATCGCTAGTCAGTATATCCTGGTCTGCCAAGGAGTTTGTAAAGATTATTCTTGTAAACGTCAACCGCAGGCTGGTCAAACGGATTCACGCCCAGCATATAAGCGCTTATTGCACAAGAGAATTCGAAGAAGTAGAAGAGTTGTCCCATATTCCACTCGTCTATCTTTTCCATCTCTATGTAGATGTTAGGAACGTTGCCGCTGGTATGGGCCATACGTGTTCCCTTCTCCGCCATGAAGTTTATGTCCTCGAGAGTCCTGCCCACCAGATAATCCAGCCCGTCCAGATTGTCAGTTGACTTTGGAACAAACACCTCGACCTCCTTGCTTCCGGCCAGGATGGAAGTCTCGAACATTGTCCTTTCTCCGTCCTGGATATACTGTCCTACGGAATGCAGGTCCGTGGTAAAGTCCAGCGTTGCCGGGAACAGGCCCTTGAGCTGTTTTCCCTCGCTCTCTGCAAAGAGCTGCTTGAGCCACTCTCCCAGATACTTGAGCTTTGGATGATAATTGACAAAGACCTCTATCTTTTTGCCGCAGCGGTACATAATATTTCTCAGCGATGCATAAATCAGGGCAGGATTGCTTTCTTCTTTTTTCAGAAGATTCTCGCGTGCCTCAGCAGCTCCGCCCAGGAAACTCTCGATGTCGAATCCGGCCACTGCAATCGGCAGAAGCCCCACTGCAGTCAGGACAGAATAACGGCCTCCTACATTGGAAGGCAGGCTAAGCGATGTATAACCGTATTTCTCGCTCATAGCCCTCAGGGCCCCGTTACGCTCATCGGTGACAGTTACTATCCTTCTTCTTGTATCCTCAGCACCAAACCTTTTGAGCATATCCATCCTGAGGATTCTGAAAGCCAGGGCCGGCTCGATCGTCGTCCCCGATTTTGATATCACGATCAGTCCGTATGACTTTTTCTTCAGGTAGCCCAGAAGGTCAGACATATAATCCTCTGAAAGCGAGTATCCGGCAAACACAATGTGCGGGGAATTTCTCTCTCCGGCACTCGCAAAGCTGTGGGAGAACGCCTCCAGGGCGCATTTAGCCCCGAGGAAGGATCCTCCGATTCCAACGACCACGACCACATCCAGGGTTCCCAGCCAGCGGCTGGCAATCAGGCGGCAATCCGCAAGCAGACGCTCAGGAGTCTTGACAGGAAGGTCCAGCCAACCTGTCATGTTTCCACCCGGGCCGCTTCCGGAAAGAAGGGTGTCATAAGCGGAGAAAGCGCTTCCCATGGCGCTCTTGAAATCTTCCGGCCCTATGAAGGGCTCAATCATTTCTGTATGAAGTTTCAGCATAAGCCAAAAGTTTTCTAATAAAGTTTCTCGCTCAGTCTCTTGAAGACGTAAGCCGGATATTTTTCCTCGTGAAGGATCTCGTAAACCGCCTCAGCGATAGGCATCTCCACCCTGTACTTCCCGTTAATTCGGTAGATGGCGGCACTGGCGTAATAGCCTTCGGCCACCATATTCATCTCCACCTGTGCATTCTTTACGGAGTAGCCCTTTCCGATCATGCTTCCGAATGTGCGGTTTCTGCTGAACTGGCTGTAACCGGTTACCAGCAGGTCTCCAAGGTACGGAGAAGTGAGCACATTGCGTTTCTTGTCAGGATGGGAGGCATTAAGGAACTCTGTCAGCTCCTTGAAAGAACTGGTCATAAGCACAGACAGGAAATTATCTCCATAGCCAAGCCCGTGGGCGATTCCCGCAGCGATGGCGTAGATGTTCTTGAGGGCGGCGGCATATTCCACGCCATAGATATCCGTTCCCGGCATCGTCTTCACGTAATCGCACTCGAAAAAGTCGCAGAGAGCCTTGGCATTAGCCACGTACTTGCTTGTAAACGTGAGATATGAAAGCCTTTCCATACCAACCTCCTCAGCGTGGCAAGGACCGCTGACAATGCCTATCCTGTCGTAAGGGATACCGTGAATCTGGTTAAAGTACTCGGCGATTGTCCTGTCTCCGACAAAGCCCTTGATTGCGGAAACGACAAACTTGTTGTCCAGTGAAACGGTCAGCCTGTCCATCACCCCAAGGAAATAGGCGCTAGGAATACAGAATATAAGAACATCCGCGTTGCTGACCACGGCGTTTATGTCCGTAGACATGAACAGACGGTCAGGTTCCAGGATCACTGAACTCAGATAGACCTTGTTGCGGTGGTTTTTCATCACTCGGTCTATGTTCTTCTGGTCCCTGATGAACCAGGAAATTTTCTCCTGGTGGTTCATAAGCAGCTTTACCAGAGCCGTAGCCCAGCTCCCGCTTCCCACCATCGCGAACTTAAGGTTCCTTTTTTCAAGAATTGATTCCATATCCTATGTTTTGTTTTCTTCTGCAAAAACGCTCGCCTGAGCAAAAGCCATGGCGTCGCACCTTTCGTTTTCCGGATGTCCGGCGTGGCCTTTAAGCCAGTGGAAATGAAGGTCATGTCCCTTGCTTACTTCAACATATTCCAGCCACAGGTCCTCGTTCTTCTTTTTCTTCTTGTTCTTATCCCTGAAACCGTTTGCCAGCCATCCTTCAAGCCATCCCTCCTCTATTGCCTTTACCACGTAAGAGGAATCTGACCAGATATGCACCGTGGCCTTTTTCCACTTGATTGCCTTAAGGCCCTCAATGACTGCGGTGAGTTCCATACGGTTATTCGTGGTAAGGGCCTCCCCGCCGCTCAGTTCCTTGCGCAGATCTCCGCATACCAGAACGACGCCCCAACCGCCAGGGCCTGGATTTCCGCGGGAAGACCCGTCGGTGTAAAGGTATATCGGAGGGCGTTTTTCTGGCATATTATTCTGTTTCAGCCTCCGGAGCCTGATTCTTGCGTTCGTCGTTTCCTGGGATCTGGGCTGTCATAGGATCGGAGTGTATCTCCTTGTAATGCTCACGGTTACGATAAACGTCTATAGCCAAGTATATTGCAAACAGCATAGAACGCGGATTGGCCTTGTTCTGGCCGGCAATGTCAAATGCCGTTCCGTGATCCGGGGATGTCCTTACGACAGGAAGTCCTGCAGTATAGTTTACTCCGGAATCAAAGCTCAGCGTCTTGAAAGGTATCAGACCCTGGTCATGGTACATAGTAAGCACGGCGTCGTACTTGCTCTGTAGAGTGGCGGCAAAGAAACCGTCCGGAGGGAATGGCCCGAAGGTGTCTATACCTTCAGCGTTAGCCTCCTTGATGGCCGGGATTATTATGTTCTGCTCTTCGTCGCCGAGAAGTCCCCTGTCCCCGGCATGAGGATTCAGGCCCAGAACTGCAATCTTAGGCCGCTCGGTGCGGAAATCTTCCTTGAGTGAATTGTTCATCAGCCTGAGTTTGCTCATAATAAGCTCCTTGGAGATTGAGGAAGACACATCCTTTAGTGGAATATGCATTGTCACCACACCTACCCTAAGAGTCTCAGAGCACATGAACATCAGTCCGTCCTTCGCCCCGAATGTCTCGATAAGATATCCCGTATGGCCGGCATACTTGAAGTGTTCCAGGGTAACTCCCTTCTTGCTGAAAGGAGCTGTCACAATGACGTCTATGTAGCCTGCCTTTGCTTCCTGGACAGCCTTCTCCAAAGACGCGATCGCCGCCTTGGCGCTCTCGTGAGTGAGCTTGCCTGGCTCTATCGGAAGATCGTCTCCCACACAGTTTACGATGTTCACCCTCTTTGGATGGGCATCCTTTGCGGAAGATATAAGATTAGTGTTAATGTTTTCTGTTTCAGGTATTTGCTTACGGTAGTATCCGAAAGCCTTAGAGGAGCCGTAAACCACCGGAGTAAAAAGTTCCAGCACATTGGCATTGGAAAGGGCCTTGATGATAACCTCATAGCCGATTCCGTTGCTGTCTCCCTGCGTAATTCCGATTACAAGTTTCTGTTTCATAATAGAGTGCAATTTACAAAAAATGCTTGTAAATTTGCAAAAGCACAACGAATACAAAATGGTATGGACATTCTGGACACCGACATAAAATATCTTTCCGGCATAGGCCCGAAGCGCGCTGACCTGCTCGCCAAGGAAATCGGAGTCCGTACCTACAGGGACATGCTCTACTATTTTCCTTTCCGCTGGATAGACAAGAGCAAGGTTTATCCCATCAGCGAAATAACCTCAAGCCAGGATATTGAAAACGAGGACTCTCCTTCTGCCGCATATGTCCAGATCAGAGGTGTGATCATCCGTATGGAAATGGTTGGAGCGATTAAAGGCAAGGCTGTAAAGGGAAAGACTAGGCTCGTTGCCACTATGCAGGACGCAACCGGCAGCATTGAACTTGTCTTTTTCAGTGGCCTTAAATGGATTACAGACAAGCTCAAGCAGGGTGAGGAATACATAGCCTTCGGAAAACCAAGTGTCTTCAACGGCCGTGTCAACCTAGTCCATCCCGAGATATATCCCCCTTCACAGGCAGTTACCTACGGAGCCGGTTCAATGGCCGGCATCTATTCGACTACAGAAAGGATGAAAAGCGGCGGTTTCGGAATCAAAGCCATCACCAAAGTTGAAAGCATCCTTCTGGAAAAGGTCAGCGGCCACATAAAGGAAACCTTGCCTAAACACCTTATAGAAAGCAAGCGCCTCTGCTCACTTGAAAAAGCTCTGAGAAACATACATTTTCCATCTGATAACCAAGCCCTTGAAGAGGCACAGAGAAGGCTCAAGTTCGAGGAGCTTTTCTACCTTCAGCTCAGCCTTCTGAAGCAGAAAAACGCCCGTTTGAGCAAGGGCAGCGGAATCATGATGAACAGGGTCGGCGATAATTTCAACCGCTGCTACCAATCTTTGCCATACCCTCTTACTGGCGCACAGAAGCGTGTCATCAAGGAAATGCGGGAAGATATGCGCAGCGGAAAGCAGATGAACCGTCTCCTTCAGGGAGACGTGGGAAGCGGCAAGACTCTGGTAGCCGTCCTGCTGGCTCTCATTGCGGTGGACAACGGCTATCAGGCCTGCATAATGGCACCTACCGAAGTCCTTGCCCAGCAACATCTTGCAAGTATCTCAAAATTCCTCAAATCCACTTCTGTTTCTATCGCCCTCCTTACGGGAAGCACCAAGGCTAAGGACAGGAAAAAGATTCTCAGCGATCTTGAAGAAGGAACTCTGAACATAATCGTCGGCACACATGCTCTCATTGAGGACAGGGTGAAGTTCCACGCCCTGGGGCTTGCCATTATAGACGAGCAGCACCGCTTCGGAGTGGATCAGCGAAGCCGGCTGTGGAGCAAGAATGATGACTCTCAGACTGAGAGACTTGCCCCGCATATAATGGTGATGACTGCCACCCCTATTCCAAGGACTCTGGCCATGACACTCTACGGAGACCTGGACGTCAGCGTGATAGACGAGATGCCTCCTGGACGCACTCCTGTGGTGACATCACACGCCTGGGAAAGCCAAAGACGTCAGGTATTCAACTTTATGAGGGCGCAGATAGATGAAGGCCGTCAGGTCTTTGTTGTCTACCCTTTGATCAAGGAAAGCGAGAAGATGGACTACGAAAACCTCGAGGCCGGATATATGCGAATCATCGAGGAGTTCAAGACTCCACAGTACATAACCGCTGTGGTCCACGGTAAGATGAAGCCTGAGGACAAGGCCATAGACATGAACCTTTTCACATCAGGCAAGGCTCACATACTGGTAGCTACCAGTGTGATAGAGGTTGGAGTGGATGTACCTAACGCTTCCGTCATGGTGATAGAGAGTGCTGAGAGGTTCGGCCTGAGCCAGCTCCACCAGCTTCGCGGAAGAGTGGGAAGGGGCGCCGCCAGGAGCTACTGCATACTTATGAGCGGCTACAAACTGAGCAAGGAAAGCCGCAAGCGTCTTGAACTCATGTGCAAGACCACAGACGGCTTCATACTGGCTGAAGAAGATATGAAGATGAGAGGTCCCGGTGATCTTGAGGGCACATCGCAGAGCGGCCTTGCTATAGATCTTCATATAGCCTCCCTCTACCGGGACGGAAGATTCCTTGATATGGCTCGCCGCACCGCGCTGGAAATCCTGGACAAGGACCCGCTGCTTGAAAAGCCGGAAAACAAGCTGCTTGAAATCCAATTAAGAATCCTCCGCAAACAAGGGAAGGATATCAAAGACTACTCGGCGATCAGCTAGAAAAAGCAAGCCCGCCAGTTACCCGGCAGGCTTGTTACACAATTAGCTGTAGCCAACTAAAAGACAAGCAATTACTTGATATCTATCGTACGATGCTCTGCAGCAGGCAGAGTCTTCACGATCTTTGGAAGATGAACATTCAGGACACCGTTCTCCATCTTGGCGTCTATCTTCTCGATGTCAACATCGTCTGGAAGCATCAGCCTCTGGTGGAACTTCTCGTATGAGAACTCGCGTCTGAGGAAGCGGCCTTTCTTTTTCTCTTCTTCCTTATTCTCGGTCCTCTTCTCCATGTTGATCACGAGGTTGCCCTCGCCGTCGAGCTGGATCTTGAAGTCTTCCTTACTCAGGCCAGGAGCGGCCAGTTCAAGTTCATATTCTTTTTCGTTCTCGATTACATTAATGGCCGGGGCTGTGTAACTGGTCCTTTCCATCCAGCCGTTGTCGAAGAAATCATTAAAAATTTCCGGCAGCCAGCTATTTGAAGTTCTTCTTACAGGTAGCATAACGTAAAATTCTTAATGTTCAGCCTTCTAGCCCACATGGACCTTGTTCGCTGATCTTCAGTAACTGAAGACACTTCCATCAACGGCAAATCAGGTACCAGACGATTTTTTCCTTCCAAAAAGGAAATCTTGTCGCTAAAAGAGGAATAATTGACCATCTTAAGTGACAAAAAGTCAAAAAACACCTTCAGCCTGCTTTTCAATCAAGAATTTATTAAATTTGTAGATTAGGAGAAATAAAACATATAATAAGATATGAATACCAAAGAGAAATTCGTCATCACTGTTGCCCGCGAAATCGGTTCCGGCGGAAGAACTATCGGGCGCAAACTGGCCGCCAAACTGGGCGTACGTTATTCAGACAAGGAACTCATCCGCAACCTCAGGGAGAAATTCGACCTGACAACCTATGCAATCGAAAAACTCAAAGGAGAAAAGAAAAGCTGGTTTGCAGAGTTTATCCAGATGGTTGCTCCTGTGCCTAAGGTCGGAATGATTATGGACACGGACAGTAAGTTTATGCAGAATCTTCGCTCAGATGTCACTACAAATGATATCTACAAAGCTGAATCTGAGATTCTTAACGCCATCGCCGATGACAGTTCATGCGTTATAGCCGGAAGAAGCGGATTCTTTGTGCTGAAAAACCATCCTAACAAGCTGGACGTGTTCATCACCGCATCAAGGGAAAACCGTATCAAAAGAATCGTGAGAAAACAGCATCTTACAGAAACCGAAGCAGAGACCATAATGGATTCCATCGACGAGTCCAGAGACAACTACGTTAAGCGTTTCACAGGAAATAGCCGCTATGACTCCCGAAACTATGACCTGGTAATCAATGCCGACGACCATACAGAAGAAGAAATCGTAGATATCATACTTGCATACATTAAGTAAAAATGTCCTATACCGCTAATCTCGACCCCCATTGCCTGTCAATCCTCCAGGAATACAAGGACAAACATCCACAATTCGAGGAGGCTGAATCAAAGGTGATCTCGCTTCTGAAACATACTTTCAAGGATGCGGGACTTCACGTGGCAAGCGTAGAATCCAGAATCAAGACAGAACGCTCACTTGCCGGGAAACTGGAAAGGAAAGGCCAGAAATACAAGAGCCTGGCAGACATAACCGATGTTCTGGGCATAAGGGTCATAACCTACTACATAGATGACGTGGACAAGATTGCAACTGCAATCGAGAGAATGTTCGAGGTTGACTGGGAAAACTCCATCGACAAGCGCAAAATACACACCATAGACAGTTTCGGATATGTTTCCCTGCACTATGTCTGCTCCATGGAAGGGTTCCCTTACAGGTTTGAAGTCCAGATGCGTACGGTTCTTCAGCACGCATGGGCCAACCTGGACCACGACACAGGCTACAAGTCAGGAGTTGAGATTCCGAAAAGGTATTTGAGGTCTATGAGCCGGCTGGCGGGAATGCTGGAATTGATAGACGAAGAATTCAGCAAGATCCGTTCTGAGCTTACAGACTACAGAAGGAAAATTCAGAAACTGGTTTCATCAGGAAATCTGGACGAGGTTCCGCTTGACCTTGACTCATTCCGCAGTTTCCTCGAACTGGAACCGTTCAAGCAGATAAACAAGAAGATTGCTGCCGTAAACCAAGCCGAGATACAGGAAGTTTCCCTCCTGCCTTATCTTGCGGTATTCAAAGGCATTGGCTGCAATACACTGGGAGATATCCAAAACATTATAAACACAAGTTTTGAAGGAGCTTACCAGATTGCCTGCTACCAGATGGGCCTGACCGACCTCGATATCGTTTCATCTTCCGTAGGCCCGCAGAATCTCTGCATAGCATATATTCTGAAGAAGGGATGGGGAAAGGGCGGAGTACGCTACTTCTTCGACCTTCTCAACGGCAAGGAAAAGAGCAACGAGATTGTTGCTGAAATGATTGTAGAACAGGCAAAGGAACTGCCTTTTATGAATCAGTAGAATGGCAAACAAACATATTGATACAGAGCTTCTTGACCGAGCGATAATATTTGCCGTCAAAGCCCACTCCGGAACTGAGAGGCGTGGCAAGGGATTCCCGTACATCGTGCATCCTATGGAGGCCGTTGAGATTGTTTCCACAATGACATCAGACCAGGAACTTCTGGCCGCCGCAGCCCTCCATGACACAGTGGAAGACACATACGTCACCATAGACCAGATCCGGGAGGAGTTCGGAGACAGGATTGCCTCCATCGTTGAAGCGGAAAGCGACAAGTTTGTGGAAGGAAGAAGCGAGAAAGAAAGCTGGCACACCCGCAAGAAGGGCGCCATTGAGAGGCTCGCCAAGGTTTCACGCGATGCAAAAATGGTGGCTCTGGGCGACAAGCTTTCCAACATGAGAGCCATTGCCAGAGACTATTCCGTGAAGGGAGACGAGCTCTGGAAGATATTCCACGTTCACGACAAGAAAGACCACGAGTGGCACTACAGAGGCCTGGCAGATTCTCTCAGGGAACTGGAAGACACGTTTGCCTTCAAGGAATTTGAAATGCTGGTAAACCAGGTATTCGGCGACAAGAAAGAATAATATAACCGCAAGATATGCAGCCAATCAAGATTTCTCTCAGCGATTATGTACTTTCCGGCGGAGGTGCCAACGGGGAGAGCTACAACCACAAGACAGACCCTTCTGTGATGCTCAAGCTTTATTTCCCGGGCAAAATCTCCCAGCCGCTGGACGAGATGCTTATGGCCCGCAAGGTGTATGACCTGGGCATCCCCTCTCCCGAGCCGGGCGACTATGTAGTAACTGAAGACGGCCGCTACGGCATCCGTTTCAAAAGGATCCCCGGAAAGACTTCATATTCAAGAGCAATTGGCGACAATCCTGAAAAGATTCCCCAGTATGTTGGCGAGTTCGCGCAGATGTGCCTGGAACTCCATAAGATCCAGCTGGACCCGAATGAGTTCGAGAACGTGAAGAACCGCTATTACAGGCTTTTGGAAGAGAATCCTTTCTTCACGGTTAAAGAGAAAAACAAGCTGGGAAAATTCATCGCCGACACTCCGGACGAGAACACGGCCTTGCACGGAGACCTCCAGTTCAGCAACGCCATCTTCACCCCTGAGGGCAAGAGATATTTCATAGACCTGGGCGATTTCGGGAGAGGAAACCGCCTGTTTGATATCGGAATGGTTTACCTGTGCTGCTATCTTAGCGACGCTGAATTCATTCAGGAAACCTACCACATGACCAAGACCGTGGCCATGAAGTGCTGGGACACATTCGCCCCTTTGTACTTCGGAGAAGGCATAAGCCTCAAAGACACAGAGGAGATGATACGCCCGTACGCGGGACTCAAGACACTAATCATAGAAAGAGACACCAATTGCCCTATGCCTTGCTTCAGGGCTGCACTTGAATCAGTATTATGAATATAACAGAGTTCGCAAGAAAACACGTAGAAAAGGACATGAAAAGAAGGAGCAGGTGGACCGGACTTCTTCTTATTGTCATCGCCCTGGTGATTCTGGAAGCCATCTCACATGTCCAGGCATACTACGCGAAGGATGGCATCAGGCAAGAAGCCAAGGCAAAAGCCGAAGGCCAGCTTAATGCTGTCAGGAGCGGAATATTGAATGTTGTAAACCAGGCGGAAAGTGCAGTCAGAAACAATGTGTGGCTCGCGCAATGGTGCCTTCAGGTTCCGGACAGCCTGGCCAACATTCCAAAGCTGATTGTGAACAACAATCCTATCATCGCAGGGTCCACAATTGCCATTGTTCCAAACTATTACAAAAACCGGCCACTGTATTCGCCGTATACTGCAATAACAAACGGAGAAATAATAGAAACGTCCCTGGCAACTCCGGAATATGACTATCCGTCCAAAGAGTGGTTTACCAAGCCTATCGAGCTTGACCGCGAATACTGGTCTGAACCTTACATTGATACAGGCGGAGGAGAAATCCTGATGACCACTTTTTCTGTCCCTATCAAGGACAATCAGGGGCGCATAGCAGCCGTGCTCACGGCA
>JAGCXV010000068.1 GCA_017961175.1 Bacteroidales bacterium
CCTTTCTCACGGCCTCTGCAAACAAAGAATCAGTGTGCACATATCCCGGAGATATGTCTCTGAAACCTATCTGCGGATCGCTCATCTGCACAAACGAAAACGTCCGCTGGCTGCAACTTCCGGCCAGCAATCCCAAAACCGCTATCAACAATATTCTTCTCATAATTATTTCATTCTCTTACGGAGCATGGCGAGGAGTTCCTTGTAGCGGATCAGGCCCCAGCCCTTCTGGAGCGGGGAGAGATATCGCGGAGGAACCTCGCTGGCAAAGCGGTCTATATAGATGTCGTTCCTGAGGCGCGGGATGAACTCCGCCATGAAGTCCAGATAGCCGTCCAGGGTGAACTCGTGGAAGTCCTGCCGCTGAGTGCGGTATTCCTCCTCCATCCTCGTTCCCTTGATTATCTGCAGTTGGTGGAACTTGACGCTTGTAAGAGGAAGGGTGTTGATGATATCCGCCTCGTCCATCATCTCTCTCAGCGATTCTCCCGGAAGACCGAAGATGAAGTGGGCGCACTGGGTAAGGCCACGCTCGGCGGTTGCTTCCACCGCCCGTCTGGCACTCTCGAAGTCATGACCGCGGCCGATCCTCTCCAATGTTTTATCGTAACAGCTCTCTATGCCATATTCAACGATGACAATCTTCCCCTCTTCTTCTATGCCCTTTAAAAGATCGAGTTTTTCCTCATCGATGCAGTCCGGACGGGTGCCTATGACAAGACCCTCGATGAGCGGATGGGAAAGCGCTTCGGCGTAGAGTTCCCGGAGACGCTCCACTGGAGCGTAGGTGTTGCTGTATGGCTGGAAGTAAGCTATGTAGCGCTGGGCGTGGCGATAACGGACACGGTGGAACTCGATGCCCTCGTCTATCTGCCGGTGGATGGGCTTGTCCGGAGTGCAGTAGTTGGGATGGAAGGCGTTGTTCAGGCAGAAGGAACATCCGCCCGTGCCTTGCTGCCGTCGCGGTTGGGGCACGTAAAGCCAGCATCCACAACCACCTTCTGCATACGCGCCCCGCACTTCTTACGGAAAAAGTCCACAAACGAATTCAGCTCTGCCATCGCCCACAAGCGTTACTTTACCCTGTAATAGAGGGTGCCGTTCACATAGAGGGCGTCCTTATCTCCGATGTATGCAACGGAATAGGTCATAGGAATGTCCACTGTCCTTTCCAGCGGAACCAGAAGATTTCCGTTTTCGTCATAAGCGGATTTTTTGTACTCCCAGTCGGCTTTTATATACCATCCGTTCTCAATGGATCCGGAATATACAGGGTTTGCAGCATCCTCTTCATATTGGTAGAGCTTGATGATATCCCCCTTGGTTTCCAGCGGCTCTTCAAACAGCCCGTCAGTGAAATGGACACTGATTACATAGCAGCTGTCATACTTTTTCAGGAGCTCCTCGGGGGCTGGTTCAAATTCCCATTTCTCATGATTCATTATGTATAAAGGCTGACCGTTTCTGTTTGATTTGAATATGGTGGCCAGGTTGCCGTCTTTGTCTTTGAATACAGCTCTGTCACCCACGAGTTCCGTTGTCAGCTGGTTCTGGTTGTAGACCACCTTTTCGGCCTTGGACTTAGGGAAGATGAATGCGCCATAAACGTTGCCGTCTTCGGCTTCTTCCGGCTCAAATTTGTAGTTGTCCGCATCGTAGTCAAGGATAGAGATGAATTCGTTATTGTCATCGCAGATAAGATCTCCTTTCTCAAAATGGTAGCTGCTGGTTACATCGCTGAAATCTTCAGTGGCATAGTAGGCCGTCAATGTTCCGGCTGAAGGAGTGTTTACCGAAGCCGGCTGTGCCTGATTCCGGGTGTTGGACTTGCAGCAAACGGACAATGCCGCAACCGCAAAAATCGCCGAGAGGGAAAGTATTCTTTTCATAGTGTATATGTGTTTTTACAAAGTTATAAAATTTGTATATTTGTTATCTGTAAATATTCATCGCGATGAAAAAATTCTTCCTGCTGCTTTCCGCAGCCCTTCTGCTGAATGTTTCTGGTTTCTGCCAGAACGTTAACCAGCTGTTCAACAAGATCAACAACGAAGTGCGTGACACCTACGCCCCGGACGAGAGAGACAAGACCTACGAGGTTGCCCTGATAGACAACAAGGGAAAGCTGACCCTTGTGGGCTCAACCACTGAAAAGGAAGCTGTGGACGCCCTGCTTGCAAAACTTTCCAAGGCCGGTATCAAGGCTGAGAACAAGATAGATGTGCTGCCGTCCAAAAAGCTCAACGGCAAGACCTACGGAATCGTCTGCATGTCAACCGCCAGCTTCAACTGCGGCGGAAGTTTCAGCGCCGAGAGCGGAACGCAGGCCCTGATGGGTATGCCGGTCAGGATCCTGGAGGAGAACAATGACGACTGGTACCGCTGCATCAATATGGAGGGCTACACTGCCTGGGTGATCACCCGCAGCGTAAAGGCAATGACCGAGGAAGAATACAAGGCCTATCTGGCAAAGCCGAAGGTTTTCGTAAAGGTAAAATACTCCACCCTGTATTCCGAGAAGAATGTCAACAGCCTGCCGGTGAGCGACCTTGTCTGGGGATGTATCCTCATCGACGAGGGAAAGAGTGGTACCTGGAGGAAGGTTTCCGTGGCTGACGGAAGGACGGGATATGTTCCGGCATCTGACGTCGTTGACCTCAAGGCCTGGATTGACAGCGCCGTTCCTACAGAGAAGAACATCGTGGAGACTGCAAAGCAGTTCTGCGGATTCCCTTACGTCTGGGGCGGAACCAGCATCAAGGGCGTGGACTGCAGCGGACTGAGCAAGAGCGCATACTTCCTCAACGGATATGTCCTCCGCAGAGACGCGTCCCAGCAGTGCAAGACAGGAGACAGCGTGGACGTGAGCAAGTTTGTTGCAGGAAACTACACCAAGGAGGCTCTTTCCAACCTCCGTCCAGGAGACCTGGTGTTCTTCGGACGCAAGGCCGAGAACGGAAGAAGGGAGAGGGTTACCCACGTAGCCATCTACATGGGAGACGGAATGATCATACACTCATCCAACGTGGTAAGGATCAACAGCCTGATCCCTGGAGAAAAAGACTACTATGCCGGATCCAGGAGAATGCTCAAGGCCCGCCGCATCATCGGAACGGCTGACCAGGGCAAGGGAGTCGTGAGCGTCAAAAACGCCGGGCTCACAGAATAATCGCAGAGAAATAACTGATAAACATTTAAACATACACAAGATGACCGACAGAAGAACTTTCTTGAAGAGCGCAGGACTGCTCACAGCTGCAGCCGCTCTTCTGAGTCCATCACAGATTTTCGCCCGGGCAAAGGGTGTTTCCAAGCCGAGCGGAAAGAAGGAGCTTGAACTGGAATGGTGCCCTTTCACCGCCAAGATGAAGCACGTGTTCACCATCTCCAACAGTTCCAGAACCACAACCCCTATCGTTTTGACAAGAATCACCTACGACGGATATGTAGGATACGGTGAAGCCGCCATGCCGCCATATCTTGGAGAGACCACAAACTCCGCGATCGACTACCTGAAGAAGGCAAGGCCGGTTCTGAAGAAGTTCAAGGATCCGTTCATGATCGGAGCAATCATGGCCGAGATGGATGCCATCACCACCAACAACACCGCCGCAAAGGCTTCCATAGACATCGCCCTCCACGACCTGGTAGGAAACATCTTCGGACAGCCTTGGTGGAAGATATGGGGATTCGACCCTGCAAACTGCCCTTACAACTCCTTCACCGTAGGTCTGGCAGAAAGGGCAGAGGTGCTTGAGAAAGCAAAGGAAGCTGCCGCTGAAGGCCATCTGATCAAGGTTAAGCTCGGAAGGACAGAGGAGCAGGACAAGATGATGATCAACACCATCCGCGAGGTCACCGACACCACCATCTGCATTGATGCAAACCAGGGCTGGAAGGACAAGCACTACGCTCTGGACATGATCAACTGGCTGGCAACAAAGAACGTGAACATGATCGAGCAGCCTATGCCTAAGCTGATGCTCGAGGAGACCGGATGGCTCACCGAAAGAAGCCCGCTGCCGATCATGGCCGACGAGGCTTGCCAGAGGCTCAGCGATGTACGCAAGCTCTACGGCCACTACAGCGGAATCAACATCAAGCTGATGAAGTGTACCGGACTGCACGAGGCAAGGGAGATGGTATCCCTGGCACAGGCTCTGGGCATGAAGCTTATGATCGGCTGTATGACCGAAACTTCCGTAGCAATCGCGGCAGGCGCACAGATCGCTCCTGTATGCGAGTGGACAGACCTGGACGGCAACTGGCTGATTGCAAACGACGTATTCCACTCCTCAACTGTTGAGGACGGACGCATAGTTCCTTCTTCAAAGCCTGGTCTCGGACTCGAGATGAACAAGGGCGTGGACCTCAAGTACGCTGCAGAAGAATAATCGCTGAGTAAAAACAAAACACATTTTATATGAGAAACTTAAGGACAATAAAAAAAGACGTTGAATTCCTGATTGCTGAACTGGTGGATGACTGCTTTATCTACCTCGAACTTAATGGAGAGGAAAAGATGGACAAGGTTGGAGAAATCATCGGCGATGCCCTTGACCTCCAGGATGACCTTATCGACAAGATCAACCACCGCCCTGCAGAAATCAAGGCAGACAAATATTATAACGGCGTTAACAAGGAGCTGATCGCAGGCGTAGACGCTCTTTATGAAAGACTCAGCGCCCTCAGCCAAAAATAATCAGCGATTATGAAAGCAAGATTTTTAATGATTGCCGTTTGCATCGCGGCAATGCTTGCAGGCTGCAAAGGCAAGCCGGGAGAGACTCCTGTTCCTGGAACAGACTCCACGCAGACAACCACCACCCAGACTCCGGAACCTGAGGCTCAGCCTGTGGTAGAACAGACGGACTACGCCCAGGAAGTTCTCAAGCTCATTCCTAGAAACCTGATGAGCGAGAGAATCACCGATTCCATCTACAACGAAGCCACCCAGACAAAGCGCGTATTCGACGAGTACACCTCTCCTTACTACATCAGCTGCATGAACGGAGAAGGAGGTATCTACAATATAGTTTATGTGTACTGCTATCCACTGCTTAACGAAGATGACAGCATCTACGTTCTCTATTACACGGAAGCCGGCGTGGACGGCGCCGTTCTGGACAAGATGAAGACCTACATCTACAAGGACGGAGCACTGACAGAAGTGGAGAATCCTATCAAGGCCCCTGCTTTCGACGAATTCTTCGAGGGTGTGGATGTTCCGGCAGACCTGAAGTCCGCTGTCAAGGAAATGAAGAGAGAATATGACAGGGAGAAAGGCTCTCTTCGCGGCATTGATCTCAGACACGGTCAACAGGATAACGCTATCCTTGAACTAAGGCCTAGCTACATCGCCGATGACAGGCTTTGGGACATTGCAAATCCAGTTTGCTACGAATTCAACGGCACCACATTCGTAAAGATGCAGCGCTAACAGCCTTACAGCTTGATTTTTTTCAGACGGGCGGCAAGAGACTTTTCCTTGCCGTCCGTTATTGCATTCAGGAGGGCGTGGAACCTGGCGCTGTGGTTTGGATAGACCAGGTGGCAGAGCTCGTGGGCTATGACATAGTCCATCAGCTCCTGCGGAAGCTTCACAAGATTCATGTTCAGATTGATATTCCTCAGCGTGGAGCAGCTGCCCCAGTTGGAGGAATTGTCCTTGATGGCCACCCTGTTGTAGCGGAACGGGTCCTTTACAACTATTCCCCAGCGGTTACGGATGGTTACCTTCTGTGTCATCAGCTCGTACATCTGCCTTGTCCTCTGCGGCAGAATCTTGTGGGCGAGCTTGTTTGTCTGGTAGTCAGACGGAACCCCAGCCTGGACGGCAGCTTCCTTCCGCCTGAGTATCTCCTGCCGCCTTGCCACCATCTTCCCCCCGACGGAAAACAGGAAACGCTCCGCCTCCTCGTATGACGCGTAGGTTGGCAGAGTGACTTTAACCTCTCCCTTCGAGGATACAGTCACCCTGATGGAGCGGCTCTGGGGATACTTGGTAAAGGTCACCTCCCCCAGCCCGTTATCGTATTTTACCGTTCTGCTCTGAAGACCCATAGACAATTGCAAAAGTAAAAACTCTTTGCATTAAAGAAAACTTTTATATCTTTGCAGCCCCGATTGTCGGGGACAAACAATTATTAACCAACAAAATCTTAAGCACAATGGCTGAGTATTTGAATTCAGACAAGAAGCAAGAGATATTTGGCAAGTACGGAAAGTCTAATAAAGACACTGGTTCTGCTGAAAGTCAGATTGCTTTATTTTCCTACCGTATCGCTCACCTTACCGAGCACATGAAGAGGAACAAGAAGGATCACGCAACACAGCGCGCACTTCTGATGCTCGTAGGTAAGAGACGCCGCTTCCTGGATTATCTTAAGGAAGTTGACATCGAGAGATACAGGAACATCGTCAAGGAGCTCAATCTGCGTAAATAATCGCAAGGGTTTCTTCAATGATAAAGGGTTGACCAGATGGCCAACCCTTTTTTCTTATTCCGTTGCAGGCTGCGGCCGGCTGAGCTTGAGCCAGATGCGCAGGCCGTTGATGGAGTTGAGCAGGTAGAACGAGTATTTGATCACCATCACGATGGTGTAGCTGTCGCTTCCCGCGCTCATCAGGCGGTTGGTCCACAGCAGGATCGAGAAGACGTTGACCAGGTTCCAAAGATACCACTGGTCCATATAGGCCCAGGACATAAGTATCTGGCCGATCAGGTTAAGCACCAGGACAAAGGCGTCCAGGAAGAGCTTGGCCTTGTCTATCTCGGCGATCTTTCCGGCCTCGAGGAGCTTGAGGTCCACCCAGTACAGTATGCCGTAGCAAATGGCTGTTCCGGCTATGATCGCGATGGCGACATAGATCCACTGTTTTCCGGTAAGCCTCCTGGCCCTGACCTTGGAGGTCCCCCCCTCTTCCGTCTTCTTGCCGGCTCCGCGTTTTCTCCACTGCCAGTAGCCGATGAACTGCATCGGGAGAAAATAGAAGGCGTGCTGGGCGAACTGGCCCATATTGCCGCTGTCGTAGTTGGCATAGGCTCCGATGCTCACGTCCAGCACTCCGAAAAGGAAGGTCCAGATGTTGCCATTGGCACTCAGGACGGTGTTCACCACTCCCATTATGGCACCCACAGCCACAACGATCTGCTTAACGGTAATGGCGTCCTGGGCACGGATCTTCAGCACGTTCACCACCACAACGGCGGTTATCATACCCACCAGTATGAACAAGTTGAACCAGAGGTTGAACTTAAGGTCCCTTTCGCTGAGTAAAGATTTCTCCGATGACATTTATAATGCTTTCAAAAAGTCGTGGGGCATGCTTTCACACACCCCACTAATCTTCATTTATCCACGCTGTTTTATTCCTGGCTGTCCTTATGGTTGTTGTGAGGACGGTCAGAGTGAGGACGGCTGACGTTTGGACGGTTGCCATTCGGGCGATTTCCGGCTGGACGGTTGCCGCCTGGGCGAGTGTTGCCTCCCTCCGGACGAGGACGCCTTACAGGCTCTACATAGCCCTCTGGCTTAGGAAGAAGAGCCTTCAGTGAAAGGCGCATCTTGCCGGTCTTCTCGTCAATCTCTAGGAGTTTGACATCCACCTCGTCTCCCATCTTTACAACATCCTCAACCTTGTTGGTCTTCTGCCAAGCCATCTCGGAGATGTGCAGCAGACCTTCCTTGCCAGGAAGAATCTCCACGAATGCTCCGAAATCCTGGATGGAAACAACCTTTCCATGATAAACCTGTCCGGCTTCCGGAACGGTGGTGATTCCCTTGATCCAGTTGAGAGCCTTCTCCATACTCTCCTTGTCTGTTCCGAAGATGTCAACAGCTCCGATGCTGGTTCCGTCGTCCTGCTTCTCCTCAGTGATGGTAACGGTAGTTCCGGTCTCCTTCTGGATCTTCTGGATAACCTCTCCACCCTTGCCGATAACGGCGCCGATGAATTCTCCAGGGATTCTGATCTGGACGATACGCGGAGCGTAAGGCTTGAGCTCAGGACGCGGAGCGTCGAGAGTCTTCATCATCTCGTCCATAATGTGCTGGCGGGCCTGGTTGGCCTGAGCAAGAGCCTTGGCCATGATCTCTTCGGAGAGGCCGTCGCACTTGATATCCATCTGGGTTGCGGTTATACCGTCCTTGGTTCCTGCAACCTTGAAGTCCATATCGCCGAGGTGATCCTCGTCGCCGAGGATATCGGAAAGGATGGCGTATTTGCCGTCCTGCTCGATGAGTCCCATTGCAACACCTGCAACTGGCTTCTTGATCTGGATACCGGCGTCCATAAGGGCCAGACAGCCGGCGCAAACGCTTGCCATTGAAGACGAGCCGTTGCTCTCGAGGATGTCAGAAACAACTCTTACGGCGTAAGGGTTCTCCTCTCCGGTCGGAACCATTGGCTTGAGGGCGCGCATTGCAAGATTGCCGTGGCCAACCTCCCTTCTGGAAGTGGCTCTGGCGGCCCTGGCCTCTCCGGTGGCGAATGGAGGGAAGTTGTAGTGGAGTACGAAAGGCTCCGTACGCTCTATCAGCACCTCGTCCATCTCCTTCATGTCCAGCTTGGTTCCCAGGGTAACGGTTGCAAGGCTCTGGGTCTCTCCGCGGGTGAAGATTGCGCTACCGTGTGCGCAAGGCAGATAATCAACCTCGCACCAGATCGGGCGGACATCGGTTGTTGCCCTTCCGTCCAGACGGCGGCCTTCGTTGAGGATGAGGTCTCTCATAGCCTTCTTCTCAACGGCTGCATAATAGCGGTTGACCATTGCGGTCTTCTCCTCCCTTTCCTCTTCAGGAATGGTCTGCATGAACTCTTCCTTGAGGTTCTCGAAAGCCTCTGTCCTTTCCTGCTTCGGCATCGCTGCCTTCGCTATCTCATAGCAGCGGTCATAGCAGAACTTGGAGCAGGCCTCGCGGATGGTCTCGTCGTTGACCTCGTGGCAATACTCTCTCTTTACGCGCTTGCCGACTGCATCGGTGAGCTCCTCAAGAACAGCGCAGTGCTTCTTGATTTCCTGGTGGGCGAACATGATGGCTCCGAGCATTACTTCCTCGGAAACTTCCTTCATTTCTCCCTCCACCATCATGATGTTCTGGGCGGTTGCTCCAACCATGAGTTCCAGGTCTGCCCTTTCCAGATCCTTGAAACCTGGATTGATGCAGTACTGTCCGTCTATGCGGGCAACCCTGACCTCGGAAATAGGTCCGTTGAAAGGTATATCGGAAACTGCCAGCGCACTTGCTGCTGCAAGGCCTGCAAGAGCATCAGGCTGAGTGTCCTTGTCTGCTGAAATGAGGTTAACCGTTACAAAAACGGCTGCGTGGAAATCTTCCGGGAACAGAGGTCTGAGCGCGCGGTCGATGAGTCTGGCAATCAGAATCTCATAATCGCTGGCCTTACCCTCTCTCTTCATGAATCCGCCAGGGAAACGTCCTGCGGCATAAAACTTCTCCTTGTAATCTACCTGAAGAGGGAGGAAGTCCACATCCTCTTCTGCTTCTTTGGCGCAAGTCACGGTGGCAAGAAGCATTGTGCCACCCATCTTAACTACGGCCGAGCCATCTGCCTGCTTGGCCAGTTTTCCAGTCTCAATTTCAATAGTACGTCCGTCTGCGAGCTGGATTGTTTTCTTGATAATATTCATAATCTCGTCTAAATGTTCTTCTACCAGATGTTGAGAGGGCGGCCTGCCATAAGCTGCTCTACCTGATGGCGCACATCCTCAAGAACCTTCTCGTCCGTAAGGTTGTTGAGAACCTTGTCTATCAGGCCTACAACAAACTTGATGTCGTTCTCCTTGAGGCCTCTGGTGGTAACGGCAGGAGTACCTACCCTTATACCTGAAGTCTGGAACGGAGAGCGGGTGTCAAACGGAACCATGTTCTTGTTAACGGTGATGTCTGCCAGAACCAGGGTGTTCTCAACTACCTTTCCGGTAAGTTCAGGGAACTTGGTCCTCAGGTCGATAAGCATCATGTGGTTGTCGGTTCCGCCGCTGACTACCTTGTAGCCTCTTGCCATGAACTCTTCTGCCATTACTACGGCGTTCTTGTGAACCTGCTCAACGTAGGTCTTGAACTCAGGCTGCAGAGCCTCGAAGAATGCAACTGCCTTTGCGGCGATGCAGTGCTCCAGAGGTCCGCCCTGGATGCCAGGGAACACGGATGAGTTGAGTATGGCGCTCATCTTCTTGATTTCGCCCTTTGGAGTCTTCTGTCCCCAAGGGTTCTCGAAGTCCTTACCCACCAGGATGATACCTCCGCGAGGTCCCCTCAGTGTCTTATGGGTTGTGGAGGTTACGATGTGAGCGTACTTTACAGGGTTCTTCAGCAGGCCCTTTGCAATCAGTCCTGCAGGATGTGCCATGTCAACCCAGAGGATTGCTCCTACCTTGTCTGCAATGGCTCTCATCCTCTCCCAGTCCCACTCTCTGGAATATGCGCTGGCGCCGCCGATGATCAGTTTCGGCTTGTGCTCCAGGGCCTTCTTCTCCATATCGTCGTAATCGATCAGTCCGGTCTCCTTGTCCAGTCCGTAAGCCACGGCGTTGTACATCTTTCCGGAAACGTTCACAGGGGAACCGTGGGTAAGGTGTCCGCCCATATCCAGGTTAAGTCCCATGAAGGTATCGCCAGGATTGATGCAGGCCATCATTACGGCCATGTTTGCCTGAGCTCCTGAGTGAGGCTGCACGTTTGCATACTCTGCGTCGAAGAGCTTGCAGATACGGTCGATAGCCACCTGTTCAATCTTGTCAACTTCCTGGCATCCACCATAATACCTGTGGCCAGGATAGCCTTCTGCATATTTGTTTGTACATACACTACCGAGTGCCGCAAGCACCTGGTCGCTTACAAAGTTCTCAGAAGCAATCAGTTCTACGCCTCTGGACTGACGATTTTCCTCTCTTTTGATGAGTTCGGATATTTCGAGATCTTGTTTCATATTGTGTTAACTGTTTAAATATTCATTTTAATTGCATAAGACTGGCAAATATAACAATTTAATTGCAAAGGGCGGAAAATAACGGACAAAAAAAAGATGCCTTGGCTTTTCAAGGCATCTTTTATTACAAATCGCCGATGACTAGTCTGCCGGAGCTTCTACATCGTGGCATACGATACGGAAGCCTCTGTAGCCTGCGCGCCTCTCAGGAGAGTTGTGTCCGCGATAGGATACACGGCAGCGGGATGCAGGGTTGTGCCAGCTTCCGCCTCTGAGAACTCTCTCTTCTCCTGTAGCAGGTCCTTCTGGATTGAAAGACTCGTTTCTGTTATACTGACCATACCAGTCATAGCACCACTCCCAAACGTTTCCGCTCATATCGTAGATGTCCAGCTCGTTTGGCTCCAGCATTCCAACAGGATGTGAGGATCCGCGGTCATGCCATGCCACGCGCTCAACCAGATTGCTTCCGGAATATTTCGTGCGGGATCTTGCATCGGTCTTCACGCCACCTCTTGCTGCAAATTCCCACTCGGCCTCTGTAGGCAGGGTGTATTTCTTTCCGGTCTTCTTGCTGAGGATACGGCAGAATTCCATAGCCTCTTCCCAGGTTACATAGTACATCGGATAATCCGGGCCTACTCCGTTAAGCTTGTCGGCAGTCAGTTTTGCGTCTGCCTTCCTGCTCTGCTGCACAACGCTTGTCTCCATTACAGCCTCCCACTGAGACTGGGTGATTTCAAACTGGCCGATGAAGAAGTCTCCCACGGTTACCCTGTGGATCACCTCGTCCTTGTCGGCTTCCTTTCCCTGCTCGGAAGTTCCTCCCATCATGAACTCACCGCCCTCTACATAGATCATGGAAATCTCGATTCCGAATGCTGATTCCTTGAAGTTCTCTTTCAGCTTGCCCTGTGAGAACATAGGCACAGAGATCAAAAGAGCCAATGCAATAGCTAGTAGTTTTTTCATATCATTTGTTTTTTTGGGTTAATAATCTGATTGTTTAGGTATGTAAAGATACAACCATGCAGATAGTTTTCCAAATTTTTTATCTTTGAACCGGTAATTTCCGATTATCGCGATGACTAACAGAAAACTACTTAACAGCGAGTTGGGAAGGGCAACGGTGGAGGAATTCAAGCACAAGGGCAAGATTCCCGTAGCCATTGTCCTGGACAACGTCCGCAGCCAGCATAACATTGGATCCGTGTTCCGCTCAAGCGATGCCTTCATCGCGGAGAAAATCATCCTTTGCGGAATCAGCGCCACGCCCCCTACTCCGGAAATCCACAAATCCGCCCTGGGTGCGGAGTTCTCCGTGGACTGGGAGTATTTCAAGGAAACTGCCGACGCGGTCAAAAAACTCAAGGAAGAAGGTTACAGGATTATCAGCATAGAGCAGACGGAGAATTCCGTCATGCTCACCGATTTCAAAACGGAAGAAGGAGTAAAGTACGCTCTCGTCTTCGGTAACGAGGTTCACGGGGTTCAGCAGGAAATAGTAGACCTCAGCGACTCTTGTATCGAGATCCCGCAGTTCGGGACAAAGCATTCACTCAACGTATCCGTCTGCATCGGAGTCGTGCTATGGGAGTTCCTGGGGAAACTCGGCAAAGTCTGAGATTTTCATTATATTTGTAAGACAATCCAAGCAAGACAACAACTAAAAAAAACTGAATATTATGAGAATGGAAGGAAGAAGGACCAGCTCCAATGTGGATGACCGCAGAGGAATGTCTGGCGGAAAGGCCGTCGGTATGGGACTTGGCGGACTTATCATAATCGGACTTATAACCTGGGCTCTGGGCGGCAATCCGCTCAGCGTTTTGCAGCAGATGGGCGCAGACGGCGGCGGACTGCTCACCGGTGGAGGCACAGAGACCTCACAGGACTACCAGCCTACCGCACAGGAAGAGGCTCTTGCAGAATTCTCCAAGCAGATTCTCGCTTCAACCGAGGACGTATGGACCAAGGTTTTCAGAGAGCAGCTGAATGCGGAATATGAACCGCCAAAGATGGTGCTCTTCACCTCTTCCGTACAGACCGGCTGCGGTGGCGCTACCGCTTCAGTAGGACCTTTCTACTGCTCTGCAGACAAGGCTCTTTACATAGACCTGTCGTTCTTCAGCGAGATGAAACAGAAGCTGGGCGCAGACGGAGAGTTCGCATACGCATACGTTATCGCCCACGAGGTTGGACACCATGTCGAGAACCTCCTTGGAATCCTGGGACAGGTTCACCAGAAGATGCAGTCCTCAAACCAGACAACCGCAAACCAGTGGAGTGTAAGGCTTGAGCTCCAGGCAGACTATCTGGCCGGTGTATGGGGCCACCACGAGAGCAAGATGTTCAACTCTATAGACTATCAGGACATCCGCAACGCCATCAACTGCTCAAAGGTTATCGGAGACGACTATCTCCAGAAGAAGTCCCAGGGCTACACCGTTCCTGACGCCTTCACCCACGGAACCAGCGCCCAGAGGGAGAAATGGCTGACGAAAGGTCTTAACAGCGGCAATATCAGCCAGAAGACCCTCAGCGAGATTTACAACATCTCCTACAGCCAGCTGTAATCCGTTAGTTTAACATTATGAAGAGATTGTTTATTGCTGCTACATTGCTGCTGGCATTGATGGCAGCCACCGAGTCACACGCGCAGGTGATCGGGAAAGACATCGTTAACAAGAATGAGTTTTCCCTGACATACGGAACCCTGTCCAACTCCGAGTGGATTGAGGCTTTTGGAGAGGTTGTGACGGTGATGTTCGGAGGAGACACCAAGACCAAGAATGCCTTTGGTCCCATGTCTGCAGAGTACTTCCGCCGTGTATCTCCTGTAGTTGCGGTTGGAGCTATCGGCAGCGTTTCTTCCTTCAGGGAGGATATGATGAAAAGAACCACCACAACCTCAGGAGATACCACGTCTGAAAAGATCGGAGACTATACACGCTCCTACTTCAGCTTCATGCCGGCCGCCAAGTTCAACTGGCTTCGTAAAGAACACTTTGGAATGTACTCCAAGATTGCTGCCGGCGTAACCTTTGCCAACACCAACATGAAAGATACCGATCCTACAGTCGCCACGAAAAAGGACAATAACGTAATGTTCAACTTCCAGGCATCTCTCATATGCATCGAGGCCGGTGGACAGCTCCGCGGCTTTGCAGAGTTCGGCATGGGAGAGCAGGGAGCCATCCTCCTCGGCATCCGCTACAACTTCTGATAACCAGTGGCGGATAAACCGCTAAGTATTAGTTAGAAAGATATAAGGTCCTACGGTGATTTTGCCGCAGGACCTTATATTTAAGATACTGTGTTTCAGGTGAATGCCCGCCAGCGGCATTTATTCGCCGAGGGTGCAGGTACCGAATTCTTCCTCTGCGATGAACGGAGGATTGGTCGGTGTAGTGGTTGCGGCCTTCTGCCTCTGGTCGGTGATGGCGCGCCTTACCCTCTCGTAGAGGAAGCGGTTGTGGGCTCCGTTGAGGGTTGTGGTGTTGGCGGATGCTGCCTTGAACTTGGCCTGGAGCATCTCCAGCTGACCGAGAATCATTGAAGAAACATCGGAGTTGCCCTTCTCTTCAGGAGTGTAGATCACTATCATTCCGCCGGTGGAATTGCCGCTTCCGCTACCGGTATACATGTCGCAGAGCTTCTGGACATAGATCTTCTGCATCAGGCGGCGGTAAGCAGCCTCCTGAGGATCTGCAGGCATAGGGGCAAAGACAATGTTATTAAGGTCTGTGAAGTAGTTCTCGATGGTGTAGGCGTTCTTGCCAAGGGCAACTTCTGCCTTGCACAGATTGTCGAGAACGCGGTTGTCCACCAGTTTGCCGAGGGTTCCGTTGTAGATGCCCTGCATGATGGTCATCCTGTCCTTCTTGGTCTTCTTGAATATCTCGTCCTTGAGCAGCCACTTAGGAGTGGTGAAGAAATGCTTCTTCAGGAAGGCAAGTGCCTCCTGCTGCTTTGCCTTGGAAACGAATGTGCGGATGTCGCCAGGCTCCTCGGCGAGTTTCTCCTCAGAGGTGATTCCGCCGATGTACTTGGCTACGTGGTTGACATAGCGCTTGTACTGGTTTACAACCTGGTCGTAGATATCGCTGAGATTGGTGTAAGGCTCGTTAGGAGTTGCGGTCCACTTCTCGATATTGTTCATGATGACCTTGAGGTTGTTCATACCGATCTCGTTGCTTTCCATATGGTTTACGCCGAGGTCTTCGCTCTGGTAGCGAGGGTCTGATGGGTCGCTCTCCGTTCCGAACTTGTAGATTCCGGTAGGATCCTTGAGTTTTTCTGTGACGATCTTCTTCAGGTAATCGGCCTCATCCTTAGGGGTCTTGAACTGAGGATAGTACCTGTAGCCCCACTCGATAGCCCACTTGTCGTAAGGGCCGATGCAAGGGAAGAGAAGCTCCTGAGGGATGTTGTCCTTTGCCTCTGCAAGGTACAGGAAGCGGGCATAGTCCATGATGGATGATGCGTGTCCGTACTTCTTCAGGAACTCAACGTTCTTGAGATTATCAACAGTGTAGATCGGGCAGTTGCTGCCGGCAAAGTTATGCCTCAGTCCCAGGGTATGGCCAACCTCGTGAGATGACACGAAGCGGATAAGCTCTCCCATAAGTTCTGTAGGGAGCTGCATGTTCCTTGCCATAGGGTCGGATGGAGCGCACTGTACAAAGTACCAGTTGCGGAGGAGGTTCATAACGTTGTGATACCAGTTGATGTGGGTCTCGATGATCTCTCCGCTTCGAGGGTCGGATACGTGAGGGCCGCTGGCATTTGCCACGTCAGACGGTTTGTAGACGATAGCAGAATGGGTTGCGTCGTCAAGGCTCCAGGTAGGATCCTCTTCCGGAGTAGGAGCAACCTTTGCCATTATGGCGTTCTTGAAGCCGGCCTTCTCGAATGCTGCCTGCCAGTCGTTTACACCGGCAATCAGGTAAGGAACCCACTCCTTAGGAGTTGTAGGGTCGATGTATATCACGATAGGCTTTGCAGGCTCCACAAGTTCTCCGTTGATGTATTTCTGAAGGTCTTCCGGTTTCGGCTCAAGACGCCAGCGGGCTGCAAGGGCCACGCTCTTTACGCCCTGAGGGTTCATGTCGAAGTCTGTGTATCTTACTGTAAAGTATCCTACGCGAGGATCAACGATACGGCCCATCATAGGCTCCTTAGGAAGCAGAACCATTGAAGCGTTGTACTCGTATGTTGCGCTCTGACCGTTCTCCTTGCCGTAGGTTATAACGCTGAGGAACTCGGTGTTGATAGGATAAGTCTTGATACTTGAAACATAGCAGCGGTCCTTCATGAAGTTCTGCAGGGTGAAGGTCCTCTTCAGGTATTTGTTGAAGTGCAGAAGCGGATTCTCCGTCAGAAGGAAGTTGGAAACATCGATAAGGTTCTCGGACTTGTCGTCGTTCCATGCAGCGATGTCGAAGGATGCAACGATTGCCGTGGTGTTTGAGTTCTTCACATTCTGGGCCATGCTTCCGGTAGCCCTTTCCCTCAGCATTACCTGATGCAGGAATATCTTGTTGCCCGGGCCCTTGGAGAATCTTACCATAGCCTCGCCGACAATGTCACCGGCATAGCCGTTGAATCCTCTTCTACCGCCCTCGGCGCTCTTGGCGATACGGGAAACCAGCTCGATGTCCCTTCCGATTATGGAATCGTTGATGCTTATGTACCACTTGTCTTCCTGGTTGTAGACGGTGGTAAAGCCTTTCATGATCTTGGCGTCTTTCTTGACGAATTTCTCCAGGGATTCAGGACCCTTCTTTTTAGCCGGGGCCTGGCCCGGGGTCTGGCCGTCCTTCGGAGGAGCCTGGGCGGTTGGAGCGTCCTTCTTGGCATCTTTGTTCTTTCTCTGCGCTGAAGCCTGGGATGCACCCAGGCACATTACTGCAGCAATGCAGAGGGCTGACACAAGAGTTGTCAGACGTGCTTTAGTAGTTGATCTCATATTGACAGTTAATTTTAGATTGATTATTTGTCGCGATTTTAAGAATAGTCAAATATACAATTTTAGACTCAATTCTCAGCGAAAAGAAAAACGGGGCGATTGCCCCGTTTTCCTAATTCTGCAAAGACATCTGCTCCACCACCCAGTCTACGGCCGGGGCCGCGGGGCCGTCAGGTTCCAGAAGCTTTGCGTTCTTGTAGGCCTCAAGAGCCTGAGGGAAAAGTTTCTGGCGGCTGTACAGGTTACCGAGAAGGTACCAGGCGTAGGAATTTTTCGGCTCTTTCTTAAGCAGGGCGGAAAGGTTGGAGTGCGCCTCCTCGTTCCTGCCCTCCCGCATCAAAGCCTCAATCTCCACTGCGGTAATAATCCGGCTGAGTATATCCTTCTTGTCCTGCACAGGTCGCTGAGCTAAACGATTCCCTGGAATCCCATAAAGGCAAGAGCCAGAAGTCCTGCGGTTATCAGTGCGATCGGAGTGCCCTTAAGAGACTTCGGAACGTTGCTGAGTTCCAGCTGCTCCCTCATTCCGGCAAACAGTATGATGGCAATTCCGAAACCTATGGCAAGGCTCATGGAATAAACCACGCTCTCCGCAAGATTCATCATGTGAGGCTCTCCTCCGAAGGAGAACTCCTTGGTAACAACTATCAGGGCAGCACCCAGAACGGCGCAGTTGGTAGTGATCAATGGCAGGAAGATACCCAGAGCCTGATAAAGCGTAGGGTTGATCTTCTTGAGGATGATTTCCACCATCTGTACCAGGGCGGCGATCACCAGGATGAAGACGATGGTCTGCATGAAGGTGATGTTGATTTCCCTGCCAAACCAGGTGTTGACAAGCACGTAATTCTGGATGAGGTATGTAACCAGGGTTGCAAGTCCCATGACCAGAATCAGCGCAAGGCTCATTCCGAAAGCGGTGGAGATCTTCTTGGAAACGCCCAGGAACGGGCAGATTCCGAGGAACTGGCTAAGTACTACGTTGTTTACGAATACAGCCGTTATGATTATAATCAGATATTCCATAACCTATCCTTATTTTTTGTGAGCCTTAAGCTTGTTGAATATTACCATGAGATAACCCAGAACGATGAATGCTCCCGGAGCAAGAACAAACACGAGCATACCGTCTGATGAAGAGAACTTGTGGTCGAAAGCGGAAAGGTTTCCGAGGACTTCCCTTACCAGACCGATGCAGGTCAGGGCGATGGTGAAGCCGATACCGGTTCCGATTCCGTCAAGCGCACTGTCTATGATGCCGTGCTTGTTGGCAAAGGCCTCGGCCCTGCCGAGCACGATGCAGTTAACCACGATCAACGGGATGAAGATTCCCAGAGTCTCGTAGAGTCCTGGCGTGAAGGCCTGCATAACCAGCTGGACTACAGTTACGAATGCAGCGATCACGACAATGTAGCAAGGTATCCTGACCTTGTTCGGGATTGCCGGAGCAAGGAGAGAGATAACTATGTTAGAACACAACAGAACAGCCATTGTGGCCAGTCCCATACCCATACCGTTTATTGCAGAAGTGGTGGTTGCAAGCGTAGGGCACATACCCAGAACCAGAACGAAGGTCGGGTTGTTCTTGACAATACCGTCTATCAGATATTTGAACTTGCTCATAACTTACTTTTCCGTAGAAATATTGTTAAACACGTTTGCCGCAATCTGCATGGCATCGCAGAATGCCCTTGAGGATATGGTGGAAGCGGTGATGGCGTCAATGTCTCCGCCGTCTTTCTTGACGGAGATGTTGAGGCTGCCGTCCGTAAGGTTCTTTCCGTTCCACTGGGTGATGAACCCGCTCTTGGAGTCTGTGATCTTGGCGCCAAGGCCAGGAGTCTCTGAGTGGGAAATCACTGAAGTGTTGTAAACTGCACCGTCAGGAGTAAATCCGACCATTATGGTGAAAGGACCGCCGAATCCCTTGGTGGTAGTGCTCTCGACTGCATAGCCTACAATCTGGCCGCCCTTCTTTGCCGGATAAACCTTGTTGGTCTTTTCCGGAGCGTTAAGGTCTGCGATGATGTCCAGAGCCTCCTCGTAAGGATTGTTGTCAAATTCCGGAACAACTTCCTTGATGGCGTTGTTCTTCTTTGCTACCTCAGCGGCGCTTATAGGATCCTTGGTTACAGCGTAAACGACTGCAACGGCGGCGGATGCGCCCAGGCAAACCAGCGTGAGCACAAGCACCATGTTCAAGAGTGATGATTTGATAGCCATTACTTTTTCTGCGCCTCCTTCGCAAATCGTTTAGGTTGAATCTTGTTCAGAAGAGGAACGGTAGAGTTCATTATCAGTATCGCGAAGGAAACTCCTTCAGGATAAGCTCCAAATGTTCTGATAAGAACGGTGATGACACCGATTCCGATACCGAAGATCACCTGTCCCTTGGTTGTCATAGGAGATGTTACATAATCTGTAGCCATGAAGAAGGCTCCCAGCAGCAAACCTCCGTTGAGAACGTGGAATACAGGATCCAGATACTTGGAAGAATCGCCGAGATAAAGGGCTCCTGCAAATACAAATACGGTAAGGAGGATACTCAGCGATATCCAAGGCTTGATCACCCTTCTGCAAAGCAGGTAAATGAAGCCCAGAAGCAGGGCTACTGCAGAGAACTCGCCGGCGCTGCCTCCCATATTCGCAAACAGAAGCTGTGTATAGGAAAGACCCGGATTAGCCATAATCTCTTCCATAGCCACACCCTTTGCCAGCTGCTCCTTAACGAATCCCAGAGGAGTCGCTCCGCTGGTTGCGTCCAGGGCTGCGGCTGCAAAATCGGAGTTGCCGAACAGATATCCGCTCTCAGGAGCGTGGAATGCGGTTCCCGTCATAAGGACAGGGAAAGAAACCAGCAGAACCACGCGGGCTACCAGAGCCGGATTGAAAAGATTCTGTCCCAGGCCGCCGAAGGTCATCTTGGCGATGCCTATTGCAACAAGAGCGCCGATAAGGATAAGCCACCAAGGAGAGCAGACCGGAAGGTTCAGGGCCAGAAGGACTCCCGTAACCACTGCGGAAAGGTCTCCCACGGTGCTTTTGTCCTTGAGCAAAAACTTCTGAATCAGGTACTCGAAAACGACACAGGCAAGTACGCTCACGCATACCAGATGTATCGCGCTCAGACCGAAGAACCAGATTGATACCAGTACGGCAGGAAGAAGTGCGATAATCACATCCCCCATCAGCCTCCTGGTATTATCCTTCCCGTGAACGTGAGGGGAAGGAGAGACAATCAATGTATTCATTTGTCGTACAATTTTAATTCATTAACAATCCGCCTCCCCAATTACTTCTTAGGACGGCTCTTCATAATCTTCATTACGGCTGCCTTGCTCTGGCGGATGGTATCCAGCAGAGGAATGAATGCCGGGCAGGTGAATGAACAGCATCCGCACTCGATGCAGTCGTAAACGTGGTGCTCCTCAAGCTCGTCCATGCGGGAAGCCCTTCCCAGCTTGTTCAGCAGATAAGGCTCCAGACCCATAGGGCAGGCACTTACGCACTTGCCGCAACGGATACAGTTGCTTTCTTCCTTTCTCTTTGTCTGTGCTTCCGTAAGGTAAAGTATTGAGGATGTTCCCTTGAGTGTAGGAGCGTCTACATTCACGATTGCCTTACCCATCATAGGGCCGCCGCTGATAAGCTTGGAGGCCTTCTCAGGTACTCCGCCGCTGTATTCCATGATGAAACTCAGAGGAGTTCCAACCCTGTGGATGAAGTTGCGCTGATGCTCCAGGCAATCTCCGGTTACTGTCATAATGCCCTCGAACAGAGGCTTGTTCTTCTGGACGGCCTCGTAAACTGCAAAGGCGGTTCCCACATTCTGCACCACTGCGCCTGTATCTACAGGAAGTCCCATTGAAGGAACCTTCTTTCCGATTACAGCATCGATGAGCTGCTTCTCACCGCCCTGCGGATATTTCTTCTTGAGAGTAACTATCTCCACGCCCTTGTACTGAGGAGCCAGAGCCTTGAGTTTCTTGATTGCCTCAGGTTTGTTCTCCTCTATTCCGATGAAGCACTTGTCTACTCCGAGGGCCTTCATAAGGATGGTTCCACCGATGAGCACCTGCTCAGGCATCTCCATCATCACCCTATAGTCTGAAGTAAGATAAGGCTCGCACTCTGCGCCGTTGATAATCACGCAGGTAGGAGTGGCTGTAGGAGGAGGGGAAAGTTTTACGTTGGTAGGGAATGTAGCACCGCCCAGACCAACAACTCCGCAGGCCTTGATGCGGTCTACGATCTCCTTCTTCTCAAGCTTGATTTCACGAACGATGTCCTCGGAGCGGTCGATGTCTTCCATCCACTCGTCTCCCTCGACATCTATGACTACGGCCTTGCCAGGTCTTCCGGCAAGATCCTTTACCATTTCAATTGATTTTACGGTTCCGCTCACCGATGAGTGAACCGGAGCGGAAACAAAGCCGGTCGCATTGGCAATCAGCTGGCCGACCTTAACTTTATCCCCAACAGCCACGCATGGCTCTGCAGGAGCGCCAAGGTGCTGGCCCATAGAGATATAAACAGTCTTTGGCAGAGGCAATCTCTCTATTGCCGCATCCTTGCTGATCTTCTTGTCAGCAGGATGAACGCCACCCATTCTGAATGTTCTCATACTCTAATCCTTTTTTTCAACCGGTATTTCAACTTTCTTTTCCTGTGGCTCGGCGACTGGTTTGGCCTGAGCTGGAGCGGCCGGTGCTGCAGGCTTTACCACTGCAGGGCGCGGAGGGAAGTTAACCTCGTGGATTGCTCCGGTCGGGCACTCAACCACGCACTTACGGCACATGCGGCACTTGGTGTAATCTATGTAAGCCAGGAAGTTCTCCACCGTAATGGCCTCGAACGGACAGGTCTTGGCGCATTTTCCGCAACCGATGCAGGCGGCAAGGCAAGCTTTCCTTGCAACGGCGCCCTTGTCCTGGTTACGGCAGGCAACATAAACCCTTCTGCCCTTAGGCCCCTTGTTGCGGAGTTCTATGATCTGCTTAGGGCAAGCCTTTGTGCAGGCTCCGCAGGCAGTACATTTCTCCTCGTCAACGACAGGAAGCCCCGTCTCGGGGTTGATTTTGATAGCATCGAACTTGCAGACAGCCTCGCAGTCTCCCCTGCCAAGGCATCCGAAGCGGCAGTCAGTGTCACCGCCGTACAGAGAAGCAATCGTGGCACAGGTGGCCAGACCGTCGTACACGGTGGTTTTCTTTCTCTTGTCGCAGGATCCGGAACATCTTACGACAGCGACCTGCGGATCCTTGGCCTCTATCGTCTGTCCCAGGGCCTCGGCAATCTTCTGCATTACAGGATTGCCTCCAACCGGACAGTGAATAGAACCAAGTCCTTCTTTTACAGCAGCTTCTGCAAAAGCCCTACAACCTGCCTTGCCGCAACCTCCGCAGTTGGCGCCAGGCAGCAGAGATTCTACGGTGTCGATCCGGGGATCTTCCTCCACCTTGAATTTCTGCGCAACAATGTAGAGCACAATCGCCAGCAACAATCCCAGGATTGCCAATGTGGCGACAGTAAAGATAATTGTTGTATTCATTAAGTTAATTGTTAGTAGTCTCGTCTATCGGGGATAACGTAAAGCGGATACGGCGCCCTATTTTCCCCCTGAAAAGATACAGCACGAAGAAATAGACAGCTATAGCTCCCAGGATGGTAAGGCCCGTTGCCAATTCACTCATTCCCAAACGCTGCAAATATAACAAAAAGGTTACTAAAATGATTGCCGGAACCGCATAAACTATCCATACGGCCCTCATTCCGGCAGATTCCTTTATGTTGACGCTGACTTTGTCTCCGATTTTATAGCGGACAGGCCCGGAATCCTTGACTTCTATGACCTTGTCCACCATCTCAGAGGCCGAGCAAAGACCCCTGGCATGGCATGAAGAGCAAGCGCTGCGGGAGGTGATGCTGACCTTGTATCCGTCCTCCAGAACAGCGGAGACCACTCCGTCGTGACCTATAATACCTTTCTGCATTCTATTTGATCTTGGAAGTCAGGGGATATTTGTTGTTGGTAATGGAAGTCATCCTGCCCTGCACCCTTCCCACCAGAACCGGTGACTCGAAGAACACAGGGAACTTGTTCTCGTCGTCGGTGATCCACATATTCATGTCCTCCCTGCCGTCGAAAACGTTGCCGGCTACCACCTTGACCGCGAATTTCATTGTCCTGAACGTTCCCAGGCCCTGGATCTTCTTGTTCTCCTTCCCCAGGTATATGAAATAGATGTTGTAGATTTCCTTGTCTATGGTAAACTCCAGAGGAACCTTCTTCCCTATCTGGCTGTCGTCGAAGGAAAGCGTCCTGCTCCTGAACAGCAGGGTCAGCATATCCATCGTGTTGGCCGTTCCCTTCAAAATCGTGTCATAAGGAACCCTGTCATACTTCTGTGTGCTGGAGTTGATCGTATAGTTCTGATTGAATTTCAGGGTGTTCTTCATCCTGTACTTGCCTTCCGCAGCCTCACGGTAGAACCTGACAGGACGGAGGCTTTTCTCGGTGAACCGGGACTCGAACCTCTCCCTTACCTTGAAAAACATGTCGAAGAACTTGAATGTCTTGCCTGTAACCAGGACATTGTATCCCCCGTTGGAATATGTAAGAGTACAGGTGGCGTCGCCCACATCTGTAATGACTCCGCCCCAAGTGTAATTCAGAACAAAGTGCATCTTCTCTCCATCCTGGAATGGATAGTTGTTGCTTTCCTGGGCAAATGCCTGGGAAAAAACAGCAATCAAGAATGCGAGAGCGACAAATCTTTTCATTTCCGTATGTTTTCAGTTAACGTCGTATTCATCTTCCGCGGTGATGCCGAAGTCTCCGTAGTCTCCACTGTTGATTCTGGATCCGAAAGACAGGCCGCCAGGAGGAGTGACAGGCTGGGCATAGGCATCGTTGCGGTCCACAAACTTCATCTGGTTTGCAAGGAACTTCAGTTCTACCTCACCGGTAGGTCCGTTACGGTGCTTTGCAATGATCACCTCAGTAAGTCCCTTCTCCACACTTATGTCTTCAAGCCCGTAATACTCAGGACGGTGCAGGAAGAGAACAATATCAGCATCCTGCTCGATGGCTCCGGACTCCCTCAAGTGCGTAAGCTGAGGTTTCTTCTGCCCTCCGGTAGAAGACTCCGCCTGACGGCTGAGCTGTGCCAGGGCTATCACCGGGACATTCAGTTCCTTTGCGATGGCCTTCAGGGAACGGGAGATTTCCGCAACCTCCTGCTCGCGGTTTCCCTTGAGCTCCTTGCTTCCCGTCATCAGCTGCAGGTAGTCTATGATGAGTATCTTGACTCCGCTTGTCTTCACCAGACGGCGGGCCTTGGCCCTCAGGTCGGCGATAGAAAGTGACGGGGTGTCATCTATGTATATCGGAGCGTCTACCAGAGACTTCAGGCTATCTTCCAACTGGGTCCAGTCTGCCTGGGTCATCTTTACGCTTCCCTTTATCTTGTCTGACGGCAGTCCGGATTCCGCAACCATAAGCCTCTCCAGCAACTGTGTAGGAGCCTGCTCCAGAGAGAAGAACGCTACAGGTATCTTGAAATCCACGGCCATGTTCCTTGCCATCGTGAGCACGAAGGCGGTCTTTCCCATACCAGGACGTCCGGCTATGATCACCAGGTCTGACGGATGCCATCCGTAGGTAACCTTGTCCAGCGCCATATATCCGCTCTGAAGGCCTGTCTGCCCACCTTTGCTCTGCATTTCCTCCAGACTGTCCAGCTTGGTCTTTATAATCTCCGCGATCGACTGCTCCTTGCGGCTCATGTTTTTCTCGGAGAGCTCGAACAGCCTCTGCTGTATGGTATTCAAAAGGTCATCCACAGACTCGGACTCGTCGTAGGATTTGCGGAGGGAGTCATTCGTAATGGAAATCATCTCCCTCTGGATGAACTTGTCCACCAGGATCTTGGCATAGTAGTTCACGTGAACTGCCGCTCCGATATCCGAGGTAAGGCGGGTCAGATAGTCAAGTCCTCCGGCAGCGTCAAAGTCTCCGTTGAACTTCAGGCGGTCAGCCACCGTCATCATATCCACCGGCTGGGAGGCGTTGCTGAGATTGCTGATTGCCTTGAATATCAACCTGTTCTCCGTCTTATAGAAGCACTCCTCCTGAAGCACTGTCATAAGCTCCTCCACTATATCCTGGTCCAACATCATCGCTCCAAGCACGGAAGCCTCCACTTCCGGTGCCTGCGGAACCTTCATCCCCTGCTGCAGGGCGGATACCTCGAGGTCCACCTCTCCTTTCCTGTTTCTGACTGTCTTTGCCATAAAAATCTATTCTGCCAATTTATCCAAAGCCCTCCTAACCGCCTGGATTCCAAGCTCCAGTTCCTCATCCGAGATGCAGAGCGGAGGGGCTATCCTGAACGATGTCGGCTGGAAAAGGAACCAGTCCGTAATCACGCCTTCATCGAGTAGTAAATATAGCACTTTTTTCGCTAATGCCTCGCTTCCCAGATCCACCGCTATAAGCAAACCTGCCGCACGTATCTCCTTTACAGCGGGATGGGATTCCAAACCCTCCACAACTTTTCTGCTCTTGCGCTCCACATCTCCCACCCAGTCTTTTTCCAGGAGCAGCCTCAGCGATGCAAGTGCAGCCGCGCAGCATACCGGATGTCCTCCAAAAGTGGTTATGTGCCCGAGCGGCGGATCGGTCTGCCATGCACTCATCCTTTCAGGCGAAGTAACCATCGCTCCCAGAGGCATTCCGCCGCCAAGCGCCTTGGCCAGGGTCAGGATATCCGGCGTCACTCCGTATTTCTGAAATGCAAACATCTTGCCTGTCCTTCCAAAACCCGTCTGAACCTCGTCGAAAATAAGCAGGGCGCCGGTTTCGTCGCACTTTTTCCGCAGAGCCTCAAGGAATCCCGGAACCGGAATCTGCACTCCGCCTTCTCCCTGGACAGGCTCTACGATCACTGCAGCAGTTTCATCGGTGATAACTGAAAGGGAATCGATATCGTTGAAGGTAAAATGGTCCACCATCGGGAGTAGCGGGCGGAAGGCCCCCTTGAACTCCTCGCTGTCCATCAGGCTCAGGGCTCCCTGGGTGCTGCCGTGGTAGGCGTTTCGGCAGGCTGCAATTCTGCGGCGGCGGGTGATTCTCTTTGCCAGCTTTACTGCGGCCTCATTGGCCTCGCTGCCGCTGTTTACGTAGTACACGCTCTGGAGGCAGGACGGCAGAATGGAGCACAGAAGGGTGGCGTGCTGCACCTGGGGACTTTCTATCATCTCCCCATAGACCATCAGGTGGGCATAGCTTTCCATCTGCGCCTTCACGGCGTCTATGACCTCTCTTCTGGCGTGGCCCACGTTGGAGACGGAAACCCCGGATATGAAATCAAGATAACGTTTGGTCTCCGAATACAGAAAAACACCCTCTGCCTTCACTATGCTTAAACCTAGCGGGGAAGAGGATGTCTGTCCTACGTGCTTGAAGAAGAGGTCCCTCAAAGTGTAGGGTCCTTGCTTCATCGCTGATTATTTTTTCTTTGCGGTTTTCTTTGCAGGCTTTGCTTCTTCTGCCTGAGGATTTTCCTCCTCGGCGAAGCGGGAACTTACCAGGATTCTTCCGCAGTACTCGCAAACCACAATCTTGCGGCTCTCGTCGATGTCAATCTCCCTCTGAGGCGGAATCTTGTTGAAGCATCCGCCACAAGCGCCTCTTACAACGGTAACTACGGCCATCTTGTTGCGGACGTTGGTTCTTACCTTGTTGTAGGCTGCAAGCATTCTGGAATCTATCTGGTCCTGATATCCCTTGCTCTCCTCCTGAAGCTTCTCGACTTCCTTCTCGGTCTCCTTCTCTATGTTTTCCAGTTCCTTACGCTTTGCCTCAAGGTCAGCCTCGCGGCCCTTTATCTCTTCTCCGATGAGTCCCAGTTCCTCTTTCTTGGTAACGAGGTTCTTGGTTCCGTCGTTAGCCTTCTTCTCGGCCAGCTGGCTCTCCAGCTGCTGGAATTCTATCTCCTTGGAAATGGACTCGAACTCGCGGTTGTTTCTTACGTTGTTTCTCTGCTGCTCGTACTTCTTGATTGCCAGGCGGCACTCCTCAATCTCGTTCTTCTTGGCTGTGATGAAGTTCTCTATATCCTTGATATCCTTCTGGATAGCAGCCTGCTTTGTCTTAAGGCCGGCCACCTCGTCCTCAAGGTCTCTGACCTCCAGAGGAAGCTCTCCTCTGAGAAGGTAAATGGAATCTATCTTGGAGTCTGTCTGCTGGAGTTTGTAAAGAAGGTGGAGCTTCTTTTCCATTTCCAACGCGTCTGCGTTCTTTGTTGAAATCTGCAGGGAGGTGAAGGTCTCCCCGCTCAATGCAGGATTTTTCTTTGTTGTTGCCATATCAAAAATAAAATATCGGGCTTATGTCAGCCTCGCTCAAATGGAGTGCAAATTTAGGAAAATTTTTCTTAACAATAGATTTAAGAAGTTCTATAGCCGGGAGTTCGCTGAAATGATGGCCCAGGTCCACCACCATAAATCCGGACGGGCAATAGAAGTTGTGGTGGGTTACATCTCCGGTCAGAAGCACCTGCGCTCCCTTTGCAACTGCTTCAGGAATAGAGCCTTGCCCGCCTCCGCTGCTTACGGCAACCCTACTGATCTTTCCCTTCAGCGGCTCTGAAGTCCGCAAATTTAAAACTCCAAACGCCTTTTTCACCTTTGCTATCAAACCAGCCGCACTTACAGGCGCAATCTTCCCCACCACTCCAAATCCGTCAGACAAAGCAATGCAGTCCTTAAGCCCCATCTTTGCTGCCATAATATCGTTTAGCCCTCCCTTCGCCCTGTCCAGGGGCGTGTGGGAAGAATAGACGGTTATCCCGGAACGAATCGCGAGCATTATTGTATCAGATCTCGGATCCCCTTCCAGAATAGAAAGGCAAGGCTTGTGGACTATCAGCGGATGGTGCGTGATTATCATATCGCAGCCACAATCGACAGCCTCCTTAACCACTTCTAGCGAGCAGTTGAGGGCGATCAGGGCCTTGTGAACTTCCGCATTCGGATTCCCTACGGTAAAACCGCTGTTGTCCCACTCGGCCTGAGTTGCCAGCGGAGCAAACTTCTCTATAGCCTCAGCGATATCAGAGGCTTTGACTTTCTGTGTTTTCTGCATCTTCCGGATAATCTTCTCCTGTTTCGTTGTCCAGATCTTCGCTTACGGCCAGAAGCTTGGCCTTGATAGAACGGAGCCTCTCTATGACCTCCAGTTTCCTGTCTGTCGGAGACAGGTTCTGCTTCATCCTCTGGCGGGCTCCCTCCAATGTCATTCCGCTTTCCTTTACAAGGTGATGGATCATCTTGAATGTCTCCACGTCTTTCTGCGTGAAGAATCTGTTGCCCTTCTTGTTTCTGACGGGCTTTATGAACTGCGGAAAATTGTCTGACCAGAACCTGACCAGCGATGTGCTTTCTCCAAGGATTTTGGAAACTTCTCCGATTGTGTAATATAGCTTGCTGCCTTCCTCCATACCTTGCAAAAATAATCAAGTTGGAAGATTAATCCAAAGACTGGCCGGTGTTTTCAGATTTGTGGAGTGCCCAGGTGTATTCTTTTGGCTTCAGCGATGCGAAAAACCAGCAGACAGGATTCACTCTCTTGCCGTCGAAAAGTACCTCGTAGTGGAGATGCGGGGCGATGGTCTTTCCGGTCATTCCAACGCAGGCGAACCTTTGGGCACGGGAGAGGGTGTCTCCCCTTTTGACCGCGATGCTGTCCAGATGGCAGTAGCGGGTGGTGTAGCCGTTGAGGTGGTCAAGCTCCACAATGTCTCCTTCAGAGCGGTCTCCGCGGATAACGGATGTGACAACTCCTTCTGCCGGAGCGATTACGGGAGTTCCGGTCTCGGCCTCAATGTCAACGCCGGAATGCCATTCCACAACCTTTGTCAGAGGATTTATCTTGCGGCCGATGGAAGCGCCGATGCTTTCCTTCTGGCAGCCTTGTACCGGAATTATTGAAGGAATGTTCTCTGAGCTTGATCCGAGATATTTGAGATTTCCCTTTATAGAATCAATGGAAACCTCCACGCTCCTTGCCATTGCCAGGGCGGTCTTGATGTCGATATCCTGACCCATATTTTCCTTGTAGAGGTCCTTTGCCGGATCGGCTCCGAAGATGGAGCGGTAGATTCCCGCATCGCGGCTCTGGAGGGCCTTGAGTTCATCGCTGAGAGTGGAGAATCTGGCCTCTATGGTGTCAAGAGCCTTGGTGCGGCTGCGGTTTTCCTTGAGCAGGCGGGCCTCGTCGCCGAAATAAACGATATTGGCAAGCAGGATATAATAGATCACCGCCAAGGCGACGCTTCCAAGGAAGTACCATATTATCTTGCTCCGTTTCATTTTGCACCCTCCCTTACAAGACGTTCATACTCTTCCGCACTCATGCCGGAATCAAAGAAGTTCAGCGGATTCACCTTTCTTCCCATATATTCAACCTCATAATGGAGGTGCGGGCCAGTGCTCTTTCCGGTGCTGCCTACAAAGCCTATCTGGTCTCCGCGCTTTACGCGGTCTCCCACGTGTACGATTGTGCTCTTCAAATGGGCATAGCGGCTCTTGTATCCGAATCCGTGGTTGATGACAATCTCGTTGCCGTAGCCAGTGAACTTTATGTCCACTTTCTCCACGACTCCGTCTCCGGTGGCGAAGACGTGAAGCCCCTCGGGCCCTGCCAGATCCACTCCGGTATGCACCTTTGCATCCCCGCTCATTGGATCGCTCCTGACTCCAAAGCGGCTGGTCATGTGGATCTTGTCCAGATACAGCGGCGGAATGCCGGGCACGCAGGAAGACATCTTGCCGGCACTCTCGGAAAGCGGCTCCAGCTTGTCGTAACTCTCCGCCTGAGTCTTTGCCAGGGAGAACAGCTGGTCTATTCCGCCCGTCATCGCTTCAGGGAAAGCCTCCGCCTCCACTCCAAAGGCCGGACGGTAAATGTTGTTGTCCCTTTCCTGAAGCTCGTCCAAAATGGAAAAAGCGTGGTGGAGTTTGCCCTCGATGTCTTTCTGGCGTATATCCAGCATCGCGGAACGCTCCTCCAGCTGCTTTTTTCTCGGAGTCTTCAAGCCAATGACATAAAACAGGAGAACATAATACAGTACAAAGGCCACAAGGCTGAGAATGAACATCTTCCCGCCCTTGACAACAAGTTCCCTTACCTGTGGATCCGATATGCCGTTATTGAATTTCCCCAATAAATGTTATTTTTGTACGATTTGCACTAACTGCAAAAACCGTACTAATGGAATCAAGACAGATTAGACAGGCATTCCTGGATTTCTTCAAGGAAAAGGAACACGTGATTGTGCCAAGCGCACCTATGGTTGTAAAGAACGACCCTACGCTGATGTTCACAAACGCGGGAATGAACCAGTTCAAAGATATTTTCCTGGGCAACGCCGCCCCGTTCGCACTCCGTGCCGCAGACTCGCAGAAATGTCTGAGAGTTAGCGGAAAGCATAACGACCTGGAAGAGGTGGGGCACGATACCTACCACCACACGATGTTCGAGATGCTCGGAAACTGGAGCTTCGGAGACTATTTCAAGAAAGAGGCTATCGAGTGGGGCTGGGAACTTCTAACAAAGGTTTTCAAGATAGATCCGGGAAGGCTTTACGCCACCGTTTTTGAGGGATATGCCCCGGACGGTCTGGGCCTGGACGAGGAAGCCAGGGAGAACTGGCTGAGGTTCCTGCCTGAGGACAGGGTGCTGCTGGGAAACAAGAAGGACAATTTCTGGGAGATGGGAGAAACCGGACCTTGCGGCCCTTGCAGCGAGATTCACATAGACCTCCGCGATGACGACGAAAGGGCAAAGGTTCCTGGACGGGAACTCGTGAACAAGTCCGACCCTCTGGTAATCGAGATATGGAACCTTGTGTTCATGCAGTATAACCGCAAGGCAGACGGCAGCCTGGAGAAGCTTCCGCACAACAATGTGGATACCGGAATGGGATTCGAGAGGCTCTGCATGGCGCTCCAGGGCAAAAAGAGCAACTACGACACGGATGTCTTCACCCCGCTGATTTCCAAGGTGGGAGAAATCGCCGGCAAGGACTATGCAACAGCGGACGAGAAAGTCAGAATCGCTATGAGGGTGATTTCAGACCACGTCAGGGCCATCACCTTCTCCATCGCGGACGGACAGCTTCCTTCAAACGTTAAGGCAGGATATGTAATCCGCAGGATATTGAGGAGGGCCGTAAGATATGCCTACACATTCCTGGGAGTAAAGGAGCCTCTGCTGCACAAGCTGGTGCCTACACTGGTAGAGCAGATGGGAGACTTCTATCCTGAAATCCGCAAGCAGGAAGGCCTGATTTCCAAGGTCATCAAGGAAGAGGAGGAAACCTTCCTCAGGACCCTGGACCGTGGAATCCGCCTTATGGACGATGTAGTGGCAAAATGCAAGGCAGAGAACCGCAAACTTGTAAACGGAACGGATGCGTTCGTTCTTTACGATACCTTCGGATTCCCTATCGACCTTACGGAACTCATCGCCAAGGAAAACGGTCTGGAGATAGACCATCCGGGCTTTGAGGCGGAGCTCCAGAAGCAGAAGGAAAGAAGCCGCAACGCCGAAGCCAAGAAGGAAGGAGACTGGATTCCTGTCGGCGACGCAGAATCAGAAAGCGTGTTCACAGGATATGACAACACAGTTGAGACCGGCGTAAAGATTCTCCGCTACAGGGAGGTCAAGACCAAGGGTAAAGACCTGTTCCACATAGTTCTGTCCAAGACACCGTTCTATGCGGAAAGCGGCGGACAGGTGGGAGACAAGGGATGGCTCTGTTCTGCAGAAGGAGAGAAAATCCAGATAATAAACACGGTTAAGGAAAACGGCCTTTCCATCCACGTCACCGACAAGATGCCGGCAGACGTGTCCGGACAGTTCACCGCACAGGTGGACGAGGATCTCAGGCTTGCCACCACAGCAAACCACAGCGCCACCCACCTGCTGGACTATGCGCTGAGAAAGGTACTCGGAACACACATCGAGCAGAAAGGCTCCTATGTAAGTCCTCAGTCGCTGAGATTTGACTTCTCCCACTTTGAAAAAGTGCAGTCTGACAAGCTCCGCGAAGTGGAAAGGCTGGTCAACGCCCTCATCCGCAAGGATATCAAGAAAGAGGAAATGAGAGACATGCCGATAGACGAGGCAAAGAAACTCGGAGCGATTGCACTCTTCGGCGAGAAATACGGAGACAAGGTAAGGGTTATAAAGTTTGCAGACAGCGTTGAGTTCTGCGGAGGAACCCACATTCCATCCACCGGAATGATCGGATATTTCAAGATCCTCAGCGAAAGCGCCATCGCCGCAGGAGTAAGAAGGATCGAGGCTACCACCGGAAAGAACGCCGAGGACCTCGTTTACATTGAAGATGATATGATCCAGAACCTGAAGGAACTCTTCAAGAATTCCCCTAACGTGATGGACAGCGCCAAGCGTCTGATGGCGGAGAACGAGAATTTCCGCAAGCAGGCTGAGGAGATTATGAAGGAAAGGGCTGCCTCCATAAAGGAGAAGGCAAAGGAAATCGTCCAGAATATCAACGGTATAGACTTCATTGCCGTAAAGGGCGAATTCCCTATGGAACTTGTCAAGACCGTCGCATTCATGCTCAGGGCCGAGTGCCGCAGCACGGTCTTTGCAGCCGGAATAACGGATTCTGCAAAACCGGGCCTGGTGCTCATGTACACCGACGACCTGGTAGAAAAGGGAATGAATGCCGGAAAGGATATCCGCCCTGCCGCCAAGTTCATCAATGGAGGAGGCGGAGGACAGCCGTTCTTTGCAAGCGCAGGAGGAAAGAATCTGGACGGAATAGATGCCGCCCTGGATTGCATTAAGGAAACCATAAGCAAGTAAATGGAAGACCAGACCCAGAACCAGCTGCCTCTCGGAAGGAGGATAAAGGAAGCCATAAAAGGTTTCCTGCGAAAGCTTGGCGTAAAGACTTTGGACGGCTATATGCTGAAGTCTTTCCTGGGTCCGTTTGTAGCAGTGTTCGCCATCGTGACCTTCATCCTTATGATGCAGTTCCTTTGGCTGTACATCGATGAGCTTGTTGGCAAGGGACTGGGATTCAAGGTTATCGCCCAATTCATGATGTGGGGGTGCTGCACGCTGATTCCTTACGCCCTTCCGCTTGCAACCCTGCTGGCTTCCATCATGACAATGGGAGGACTTGGAGAAAACAGCGAGCTCCTTTCCATGAAGGCAGCCGGAATTTCCCTCCAGAGGATTCTCCGCCCGCTAAGCTATGTTGCCATCGTGATAGTTATCGGAGCCTTCTTCGCATCCAACAACCTTATTCCGGTGGCCTACAACAAGATTTACACCCTCAGGGAAGACATAACCAACACCAAGGAAGAAATCAAGATTCCGGTGGGCATATTCTACGACGGCATAGACGGCTATTCTATAAGGGTCGGCGCCAGGGACAAGAACATGCTGATGCACCAGATCATGATCTACAACCATTCCAAGGAGAGCGGAAACACAGATGTAACCATCGCCGATTCGGGAAGGTTCTCAATTACTCCGGACAAGCAGGGACTTCTGATAACCCTCTACAACGGAGTCAATTACCAGGAGACCAACAACCGCACCTACACGGATACATCCCTGGCTCTCCAGAGAATCAGGTTCTCCTTCCAACAGATAGCCATTCCTCTTGAAAACTATGCTTTCAAGGGATCCAGCGAGAGCCGCTACAGCCAGGAGGTCATGGCAAAGAACATAACCCAGCTGAGAAAGGACAGGGATTCCCTGACGGTTGCAAACGATTCATCCTTGAACTTCCACACGAGCAGGGCTGTCACTGCAGAATGGCTGGGACATAAGGAACAGCTGGACACTGCCCGCAACAAAGGCTTCAGGGAAAGCCTGCCGGAAGACAGGCTCTACCACTGGAAGACTCCTGGAGACAAGGCCGAGGCCCTTTCCACCGTTTACGGAACACTTAACAACGAGCTGGTTTCCTACGGTTTCTACCACGCACAGATATACCAGACCGCCTATCCTTTGAGAAGGACTATAATAGAGACTTACAGAAAGTTTACACTAAGTCTGGCGTGTCTGATATTCTTCTTCATCGGCGCACCTATCGGAGCCATCGTGAGAAAGGGAGGACTGGGAACTCCGGCCATTATCTCCATACTCTTCTTCGTGCTGTACTGGGTTGTGGACATCAGCGGAAAGAAACTGGCCAACGACGGAGCCATCAGCCCGTTCCTCGGAGCCTTCATCTCCACCCTGGTGCTCGCTCCTCTGGCCGCATTCCTCACATGGAAGTGCACGCAGGATTCCGCAGTATTCGATCCTGACAACGCAATAAAGAACATTAAGAATTTCTTCGGCCGCCTGTTCAACAAGGAAAAGAGAGAACTCTACCGCCAAAAGATGGCGCAGATCCTTAAGAAAGAGGCGGAGAACAACCAGTAGTTCAAATGGAAAGGCATCCCAAGATCATATATATGGGCACTCCGGAATTTGCGGTAGGCCCGCTTAAGGCTCTGCTTGAAGCAGGCTATGAAATTCCTGCCGTGGTAACCGTGCCGGACAAGCCGAAGGGAAGAGGATTGCAGATGGCCCAGAGCGATGTCAAGAAATTTGCCTTGGAAGCAGGCGGAATAGATATTCTCCAGCCGGAAAAACTCAGGGATGAAAATTTCCTCGCACAGCTGAGAAGCTACAATGCAGACCTTTTCATCGTAGTGGCTTTCAGGATGTTGCCTGAGGTCGTATGGAAGATGCCTAAGATGGGAACCTTCAATCTCCACGCCTCCCTTCTTCCGAAATTCAGGGGTGCGGCCCCTCTCAACTGGGCCATAATAAAGCAAGAAAAGGAAACGGGAGTGACCACTTTCTTCATCGACGATAAAATCGATACCGGAAACATCCTCCTCCAGAAGACCACTCCGGTCAGTCCAAGGGAAACAGTTGAAACCCTTCACGACCGCCTCATGGAAATGGGAAGCACCCTTGTGGTTGAAACGGTGCAAGGCCTTGAGAAAGGCATTATTACACCAAAGCCTCAAGACACATCCCTTCTTACGGAAGCCACATCCGCTGCTCCAAAGCTCAACAAGGAAAACACCCGCATAGACTGGACAAAAACCGCAGCGGAAGTTGACGCTCTGGTAAGGGGCCTGTCTCCATATCCATCTGCCCTGACCACAATGGTAACAAGCAGCGGAGAAAAGATAGAGATGAAGATTTTCTCAACCGAGCTTACAGACAGAAAAGCCGGAAAGACAACCGTTACCGCCAAGGCCATCTATGTTCCTTGCTCTGACAATCTTCTGGAAATCATATCCCTTCAGCCTGCGGGAAAGAAGAGGATGGGAGCTGTGGACTTTATCAACGGACACAAAAATCTTGTGGGAGATGAAAACATCCGCTTCTTCTGAAAAGACAATCATCATTCTCTGCGACGGGGACTTCCCATCCAAAGGACCGGGACTCAAAGCTCTGAAAGACTCCCGGAAGCAGAAATCAAGATACACACTGATCGCATGTGACGGAGCATTCCTCAGCCTGCTGAAAAACGGGATGGATGCGGACTGGATAGTGGGTGACATGGACACTCTACCAAAGAAATGGCAGGCTAAATTCAAGGACAGGATCCACAAGGAAGCCGAGCAGGATTTCAACGACCAGGCAAAGGCTTTCCGCTTTGCCCTCAACCTTATCGCGGAGGATAAAGAAGACACTGGATATTCCATCATAATCCTCGGTGCAACCGGAAAAAGGGAAGACCATACCCTCGGCAACATTTCCTACCTTCCGTTCTTTGCACAGACCCTGAGGGAGAGATTCCCGAAGAAAGAGATAACCGTCTCCATCGTAACGGATTACGGAGTGTTTGTACCAATTCTTGACACTACCCGCCTGAAGGGAGAGCCGGGAGACAGGATATCCATATTCGCCTTTGACCAGACACTCAAGATCAAATCAACGGGACTGGAATACAAGACCGATGATGTAACCTTCGATTTCTGGTGGAAGGCTACGCTCAACACATTCAAAAAGCGGGATGTGCTGCTTAAGTTCAGCCATCCCGCCAAAGCCTTGCTTTATTTTCCTTTCTAAGCGAGGAACATTCCCACCATTGCTGCAGAAACAAGAGCAACAAGGGCAGATCCTAGCAATGCCCTGATTCCGTATTCGCCGAGGATGGACTGTTTGTTAGGAGCCATACCTCCAACGCCTCCGATAATAATTCCGATTGAGGCGAAGTTAGCGAATCCGCAGAGCACGTAAGTTGCCATCACAATGGACTTAGGAGAAGAGAATACAGAGTTCTGGAGCATCTCTGTCAGAGAGCCGTAGCCGATGAACTCGGTAAGGATGAGCTTTTCTCCGAGGAGTCTTCCCACATAACCTATATCCGCGCTTGGAACTCCGATAAGCCAGATGATCGGATAGAAGATATATGAGAGTATGCACTCCAGTGAGAGGTCTGTGTATCTTCCGTCTGTAACGGCTGCAATCCAGCGGTCCATAGCCGGGAAGCTTATGATGTTCAGAATGTAATTCACACCTGCAATCAGAGCGTAGAATACCAGCAGCATCGCAGCCACGTTTGCTGCAAGCTTAAGACCCTGGGTTGTTCCTATTGATATGGCATCCAGCACGTTGCTTCCGAGTTTTTCCTTGGAAACCTGAACGGAGTTGTCTATCTTCTCAGTCTCCGGCTTGAGGATCTTTGCCATTGCAATTGCACCAGGAGCCGCCATCACGGACGCGCTCAGAAGGTGCTTTGCAAATTCTACCGTCATGACGGGATCACCGCATCCCAGCATTCCGATATATGCCGCCAGCACTCCGCCGCTCATCGTCGCCATACCGGAAACCATAATCAGCATCAGCTCGCTTCGGCTCATTCTTGGAATATATTCCTTGACCATCAGCGGAGCCTCGGTCTGACCCAGGAACACGTTGCCGGCGCAAGAAAGGGACTCTGCTCCGGAAATGTTCATAAGCTTGGTCATGATCCATCCCATAAACCATACGACCTTCTGCAAAATGCCCAGATAGAACAGAAGGCTTGTCAGGGCAGAGAAGAATACGATGGTAGGAAGAATCTGGAACACGAAGATGTAACCGATACCTCCGGTATCCATCAGTGGACCGAAAAGGAAGTCCGCACCCGCCTTGGTCCATCCCAAAACGGCAACGAAGCATTTGCCGAATACCTCGAAGAATTTCTGCACAGGAGGGAACATCAGCACGCAGAACGCTATTATGAACTGGAGCAGCAGGGCCATGCCTACAGTCCTCCAGTTAACCTTCTTGCGGTCTGTAGAGAACAGCCAGGCTATCAGCACGATTACTGCAATGCCCAGGATTCCCTTTCCAATGGCTCCGGCACTGAAATGAAGCTCCTTTTCCTGCAGAATCCTGCTGAACATCTCCTTTCTCTTGGCAAGAGCCTCTTCCTTGGAAACTTCCTCTGAATTTGTTTCCGGCTGGACAGTTTCTGCCGCAGACGTGGTTATAGCTTCTGCAGCGGGGTCGACTGCCTGGGCTACCTGCTCAGCTGCCTGAGGCTGTGGATCGGTCTGAACGGCTGCGTTAACCATTCCGCAGATAAATCCCACGGCTATGATCACCAGCGCAACCTTCAGAAACTTAGGCCCCATGAAACCAATCCTAGGGCCGTCTTTCTTTGTAGTTTTCTTCATATGTTGTTTGTTTTGATTTCCGGTTGGACCGATTAACTACAAATATACAATTTTTCGTACTTTTGCCGTGTATGTTTTTTGAACTGACGCACAATAATCCCGACAGCCATGCAAGGGCAGGATTTCTCCACACGGACCACGGAGATATTCCTACCCCTATCTTCATGCCTGTAGGCACCGTGGGAAGCGTCAAGGGAGTCTATCACAGAGACCTTAAGGAAGACATCAAGGCAAAGATTATCCTCGGGAACACATATCATCTGCTTCTAAGACCCGGCACAGACTTGATAAACAAGGCCGGAGGGCTTCACAAGTTCGTCAGCTGGGACAGGCCGATCCTCACCGACAGCGGCGGATTCCAGGTGTTCTCACTTGCTTCAAGAAGGAAGATCACGGAAGAAGGCTGCACATTCCAGTCTCACATAGACGGATCAAGGCATATATTCACCCCGGAGAACAACGTGGATGTGCAGAGATTAATCGGAGCGGACATAATTATGGCTTTGGACGAGTGCACTCCGGGAACGGCAGACTACGCTTATTCCAAGAAGTCTATGGACAGGACGCACCGCTGGCTGAAAAGATGCATTGCAAGGTTCAAGGAGACTGAGCCTCTATATGGTTACAGGCAGTTTTTCTTCCCGATAGTCCAGGGATGCGTCTATCCCGATTTGAGAAGAGAAGCGGCCAGGATCATCGCCGATGCAGATATGGACGGATGCGCCATCGGAGGGCTTTCTGTGGGCGAGCCTACGGAAAAGATGTACGAGATGCTGGATGTGCTGAAGGATGAGCTTCCGAAGGACAAGCCGAGATATCTTATGGGAGTGGGAACTCCGGCAAACATACTGGAAGGAATTGACCGTGGAGTGGATATGTTCGACTGCGTTATGCCAACCCGTAACGGAAGGAACGGAATGCTTTTCACCTGGGAGGGCACAATAAACATAAAGAACAAGAAATGGGCTGAAGATTTCTCCCCGATTGACCCTCAAGGCACGTCGTTTGTAGACCATACCTATACGAAGGCGTACCTGAGGCACATGTTCGTTGCCGGAGAGATGCTGGGAGCGGAGATAGCAAGCTACCACAACCTGGCTTTCTACCTGGATCTTGTCACAAAGGCAAGGGAGCATATCGTTGCGGGAGACTTCAAGAAATGGAAAGAAGAGACCGTAGAGAAACTGTCGAGGAGAATAAGCTAAATGAAACTGAGCAAAGAGGGATTCAAGAACTGGGTGCAGGACTTCAAGCCGCAGATCACCACCATAGACCGGTACATCATAAAGAAGTTTATCGGCACCTATGTTGTGGCTCTGCTGCTGATCATCGGCATCGTGATTATCTTCGACCTCAGCGAGAAGGTGGACAAGTTCGTAACCAACCAGGCACCGCTTAAGCTGATCATTTTCCAGTATTACGCCAACTTCATACCGTATTTCGTGAACATGTTCAGCCCGATGTTTGTCTTCATCACCGTGATTTTCTTCACCTCCAAGATGGCGGCAAACACTGAGATCATCGCGATACTTGCGGGAGGCATTTCATTCAAGAGATTGATGTGGCCTTATTTTGTGTCCGCAGCGGCCATCGTGGCATTCTCCCTGATACTCAATCTTTACGTCATTCCTCCTTGTAACAAGGGAAGATTGGCGTTCGAGCAGAAATACGTAAAGAAGAAATACGAGAATTTCGCCCGCAACGTCCATTACCAGATAAGCCCCGGCAACTTCCTCTATGTTCAGAGTTTCGCTCCGAGCAACAATACCGCCTACGGCTTTTCGCTGGAAAGCATCGAGGGTCACGACATCGTTTCCAAGCTCAGCGCCACCGAGGCCCAGTGGGATTCCACCCTCCAGGCCTGGAAACTCAGGGATTATGCCCTCCGCACTTTTGAAGATGGTTTGGAGACAGTGAAAACCGGCCGTAGCCTGGACACAGCAATTGCCGTAACCGTAGAAGATTTCTACCGAAGGAGGAACACTGTGCAGACCCTTCCGGACGGGCAGCTAAGAAGGCTTATCCGAGACCAGAAAGTACGCGGAGACAAGGATGTAATGTTCTCTCTCATAGAGCAGAACGAGAGGTGGGCAATGCCGTTTGCGGCATTCATCCTTACACTGATCGGAGTGTCTCTTTCTTCTGTCAAGCGAAGGGGAGGTATCGGCCTTAATCTGGGAATCGGAATTGCACTAAGCTTCTCCTACATTCTGTTCCTTAGATTTGCACAGATGTTCGTTTACAGCGGAAGCCTTCCGCCGTTCATTGCCCTATGGCTTCCAAACGTGCTGTATCTGGGAATTGCAATCTACCTCTACAGGATTGCCCCTAAATAAAAAAGAGGAGTTTAATACTCCCCTCTTTCTACTTTTGCCTTGCAGACCTTAAGCATGTCGTCTATCATTTCCTGAAGCCCCCATTTCGGGTTCCAGCCCCATTCTTCACGGGCGCAGCTGTCGTCCATCACATCCGGCCAACTGGCTGCGATGGCTGCCTTTACAGGATCTATCTGGTAGTCCCAGGTGAATGACGGTATTCTCTTCTTTATCTCGATGAAGAGCTCTTCAGGAGTGAAGCTCATGGAAGCGATGTTGAAGGAGTTTCTATGGACAAGCTTTGATGGATCAGCCTCCATCAGCTGGGTTGTAGCCTCCAGAGCGTCAGGCATATACACCATATCCATATAAGCGTCCTTAGGAACGGTGCAGGTATAGCGTCCGTTCTTTACAGCCTCGTAGAAAACCTCCACAGCATAGTCTGTGGTTCCGCCACCCGGAAGGCATCCGTTGGATATGATTCCAGGGAAGCGTACGCTGCGGGTATCCACTCCAAACCTCTTGAAATAATAATCGCTGAGAAGCTCTCCGCTAACCTTGCAGACACCGTAAATGGTGTCCGGCCTCATTATGGTGTCCTGAGGGGTTTTATAATGTGGGGTGTTGTTTCCGAAAGCTCCAATGGATGACGGGGTGAAAAGGGCGCATTTGAATTCTCTTGCAAGGTTCAGGGAGTTCAGAAGGGCTCCCATATTTATCTTCCAGGCAAGGTCCGGATTCAACTCTCCCTTTGCGGAAAGCAGGGCTACAAGATTGTAGATACCGTCTATTCCGTATTTCTTTATTGCCGCTCCGTAACCTTCAAAATCAAGAGCATCCAGCTGTATTGCCTCGCAGGTCTCGCTCAGCCTCTTTACAACATCTGGCCTGACCTCGGCGGCGATTACATTCTCCTTCCCGTATGTTTTCTGCAGGTGTGGGACCAGTTCCGTTCCTATCTGACCGCCTGCACCTACAACCAATATCTTTTTCATATATCTTTCTTGAATTATCTAAAAACCTTAAAGCATTTTTTGCTTTAGGAGAACAAAATTAATAAAAATCTTTATTCTTGTCTTAAATAATTAGAAAAATACTGTTCTGCTTAATTTCTTAAATTTGTTGTGCTGTGGGAAAATCCGGAAACAATATAAGCGCTGAGGAACTGTGGGAAGGCATCCAGAAGATGGCTGCCGGGCTTGGCTTTGCCGATTGCGGATGCGCTCATCTGGCTCCCCTTTCCGGAAGCCGGGAAGAAAAGCGCTACAGGGAGGCTGAACAAATGGGGCACTTCGGCAAGATGGAGTATCTGAAGCGCAATGTGGACAAAAGAATGGACCCAAGTCTTCTTCTCCCTGACGCCAAAAGCGTTATTGTGTTCCTTGCCCCTTACTCGGCAGAAAGCGTCACCACACAGGACGGGCTACGGTTTTCCTCATACGCCCTCGGGGAAGACTATCACAAGGTAATAAAGGACAAGCTCTACCGTATAGTATCGTTCATTGAAGAAACTGCCGGCCGGAAGAAAATCTGCAGGGTGTTCACCGATTCCGCTCCAGTTATGGAAAGGGCCTGGGCGGTAAAGGCCGGACTGGGATTCATCGGCAAGAACAATTTTCTGGTAAGCCCAAAGGCGGGCATAAAGAACTTTCTGGGCATTATTATCACTGCCGTGGAACTCCCATATTCTGCCAAAACGGCGGAAAACACCTGCGGACAATGCACCCGCTGCCTGGACGCCTGCTCCCGTAAAGCCCTGTATGAGCCGTTCCGCATAGACGCATCCAAATGCCTATCGTACAAAACAATAGAAGAACCCCTTGACGAGGCGGACAAGGGGCGGACAGACACCTCCCGGGTGGAAGTCTCTCAAAAATGGGTGTTCGGGTGTGACGACTGCGCCGATGCCTGCCCCTACAACCGCTTCAACAAGCCCGGATGGGCGGAGTTTTCCTCCAACAGGGAGTTCCTCAAGACCTGCACCAGGGATTTCTGGGACAGTATCACGGAAGAGGAATTCCAGAGCCGGTTCAAGAATTCCCCTATCCTAAGGGCCGGCCTTTCCAAAATCAGAAAAAACATATCGCGATGAAAATACTTACTCCAGTAGATATTCCGAAACCGGAAAGACAGATAGACTTCTCCAGCAAGATCCTTTGCCTGGGAAGCTGCTTTGCAGACAGTATGGGAGAGAAGCTCACACAGTACGGCTTTGACTGCCTGGTGAACCCTTTCGGCACGCTGTACAACATCTGCTCGGTTTTCAATTCGCTTATGAGGCTTGGAGCGGTCTCCGGCCTTCTAAGAAGCAGCGACAACCCGCTGTTTAGCAAAGAAGACGTAATCCTGCGCCCGGACGGGAAGTTTGTCACCTGGAGCCACCATTCAAGGTGCGGCCTTAGACAGACAGAAGGAACAGCGGAAGATTTCCTCAAAAAAGCCAACCAGGACCTCAACCACGCCGCAGACTTCTTCTGCCAGGCGGATACGGTAATCATCACTCTCGGAACATCTTTCGTCTATAAGCTCAAGGGCACGGAGTTCGTGGTTTCCAACTGCCATAAAATGCCTGCAAAGGATTTTGAAAGAGTGTTCGTCCCGACGGAAGACACAAGGGAGATGATCGCCCAGATAAAGGCGATGTTTCCAAAGAAACGCTTCATCTTTACCGTGAGCCCTATCCGGCATCTTGCAGACGGAGCCCACGGCAACAACCTGTCAAAGAGCGCCTTACTGCTGGCAATAGAAAATGCCGGAGCGGAGTATTTCCCGTCCTACGAGATAATGCTGGATGAACTCCGCGACTACCGCTGGTATGCGGAAGACATGACTCATCCTTCCGAAGCCGCAATAAAATATATCTTTGAAAAATTCACGGAGGCCTTCATCGCCGAGTCCTGCAAGGACCAAATGAAAGAGAACCTCAAAGCTTTCAAGGCATCACAACATCGTAACAAATAAAACCATACAATATGAAAAAGATTTTTTTATCACTGATTATGCTGCTGGGCATTGGCGTTTCTGCCTTCGCCAGCAAGATCGTTACAGACAGCATCTATTCCAAGACGCTGAACTTCACCCACAAGTACAATGTCTACCTGCCGGACGGATATGACAAGGGTGACCAGAAGTATCCTGTTGTATATCTTTTCCACGGAATGTACGGAGGTTATTCCGACTGGGTCAAGATGGGAAATATGAAACTTGTTGCAGACGAGCTGATTGCAAGCGGCGAGGCCTGCCCTATGATTATCGTTATGCCTAATGCCGGAGACTGGGACATCTACAAGGTCCAGAACGGCTATTTCAACATCCCTGGATGGAACTATGAAGACTTTTTCTTCAACGAATTCATGCCTGAGGTGGAAAGCAAATACCGCATACAGGCAGACAAGGGTCACCGCTCGGTAATGGGCCTGAGTATGGGTGGCGGCGGATGCGTGGTCTATTGCCAGAAACATCCTGACATGTTCTCCTCCTGCTACGCGATGAGCGCCTGGCTGGACACCAAGCAGCTTAACGACGAAAAGGCCGACAAGGGAGACATGCTCTATACGCTCAACCGCAGCGTAAGGCAGAATTCCGCCCTTGACTTTGTGGAGAATGCAGACGAAGCTACGGTAAACAAACTCAGGAGCATCAAGTGGTTCATAGACTGCGGGGACGAAGACCATCTGCTGGACCAGAACGTGATCTTCTACCAGAAGATGAGGGCCAAGAAAATCAAGGCAGAATTCAGAGTACGCAACAGCGGCCACAACTGGGAATACTGGCACACCGCCCTCAAGATAGCCCTGCCTTTCGCATCGCGGAGCTTTTTTGACTAATTTTGGGTATTGAATTATATCGCGATTATGAAAAAGCATATTCTTTCTCTGATTGTCCTGCTGGCCTTTTCCATTGGTGCCAATGCAGGAAAGATTGTAACGGACAGTATCTACAGCAAGAACCTCAATTGCTGGCAGAAGTACAATGTATATCTCCCAACCGGGTTCGAAAAGTCAGACAAGCAGTATCCTGTGGTTTATCTGCTCCACGGCCTGTACGGTGATTATTCCAACTGGGACAAATCCGGAGGCATGAAACTCGTTGCAGACGAGTTGATCAGCAGCGGAGAGGCCTGCGAGATGGTTATCGTTATGCCTAATGCAGGACGCTATGACGTCAGGACCTATCAGAACGGCTACTTCAATGTTGAGGACTGGCCTTACGAGGACTTCTTCTACCAGGAATTCATTCCTGAGGTGGAGAAGAAATACAGGATTATCGGCGATAAGGAGCATCGTGCCATCATGGGCCTTTCAATGGGCGGAGGCGGAAGCGTGGTTTACAGCCAGAGGCATCCAGATATGTTCTCCTCCTGCTACGCCATGAGCGCCTGGCTGGATAACGAGACGGGAGAGGTTGGCGGACAGAACCAGAAGAAAGACAAGCTCTACATAGTTTGCGAGAGCGTAAAGGACAATTCCGCCGTAAAGTTCGTGGAGAATGCAGACGAGGCAACCGTGGAGAAACTCAGGACCGTAAAATGGTTCATAGACTGCGGTGACGATGACTTCCTGATGGACCTTTCCGTGCTGCTTTACCAGCAGATGAGGGCCAAGAAGATCAAGGCAGAGCTCCGTATCCGTAACGGTGTCCACAACTGGGAGTACTGGCACACGGCTCTCCGCATGGCCCTCCCGTTCGCCAGCCGCAACTTCAGCAAATAGGATCTCCCGGAGAAATAAAAAAGCCGCAACCTTTCGGATTGCGGCTTTTTTGTGTAGGCTTGGTTTTATTCAGCCTTTGGCTCTTCTGCCTTGGCCTCTGCCTTAGGAGCGGCCTTCTTGGCGCGGCTTCTTCTTGTGGTAGCCTTCTTCTCAGCCTTAGCCTCCTTCTGAACAGGAGCAGCGGAGAAATCAACCAGCTCGATGTAAGCCATATCGGCAGCATCGCCGGCACGGAAGCCTGTCTTCAGGATACGGGTGTATCCGCCTGGACGGTCTGCAACCTTAGGGGCAACTGTTCTGAAGAGCTCGGTAACTGCCTCTTTCTGCTTGAGGTAGCTGAATACGACACGGCGGTTTGGTGTAGTGTCGTTCTTGCTCTTTGTGATCAGTGGCTCAACATACTCCCTCAGGGACTTAGCCTTTGCAAGCGTTGTCTCGATGTGCTTGTGAAGGATAAGGGAAGAAGCCATGTTGGAGAGCATAGCCTTGCGGTGACCGCTCTGACGTCCAAGATGATTAACTGCTTTATTGTGTCTCATTTCTCAATCTATTTTTCGATGTTATACTTGCTGATGTCCATTCCGAAGTGCAGGCCATGCTTTTCAACGAGAGCCTCGATTTCAGTCATAGACTTCTTTCCGAAGTTGCGGAACTTCATAAGTTCACTCTTCTGGTGAGATACGAGGTCTGCGAAAGTCTCGATATCGGCTGCCTTCAGGCAGTTGATAGCCCTGACGCTCAGATCCTGATCGGTGAGCTTGTTATTAAGGAGCTGACGCATTCTCATATCGTCCTCGTTGAGAGTTGGATCGTCGTTCTTACCAGGATCGTCGATCTCAATCTTGTCCTCGGAGAAGAGCATGAAGTGATATATCAGAATCTTTGCGGCCTCCAGAAGGGCATCCTTAGGGTTGATGCTTCCGTCTGTGGTGATTTCAAGGGAGAGACTCTCATAATCGGTCTTCTGTGCAATACGGCAAGGAGCCACCACATACTTGACGTTGATTATAGGAGTGAAGATGGAATCTATTGCAATAGTTCCAAGAGGAGCGTTCTCCACCTTGTTTTCCTCTGCAGGCACCCAACCCCTTCCCTTTCCGATGGTAAGGGTGACCACCAGCTTCACGGACTCTTCCATGGAGCAGATGTGCTGCTCAGGATTCAGAACCTTGAAAGCGGAAAGTTTCTTGGATATATCATCGGCGGTAAACTCTTTCTTACCCCCAATCGTAAAGGTCACGGCTTCGCCCTCTTCTGTCTCGATCATCCTCTTGAACCTTACTTTCTTAAGGTTGAGGATAATATCGATAACACCCTCGATAACACCAGGGATGGTGGCAAACTCGTGGTCTACGCCCTCAATCTTTACAGAAGTGATTGCAAAGCCTTCGAGGGAGGAGAGCAGTACTCTTCTGAGTGCGTTGCCAATGGTAATGCCGTATCTTGGCTCGAGTGGTTTGAACTCGAACTTTCCTACGGTATCCGTAGACTCAAGCACCAGAAGCTTTTCGGGTTTTTGAAATGCTAATATCGCCATATTTTCAGTTTTTATTTAGAGTAGAGTTCGACGATGAGCTGCTCGTTGATGTTCTCAGGAATCTCGGTTCTGTCCGGCAGGTTGAGGAACTTGCCTTCCAGCTTCTCAGGATTCCACTCGAGCCAGGAGTAATGTGCTGGAGATGAAGCCAGGGAGGCCTGTACAACCTCAAGGCTCTTTGATCTCTCTCTTACTCCGACGATATCGCCTGGCTTTACGTGAGCGGAAGGAATTCCCATAACATTGCCGTTGAGGACAATGTGACGGTGGCTCACCAGCTGGCGGGCAGCTGCTCTTGTAGGAGCGATTCCGAGACGGTAAACGATGTTGTCAAGTCTTGACTCGAGGAGCATGATCAGGTTCTCACCCTTAACTCCCTTCATTCTAGAAGCCTCGGTATAAAGGTTACGGAACTGTCTCTCGAGAACGCCGTAGGTGTACTTTACCTTCTCTTTCTCTTTCAACTGAGTACCGTACTCTGATACTTTCTTTCTCTTCTTTGCGGCACCGTGCTGGCCTGAAGGGTAGTTCTTGTTATCCCTTACCCTCTTCTCATAAGCCTTGTCAGGTCCGTAAATCGGCTCGCCGAACTTGCGGGCGATCTTTGTCTGTGGTCCAGTATATCTAGCCATATTCTTATACGATTAATCAGTTAAACTCTACGGCGGCCCTTTGGACGGCAACCATTATGAGGAAGCGGAGTAACGTCGATGATCTCGGTTACCTCGATACCTGCGTTGTGAATAGCCCTGATGGCTGACTCGCGGCCTGCGCCAGGACCCTTAACATAAGCCTTAACCTTGTGCAGTCCTGCGTCAACAGCAACCTTTGCACAATCTTCAGCAGCTACCTGAGCTGCGTAAGGAGTGTTCTTCTTGGATCCTCTGAAGCCCATCTTTCCGGCTGAGGACCAGCTGATAACCTGACCCTTTGAGTTGGTCAGGGTAACTATAACGTTGTTGAATGTAGAAGAGATATGGGCCTGACCCACTGCATCTACCTTTACAACTCTCTTTCTGTTTGATACTACTTTCTTTGCCATAATCTAAGTCCTCCCATTATTTGGTTGCCTTCTTCTTGTTAGCAACAGTCTTTTTCTTTCCCTTGCGGGTACGGGCGTTGTTCTTAGTGCTTTGCCCTCTTACAGGCAGACCCAGTCTATGACGGATACCTCTGTAACAACCGATATCCATAAGACGCTTGATGTTCAGCTGAGTGGCGGTACGGAGCTCGCCCTCAATCTTATACTCGTCTGCAATCGTCTTTCTTATTGCAGCAATCTGGTCATCTGTCCAATCCTGCACCTTGATGTTGCGGTCTATGCTGTTCTTGTCAAGGATTTTTTGGGCAGAGCTACGACCAATTCCGAAGATATAGGTAAGACCTATTTCTCCCCTTTTGTTTTTTGGTAAATCTACACCGGCTATACGTGCCATATTCTATTGATTGGTTTGATTTGATAAATTATTATCTGTTTTACAATCCTTTACAGGGATATCTTATCCCTGACGCATCTTGAACTTAGGGTTCTTCTTGCAGATGATGTAAACGCGTCCCTTGCGTCTTACGATCTTGCAATCTTCACTGCGCTTTTTTACTGAAGCTTTGACTTTCATTGTATCTTGATTTTTTTGATTTATTCCTTATAAGCCGATCACATTATTTGTACCTGAAGGATATCCTGCCTTTTGTCAGGTCGTATGGAGACATCTCCACCTTCACCCTGTCACCAGGAAGAATCTTGATGTAGTGCATCCTCATCTTGCCTGAGATGTGGGCGAGAATTACCGGACCGTTGTCCAGTTCCACTTTGAACATTGCGTTGGACAGAGCTTCCAGTATTACGCCGTCCCTTTCAATAGCTTCTTGTTTTGCCATATCAGTATTCCTTGATCTTTTTAATGTAATCGAATGTAGTCAATATATCCGGCTTGCC
>JAGCXV010000069.1 GCA_017961175.1 Bacteroidales bacterium
CTCAAAGCCGTACCATGCGTTCTGGAATGCAACGGACTGGGCGGAAATACGACCTGAACCTCTTGGGTTTGGAGCGGAAGTAGAGTTGGTCGGCTGGTCATAAGTTCCTACAACCTCGTTGTAACGGAGGGTGAACTTGCTGGCCTTGCTGATATTCCAGTCAATTCTTGCCAGGATCTTGTGGTTCTTTTCCTCGAAGTTGCGGAAGTTCTGGTAAGGACCAGCCTCATATCCGTAGGTAGAGAGCAGATAGTCGTGCATCTTCTGAAGATCTGAAACCAGGGTTCTGGAAGTCTTTGTGGCATTATCTGCGGTTCCGCTTGTACCAGGCTCCCAAGCGCCTGAAGGCTTGGTGGTCTTTTCCAGCTCACCGCTTATGAAGAAGAAGAGCTTGTCTTTAACGATAGGACCGCCGAGAGTTACGCCAAAGGTCTGTGCCTTGGAATCGTGAGCACCTGCAACCTTGCTGTTTCCAACCTTTTCTCCGGTGAAGGATTTAGGCCTGAAATAGGTGTAGACACTTCCGGTGAAACGGTTTGTACCGCTCTTGGTAACAGCGTTGATGGAAGCGCCGGTGAACTGGCTCTGACGGATGTCAAACGGTGCCAGGTTTACGGTAATTTCCTCGATTGCGTCCAAAGCGATAGGCTGAGCCTGTCCACCAGGGAGAATCTGGGTGGTGCTAAGACCAAAGTTGTTGTTGAAAGCGGCACCGTCGATGGTAACGGTGTTCATTCTGTTGTCCCTACCGCCGAAGGATGTTCCGTTGGCCTGTGGAGTCAACTTTGTGAAATCGGTGATTCCCCTGCTGATGGAAGGGAGCTGACGCAGCTGGGCAGTGCTGATGTTGGTGGAAGCACCATCCTTGTCTGAATTCAGCATAGGATTAACTGCACCGCCTTTTACAACGATAGCGTCCAGAGCAACAGCCTGCTCGGTCATTGTGATGTTGCGGACAAAGTTCTCACCCAGTTTGAGGTAAGCTCCGTCTGTCTTGGCATCTGCAAAGCCGAGGAGATTTGCTGTAACTTCATAAGGACCACCGACCCTCATGTTAGGGATACGGTAATTACCGTTGCTGTCGGTTGTAGCGTAGTACTTTGTTCCAGAAGGAGTGTGCGTGGCAATCACGGTTGCACCCGCAACAGCACTTCCGTCCTTTTCGGTTACCTTGCCGCTCATGGAGGATGTAGTTACCTGAGCGTAAACGCTTGAGGCTACGAACATGCTCATAACCAGCAAGGCAAACAGCTTAATTGTTTTTTTCATAAAATTAAAATATAAGGTTTTTTGGATTTTGTTTTCAACAAGCGAAAATACAAAATGTCAAAGACATTTCCCAAGAAAAAAATCCGCAAATCAAAATAAATTACATTTCTGTTGTTTGATATGTAAAAATATGATACTTTTGCCGCCGATTATAAACAACGGTGGACGGATTTGACTGCTTGCAACCACGCTAAAAAATGCTAAAATTGAATCAGACAAATCCTCTCCGCCACAAACGGAGATTTTTTATTTTATGGCATACTTATTTACATCAGAATCCGTGTCTGAAGGGCATCCGGACAAGGTTGCAGACCAGATATCAGACGCTATACTGGACCAGTTCCTTATTCAGGACGAGGACAGCAAGGTAGCTTGCGAGACATTCGTAAGCACCGGCCTCGTGGTAATCGGAGGCGAGGTTAAAAGCGAGGCTTACGTAGACATTCAGCAGACAGCCCGCGACGTGATCAACAAAATCGGCTACACCAAGGCCGAGTACAAATTCGACGGTTCCAGCTGCGGTATCCTCTCCGCCCTGCACGAGCAGAGTGACGACATCAACCGCGGAGTGGAGCGCAAGAAGGAAGAAGACCAGGGAGCTGGCGACCAGGGCATTATGTTCGGCTACGCCTGCAGGGAGACAGAAGACTTCATGCCTCTGCCTATCTGGCTGAGCCACAACCTGCTGGTTACCCTCGCCGATATAAGGAAGAACACCAAGCTCATGCCTTATCTGAGGCCTGACGCCAAGAGCCAGTTCACCATTGAATACTCAGACGACCGCAAGCCTTTAAGGGTTCACACAATCGTCCTTTCCACCCAGCACGACGAGTTCGGCAAGGATGCTGAAATGCTCAGGAAGATAAGGGAAGACGTTCAGGGCATCCTCATCCCAAGGATGCTTAAGAACATGCCTGAGAACATCAAGAAGCTTTTCGGCAAGGGCTACAAGCTCTATGTAAACCCAACCGGAAAGTTCGTCATCGGAGGTCCTCACGGAGATACCGGCCTGACAGGAAGGAAGATAATCGTGGATACCTACGGCGGAAGAGGAGCCCACGGCGGCGGAGCCCTCAGCGGCAAAGACCCGAGTAAGGTGGACCGCAGCGCTGCCTACGCCGGAAGACACATCGCAAAGAACCTGGTTGCAGCAGGAGTTGCAGATGAAGTCCAGATCCAGATCTCATACGCCATCGGAGTGGCAAGGCCTCTGAGCATCTTCATCAACACCTTCGGCACTACCAAGGCAAAGAAAAACGGCAAGACTCTGACAAACGGCCAGATCGCCGAAGCTGTCGGAAAAATATTCGACCTGCGCCCTGCCAAGATTATCGAGAAATTCGGTCTGAAGAACCCTATCTACGAGCCGTGCGCCGCTTATGGGCACATGGGAAGAAAGCCTTATACAAAGGAGGTTACGCTTCTGCGCGATGGAAAGAAGATTCGGAAGAAACTTCAGTTCTTCGGCTGGGAGCTGACAGACTCAGTAGATAAGATACGCAAGTACTTCAACCAGTAACCGGCAGGTCTACAAACCTCCCTTGTCAGGACCGTTAGTGCTCTCCTTGGTCTTCGGCGATCCAGCCATAATTCTGACGGAAGGATTGACTTCTAATCTGAACTGAAAGCCATAACCGCCATTGTTAACGTTACTTTGGCGGTATATGTTGTTTGCCCGGTAAACAGGATTAGATGAACTCCTGTAATATTGTGGGTTAGGCCTCATTTTGCTGCCGTTTGAATAGAACGGCAACGATATGTAACAGATAGCGTCACAAGGCTGCCCGTCTTCTAGGCTATATGCCGGAACAACTCGTTTCAAAGGATTGCGTCCAGCTTTTTCAGCGGCCTGTACAGCTGCACTATCAAGAACCGGATATCCAGAAGACTTTACCACTTTGATATCGCGGAGCCTGTTATCCGCACCCATTACACAACTTAAGGTCACCATCCCTTGATGTCCAGCCTTCCTTTCTGAAGACGGATATTTCAGATACTTGTTGAAAGACCTGTAGAGATACCCGTCCACAACAGATCCGCTTTTGGACATTATTGGAACCATTATTTTCAACGGATGGACCTTATTCTTGATTCCGTCCAGGCCTTTTGCATCGTACAGGGCTTTGAGATTCTTCCGGCTGAGCACATTGTATGCAAAAGCAATCTTTCCCATCTCCAGAAGTTTCTCTTTGTCTCCTTCGGTCTTGGACGGATGGTATTTCTTGAGCTGCCTGACATAAGCAGGCCACATCTTTTCTGGCAAAGCCTTCTTCTTTACGCCCAAGATCTGATACAGAGTCCTTGTTTCCCCGGCCATAAGGCTATCAACCGCAGTATTGTCTTGTGCATGAATGATGGAGGCTGCCAGCACAAAGGCCAAAAACATTAACAGTCTCTTCATAAAGCAATATTATTTAGTGTCGGTGTAAAGTTATGATTTTTTTTGATTTATACAAAATCAACCAAGGGTTACAACGGTGATTCCGGCTCCACCCAGACGGACATCTTCGTCTGCGCAACTTTTAACTGCCGGATTTGTCTTTAGCCATTTCCGGATCTCCTCCTTGAGGACTCCGGTGCCCTTGCCGTGGAGTATCCTCACCTTTGAAGCACCCACAAGGGTTGCATCGTCGATAAATTTCGATACACTCATAAGGGCTTCCTCCAGCCTCTGGCCTCTTATGTCTATCTCATCCTTGAAAGAAAGCTTGCGCTTTGAGATGCTCTCGTCTATGTTCACGCTGTAATTCCTCAGCGATGCTGCCGGTTTCGCTCCGGCCTGGCTCTGGAACTCCTTGTTGGAGATTACAGTCACGGAGTCTTTCTTCACGCGGCTGGTGATGTCTCCAACGGAGATGGTGACATTCCTTCCCTCTATCTTCAAGACTTCACCCATCAGGCCGCTGCCTTGAACCTTGACCTTGCAGCCCGGTTCAAGCTTGAGGACTTTTGGCTCCTCGGCCTTTGCCTGAGGCTGCTGCTTTTCTCTTTTGGCCTTTCTTTCTTCTCTGCGAGCCTGACGTTCCTGGAGGGATTTCATCTTGGCCTCGATCTTCCTGTCCTGGTCGGTGTCCGGTTTGTTCTCGATCTTCTCGCCGGCATCCTTGAGGGCCTGGCGGGCTTTCTTGGTGGCTTCCTTCTCCGCCTGGGCTTCCTTGATTTTCTTGATGGTGGATTCCACCTTGCGGTTTGCATCGGTGATGATCTGCCTTGCCTCCTCCTTGGCCTGCTCGATTATCTGCTTCTTGGCCTGGCGGATGTCTGAAAGTTCCTTGGAATACTTTTCGGTGACAGACTCGAGGGTTTTGTCGGTATTGCGGATGCGGGCCAGTTTCTCGTCCAGCTTGCGGCGGTTGCGGGAAATCGTGCGGAGCTGCTTCTCAAGGTCTATGAAATCCTCTCCGGCCTTCTCCTCCGCCCGCTTAACGATATGTTCCGGAAGCCCCATCTTCCTTGCCAGGTCAAATGCAAAGGAATTGCCCGGAACACCTGTCTCCAGCTTGTAGAGCGGAGCTATGTTCACGCTGTCGAACAGCATTGCGCCGTTGATAACGCCCTTGCTGCCCTCCGCATAGACTTTCAGGTTGGTGTAGTGGGTGGTAATCACACCGTAGGTTCCCCTCTCCTCCAGTTCCTCCAGTATTGTCTGGGCGATAGCGCCTCCTGCGGCAGGCTCCGTTCCGCTTCCGAACTCATCTATCAGCACCAGGGTGCGGGAAGATGCAGCCTTGAGCAGGTTCCTCATGTTCAGCAGATGGGAACTGTAGGTACTCAGGTCATTCTCCATACTCTGCTGGTCTCCGATATCTATCAGTATGTTGTCAAATACAGGGAACTCGCTTTTCTGGTTACAGGATGTAGGCATTCCCCACTGGAACATGTACTGAAGTACGCCCACTGTCTTGAGAGCCACGGACTTTCCGCCGGCGTTCGGACCGGAGATTACGAGAATATGCTTGTCTTTGGTGAGTACGAGGTCTGTAGGGACAATCTTCTTGCCCTCCCTGGTAAGCGCAGACTCCAGAAGAGGATGCCTTCCCTCATATATCCTAAGCGATCCGTCCACCGACAGGATTGGCATACCAGCTCTCATTCCACCGGCACACTCAGCCTTTGCCCTTATGAAATCAACCTCGCCGATGAACCTTGCCCCGTCCATAAGTTCCGGAATGTAAGGGCGCAGGAAGTCCGTGAACTCCATCAGGATGCGGGCAATCTCCCTCTGGCGGTCGAATGTCAGGCGGCGGATGCGGTTATTGAGCTCCACCACCTCCATGGGCTCGATGAAGAAGGTCTTTCCGCTGGCGGAAGCGTCCTGGACAATGCCCGGAATACTTCTCTTGCTGGTGGCGTTTACCGGAATCAGCATCTTGCCGTCGCGCACGGAAATCGTGGCGTCCTCGTCTGCAAGGTTATCCGCCTTGGCCTTTTTCAGCAGCGATTCTATCCTGCGGCTGACGGAACTCTGTGCCTGGCGGAGTTCTGATGAAATCTTGTGAAGCTCGGCCGATGCCGTATCCTTTACTATCCCGTTCTTGTCCAGAATGGAATCTATCCTTGCAGTAACCGTAGGGTAATACTGAATCGGCAGGGCCATGGTCTTAAGGAAAGGATATTTTTCCTGCTTCGTGGAAGAAAGGAAAGAAGTCACGGCCCTGAGATTTCCCATAAAATCGGAGAGCTTCTTCATGTTCTCCACGGAAATGGCGCTGCTCTCTTTTTTCAGCGACGGGAGAAAACCGGTGCAGTCAGTAAAGCCGCCCTGCGGAAACTTGGTCTCCATAATGGAGATCTGTATCATCTCGTCAACCAGATGCTGGCGGCGCATGATTTCTTCGGGATCAGAAGAAATAGCCTCTTCCTCAGCCCTTTGCGATGCGTATACGGTTGAGCAGCGGCCTTTCACCCTTTCCCTCACAAAGCCGAATCCTATCTTGTTTTCCAGTAAGGCGGTATCTTTCATTTCTCTCTGTTTTACTTTTTGGGTGAATAAAGCCTAGGCTGCCTGCCTTCAAAAAAGGTCAGACGGGCAAAACCGCACAAGTCGCAAACCCCGGCGAACTTCTCAAACTTGTCGCAGAGCCTGTCGGCGGAATGCGAGTCGCTTCCCAGAGTCACGAATTCTCCTCCAAGTTCCCTGAAGCGGCGCAGGATGTCCGTATCCAGAATCTGGAGATGATCTCCGTGCAGGTCATAGGTCTTGGTGTTGATTTCCAGGGCCTTGCCTTCTTCAGCCAGAAACCTCAGCAATGTGTCCAGTTCATCCGGGAAATCCTTGTAGCGGATATCCTTTACCTCATACGGGGCGTAGCGGGCCACATAGTCAAAATGACCGATAATGTCAAAGTTCCCGAACTCCCTGGCTGTTTCATAAACCAGCTGAAGTACCCTGGAATAAGCCTGGCGGAAATCCTTCCCCTCATAGTAGTTGCCGTAGTACGGATCTTCTCCGTCCACAAAATGTATGGAGGCTATGATCTGGTCAAATGAATGCCCGGCAACATATTCCCTGGAGTGCTCCATGTTTTCCGGAGTAAGGCCTATCTCAATGCCTTTCAGCACTTTGCATCCACCATCGGGAAATACTTCCCGGCTTTGCTTTCCTATTTCCTCCTGCTGGGCGTCTATGCTGAACTCGAACAGTCCCGGGTTACGCGGAGCATCCAGGTCCAGATGGTCCGTAAGGCAAACGCCCGCCGATCCCGTGCTTTTTGCCCGGAGGAGAAGATCCCTTACCGTGGCATTGCTGTCAGGAGAAAACTGGGAATGAGTATGCGTATCAACAAAAAAGCTCATGCAAAAGGGTAAATTTTACCGGTTGGCGTGCAAAATTACTTATTTCTTCCAAACTTTCCCGAATGAAGCTGAAAGAGAGACTGAAAAAAGACTTCCGCCTATGGGCCCGGAGCCTGTCGGATCTGTTCCTCAAAAGAGAATGCGTGTGCTGCGGCAGGCAGCTGGAGTCTTTCGAGAGCGGGGTGTGCACCTTCTGCCTGGCGGAACTTCCGTCTTCCTATACCTGGGTGTCTGGAGAATCCCCTGCAGACAAGACCTTCTGGGGTAGAACCAGTATAGAGAAAGTCACCAGCCTTTTCCTCTATAACGGCAAATACCGCAACCTGGTGTATTCCATCAAGTACGGAGGCAATATCCGCCTTGGCATAAGGCTCGGGCGGATGCTGGGAGAAGTCATCGCGGAGGAAGATATAGACTACATTGTTCCCGTTCCGCTGCATCCGCGCAAAAAGCGGAAAAGGGGCTATAACCAGTCTGAGGTTATCGGGCGCGGAATGCTTCTGGCTCTGAAAGAAAATAACCCCGCCGTAAAAATGGAGACCGGGCTTCTGGAAAGGAAAAATTTCACCCCTACCCAGACACGCAAGGACAGGGCGGACCGCTGGACAAATGTCCGGAATGCTTTCCGGGTTAATATGAAAAGGGCGGTAAAACTCTCGGAGAACGGAAGGGTTCCAAAGATCCTCATCCTGGATGACGTGCTGACTACCGGTGCAACGCTTGACGCCTGCGCCACCCTTCTCCACGAAGCCGTCAGCTGCAGAATCAGCATCGCAACCCTGGCCTACGTCCCTTAGTTTCATCCGTTTTTATTACATTTGCCGGCAGAAAGATTGCCGGTTATGCTGGATTTCATCAACATACATTGGATAGACATCATAGACATCCTGCTTGTGGGACTGCTCATCTATCAGATTTACAAACTGATACGAGGAACGGCCGCTATGAGCATATTCATCGGCATCATTATCCTTTATTTCATCTGGCTGGTGGTCAAGACCATCCACATGGAACTCCTCAGCGCCATTATGGGACAGGTTCTCGGAGTTGGAGTGCTGGCCCTTATCATTATCTTCCAGCAGGAAATCCGCAGGTTCCTCATCCATATCGGCAACAACTCCTTCCAGCGCAACAGCAACTTCCTTACCCGTACACTTTTCGGAAGCAGCAACAAGACCATTCCGCTCAAAACCCTCGACGAGCTTACGCAGGCTGTAAGGAAAATGGCGGAAACCAAGACCGGGGCCCTGATAGTTATGACTCACCGCTCTACCCTGGAAAGTGTTACGGAAACAGGAGACAGGATAGACGCTGTTGTCAACCGCAGATTGATAGAGAATCTTTTCTTCAAGAATTCCCCACTCCACGACGGAGCATTGGTTATGGATACCAACCGCCTGATCGCCGCAAGGTGCACCCTTCCTATGTCTGAGAACCAGAACATTCCGCCTCAGTACGGAATGCGCCACAGGGCAGCCGTAGGCATAACGGAACAGTCGGACGCAACGGCAATCGTGGTCTCCGAGGAAACCGGAGGCATTTCTTTCGTTAAAGACGGGGAGATAAAGACCATCAGCTCCATCACGGAGCTAAGGCTTGCTATTGAGAACTCTTATTCTGCTTCTTGAGTTCGGATTTGTGATACCACTTTCCATCCTTGCCCTTCTTGTACTCCTTACCCTTGCCTATGTGGCGGAGGTAACCTATGTACTGCTGTTCATCCAGAACTTTCTTCATTGCATCCAGATTCTTCTTCTGCCATTGCTCGTTAACAGCACGGTATGTTTCCGGATCCTGCATTCCGGCCTTCTGCATATCTTCCAATGCTGCCATGACTCCAACATAGTTTACTGTCAGGATGGAATCAACATAAAATTCCTGGGCTTCCGTCAGATTGAGTTTCTTTGCCAGGGCTTTGGTATCTCTTTCCGCAATCTCTTCAGGAGTCGGTTGCTTATCGTTCTGCGCAAAAGAAGACACTGTTCCCAGTGCCAGGAAGAATAGTGCCGTAAGGACAAGAATCTTTTTCATATCGAATTTTAGTATCTTTACTCCGCTTAATGCAAAAATAATGCGAAACAAAGTTATTAAAATTATGAAATACAGAACCAGTATTATCGCGATGGCTGCAGCTTTGCTGACTTTTAGTTTCTCCCAGATCGGCGAGGCCTGCACCAATATCATCGTAACCAAAGGTGCTTCCAAGGACGGAAGCGTGATGGTAACCTATGCCGCAGATTCCCACACCCAGTACGGAGAACTTTACCACCACAATGGCGGGATTTGGCCTAAAGGCACAATGATCAAGGTGTACGAGTGGGATTCCGGCCGCTATCTTATGGATATTCCGCAGGCCTCCAGGACCTATTCCACAATGGGCAACATGAACGAGTACCAGCTCATCATAACCGAGACCACTTTCGGAGGGCTTGAGTCTCTGGTGGACACTACCGGTGGAATAGACTACGGATCCATCATTTACCTGACGCTCCAGAGAGCCAAGACCGCAAGGGAGGCCATAAAGACCATCGCCTGGTTCATGGAAACCTACGGCTACTGTTCTGAAGGAGAGAGTTTCTCCATTGCAGACAAGGACGAGGCCTGGATTATGGAAATCGTGGGCAAGGGTGTAAAGCTCGGAAAGGACGGAAAGAACATCAACAAGGGCGCCAACTGGGTTGCCATAAGGATTCCGGACGGCTACATTTCCGGCCACGCCAACTGCTCCAGGATATCCACCTTCCCACTGAACGATCCTGAGAACTGCCTCTATTCCAAAGACATCATAAAGTTTGCAAAGCAGAACGGCTATTATGACGGACCGGATAACGAGTTCAGCTTCTGCGATGCTTTTGCTCCTGCTTCTTTCGGAACCCTCAGAGGCTGCGAAACCCGTGTGTGGAGTTTCTTCAACATCCTTGGCGGCGGCAAGATCGGAGACCAGGACGCTTCCTATTACGTTGACTACGCTGCCGGAAAGAATCCTGCCAACAAGATGCCTCTGTACATCAAACCTGCCCATCCGCTTACAGTAAAGGATGTCGCTGATGCAATGAGAGACCATTTTGAGGACACTCCTTTCGAGTTCCGCTATGACCTTGGCGCCGGCCCTTACCAGAACCCTTACAGGTGGAGACCGATGTCTTTCATCTCAGACGGCAAGAAATATGAGTTCGAGAGGTCCATTGCCACCCAGCAGACAGGTTTCTGGCTGCTCGGACAGGCAAGGGGATGGCTTCCTGACATCGTCGGAGGAATCATCTGGTTCGGAGTGGACGACACCGCCACCAGCAGCCTCACTCCAGTTTATTCCAGCGGACTTGAGGCGCCTATGTGCTTCAGGGTAGGAAACGGCAGCATGGTCAAGTATTCCGATTCTTCCGCCTTCTGGCTTTTCAACCGCATCGCCAACTTTGCCTACAGCCGCTATATGGACATCGCTCCTGAGGTTAGGGCAGCAATTGACGAGCACGAGAACGGTGCTCTGAAGATCATTCCTGAGATCGATGCCAACGCTACCAGGATACTGGCCGAGAGCAAGGATGAGCAAAAGGTGAAGGCCTATCTTACAGACTGGTCAAACATGTTTGCAGACCGCATGTTCCGCAAGTTCAAGAAACTGGACGAATATCTCCTCGTCAAATACATGGACGGCAACATCAAGAAGCAGAATCCGGACGGAAGCTTCAAGACCATCCACAATGAGGATAACGTCGTGATGCCGGACCAGCCGGGATATCCGCAGAAGTGGCTGGATGCCATCTCCAAGGAAATGGAACCGATTCCGGTCAACGAAAAGACATACTAGCATAATAATAGCAGCCAGATATTTTAGGCCCCTCCCATTCATGTGGCCATGGGCGGCCACGGGCAAGTTTAAAATACTGGCTGCTATTATTTTATGCAGTAATTGTTTTACTTGATGTTAGCCTTGTTAGGGTTAACGGTTGTGCCTTCGTCAACTCTTACAACGATGCAGTCGATAGCAACGTAAGCAGGAGTGTTAAGTCCGTAAACGCCCTTGTCACTTCCGTCCATGTCTATCTTGAGGGTATGGATCCTTCCAAGGCTTGAAAGTGGAATAGCCTGCCACTGCTCGAGCATGTACTTGTTGCCGTCTGTGTAGTTGGCAAGATATACCTCTACCTTTCCCTTCTGGTTTCCGTCAGCGTCGAGGCCGATGAAGATAACCTTGAACCAACCGTCCTTGATCGGAACACCGCTTCCAAGGTCGGTAGTCATCTGTGCAACAGCATAGGAAGTGTTGGTGATATAAAGACCTTCGATAACCCTGGTGGTTGTGTCGGTATCGGTGAAGTTCATTGTAGGAGCGTTGTTCCATCCATTAGGGTCTGCCCAACCGAAAGAAACAAGGCAATGCTCGGTGTTGTTGTATCCAGGATATCCCCTAAGATTCTTGAAGTTGACTGCAAGCTGGCTCTTGTACCAGTCTGCGGCATCTTCCGGTTTAAGGTCAGCTGCAGGAAAGTTTCCGACAGCAATACCACCTGAATAATACTGGTCCCCAACAGGCTTTGAACCAAGGCCCGTGTTCTTGTCCAGCCAATAATAACCCTTTCCGTAAAGGTTCTCTCCATAAACGTCGCTGGCATACATTCCAGTCTCGAGGTCATCGAAAGTTGCTACAACCTGATGGTAAGGAGCATCAGGAGTATGGCTCTTGTTGCAGGAAACCATAACGGCAGCAGCAAGCAGAACCATCGCTGAAAGAACAATCTTTTTCATATCAATCCGTATTTTTAATATTAGTTTTCCGTTTGGCGGAGCAAATATACAAGAAATACCGAAAAATGGGTATGGACTGCCTTTTTTAATTACACTATCTTTGCCGCCGGAAAAATGGCAAAACTATCAGAACTCAACACGGGAGAAAAGGGCGTCATCGTCAAGATCCAGGGCCACGGAGGTTTCCGCAAGAGGATAATTGAGATGGGCTTTATCCAGGGGAAAATCGTGGAGGTCGTCCACAGAGCTCCCCTGCAGGACCCTGTTGAGTATCAGATTCTTGGCTATCACGTATCCTTAAGGCTCAGCGAAGCATCACAGATAGAGGTCATCTCCGTGGAGGAGGCCGAGCACCTTGCCAGGGAGCACAATCCAAGAACTGGCAACTTCATGCCAACCTGCATCGGATGCGCTGAAAGCAATTGCAAGTTCAGGGACTCCATCGCCAAGGCCACTGAAGAGGAAGACGCACTTTATCGCGGAGCCAGGGAAAAGAGCAAGGAAATCACCGTTGCGCTTGTGGGCAACCCGAACTGCGGAAAGACGAGCCTATTCAACCGTGCCAGCGGAAGCCACGAGAGGGTGGGCAACTACAGCGGGGTTACCGTGGATGCCGTAAGGGGCAAGATGTACTACAAGGGTTACCGCATCACGCTGATAGACCTTCCCGGAACCTATTCCATCTCCGCCTACAGCCCTGAGGAAAAATATGTCCGCCATACTATCATCCACGACAAGCCGGATGTAATCCTCAACGTGGTGGATTCCTCCAACCTGGAAAGGAACCTCTTCCTGACCACCCAGCTCATTGACATGAACCTGAAGATGGTCATCGCCCTCAACATGTATGACGAACTTGAGGAGAAGGGAGATCTTCTGGATTACAGGGAACTTGAAAGGCTGCTCGGAGTGCCGATGGTTCCAACGGTATCCGTCAAGAACCGCGGCATCGCTACCTTGTTCGACACCATCATAGACGTGTATGAGGAAAACGAGAGCGTGCGCGGCATCCTGAAGCACATCCACGTAAACCATGGGCCGGTAATAGAAAAAAGCGTCAGCCGCATCAGGGAGGAAATCTACAAGAACCCTAATGCAATCGATGAGTTTACTCCGCGATATATTGCTCTCCGTATCCTCCAGAAAGACAAGGAAATTGAAAAGGCTCTGGACAAATTCTCCAACAAGGATGAAATACTCAAGGTCAGGGACAGCGAGGCCCAGGCAATTGAAAGGGAACTCCACGACACTCCGGAAAACGCGATAATGGATGCCAAATACGGCTTCATAGACGGAGCCCTCAGGGAAACTTATCGCAGAGGAGAAAGGAAACCGGGCAAAACCCTTTCCGAAAAGATAGACAACATCGTTACCGGAAGATGGCTCGGATTCCCTATTTTCCTAATCGCGATGTACCTGATTTTCCAGGCTACTTTCTCCATCGGCCAGTACCCAATGGACTGGATAGATTCCGGCGTGGGATGGCTGGGAGAAAAAGTGGGCTCGGCGATGAGCGACGGCTGGCTCAAGGCACTGGTTGTGGACGGAATAATAACGGGAGTCGGCGGGGTGCTGGTGTTCCTGCCTAACATCCTGATCCTCTTCTTCTTCATCTCTCTGATGGAAGCCAGCGGCTATATGGCCAGGGCGGCTTTCATAATGGACAAGCTGATGCACCTGATCGGCCTTCACGGAAGAAGTTTCATCCCGCTCATGATGGGCTTCGGATGCAACGTTCCCGCGGTTATGGCCACAAGGACCATTGAGAACCGCAACGCCAGGATGATCACCATCCTCATCAACCCGCTTATGAGCTGCAACGCCAGGCTCCCTATCTACCTGCTTCTGGCGGGAGTCTTCTTCCCTAAGAGCGCAGGGCTTGTAATCTTCTGCATCTATCTTGGAGGCGTCCTGCTTGCCGGACTTATGGCAAAGCTTTTCAGCAAGGTACTCTTCAACTCGGACGAGACACCGTTCGTAATGGAACTTCCTCCATACAGGGTTCCGACCCTGAAATCTCTGATCAGAGATACCTGGGACAAGGGAAAGCAGTATCTGCACAAGATTGCAACGGTAATCTTGATAGGAACGCTCATCGTCTGGGCCTTGAGCTACTTCCCTACCGGAGACCCGGACCCGGCAGCAAGGCTGGAACACTCCTGGCTTGCCGCCATCGGAGGCTTCATAAGCCCGGTCCTCGCCCCTTTGGGATTCCACTGGCAGGAAAGCGTTTCCCTGCTTAGCGGAATGGCTGCCAAGGAAATCGTGGTCAGCACGATGAACATGCTCTACACCGTAGACGGAGAGCTTGTGATCGGAAGCGTTCTTACCCCTGCCGTAGCCCTTGCGTTCATGGCCTTTACCCTGATCTATTTCCCTTGCGTGGCCACCATCGGTGCCATCAAGTCTGAAACCGGCAGCTGGAAATGGGCGATTTTCACAGTCTGCTACACCCTCATCCTTGCCTGGATTGTTGCCTTCGTTCTGGTAAAAGTGTTATCTTTGTATTAAAAGAAAACATCAAATAGTATGAAAAAGCTGATTATTATGGCAATGGCAACACTGCTGGGAACTTCCGTTCTGGCCCAGAACAAAGAAGTTATCGATTTGATCAACCAGAAGGGCACCATTGAAACAGAGGTTCTCTACATTACTACTGATGAGTGGGTTGACAGCATCACCGGAGAAATGGAAAAGTTCAACAAGAACGACCTTCAGTTCATCGCGGAGCAAACAGAAAAGGAAATCGCCCGCCTGGACGGAATTATCCAGACCCGGAGCGATATCATAAAAAACGAAACCAAACCGGCAAAGCAGATAAAAAAACTCGAGAAGTATTTTAAAGACCTGGACAAGGCCGCTGAATGCTTCACCAAGGCCGAAACCCTGAAAGCCAGGGCCCTCAAGGTTCACGAGGCCGCTGAAAACAGACTCAACACCCCACACAACGCCAAGCCTGAGGAAAAGCTGACCCATCTCACCTGGTTTATCAAGGACAGTTACGGAAACTCCAGAAAGGTAAGGCTTGAGAGAAACGGTAACGGGAAGGCAGAAATCTCTTACGACGATACCGAAAAAGCAGTTGTGGACGATTCAATTTTCGACACCGTTGACAAGATGATCAAAGACGGGCAGCTTTATGACGTTGCAAGACAATACGCCCCGATCAGCATTCTTCTGGACGCCAATGACGTATGGAGCTGGTACCTCTCCATGGGTTTCGGTTCCAAGGAAATCTTCTCTTCCGGCACCGGCATAGATCCTGATCACAGGGATGCCCTGGTGGAAATTCTCGAATATATCCGCAAAGTATTCGAAGACAATAGCGGAAACTAACGTATAACTACCGTTCTTCCATAAACAGTTCGCCCTTCAGGAAATCCAGGTTTTCCTTGGCGAATTCATAGCCCTTCGTTCCGGGGCTGACAAGCTTCAGGTACCTTTCATACCATTCGATTGCTTGTTTGTAATCTTTCTTGATCTGGTAGCAGTAGGCGACGGTGGAAAGTGCGGCAATGAACTTCGGGTTATACCGGTAGGCCTCCTTGTAGTGCTCGATGGCCTTGTCCCAGGAATTCTGTTTACGGTAGTATCCCAAACCGTATAGCTGATGTATGCGGGACATAGTTGCCGGGTCTGGCTGAATCATAACCAGGGCCTTGTCCAGCCATGGTTTCACATCTTCCTCAAACGGATAGAGAAATTCAGATTTTATCGAGGCAATGGTATAAGCCAGATTCACGTCGCTGGAATCAATCTCCCAGGCTGCAAGAAGTTCCTGTTCGGCCCGGTATTTTGTCTGTGTATGCCAATAGCTCTGCCCCAGAAAATAGTGGATAGGATAAGAGTCGTTCCCGAGATCCTCCTGTCTCTGGAACACCTTGATGGCGGATTCATAATCCTTATTCCTGTAAAGTGCCAGGCCTTTCAGAGGCGCAATGGTCTCGTTGTCCGGATCCTCGGCGAGGAAGGACTCACAGATTGCAATCGCACCTTCATAATTGCTGCTGTCAATGAGGATGCCCATCGCCTTGGAGAGGACAGTCTCGTTCATAGGCTTCATCGCCAAAGACCTGCGATAGTACCAAAGGGCAGAATCTGTCTGCTTTATCTGCCGGAAAGCGTCGCCGACATAACTGATCACGGCAGGAATGGAGTCTAGCTGAAGTATCGCCTTGCCGGTCTGGATGCTCTGTGGATATGCTTTCAGGCGGTAGTAGGCCTGCATCAGCCTGACCTTGTAAAGGATGTTGTCCGGCTTGAGGGACGAGAGCAGGAAGTATGTCCCCGATGCCGTATCATAGTCTCCACTCTGGAAGTGGCAGTCTGCCAGCTCTGCAAGCACGCCTTCATCCATCGCTTCGGGCTGTACCAGGTCCGACAACTTTTCTATGGCATCGTCCGTCCGGAAAATGCTTTTGAGGTAACGTGCTTCGGAGAGCACGGAATCGCGATGTGTGGTCTGCGCCCACAATGGCACGCAGACCATAATCCATATCGCGACAAAGAGGACTTTTTTCATTATTGAAGCTTGAATACTACCGGGAAGGAGAATCTAACAGGAACAGCTTCACCGTTTTGCTTGCCTGGCTCCCATTTCGGGGACGAGGAAACAACCCTCAGGACTTCAGCATTCAGGTCTTCGCGCACTCCTTTAACCAGTTCTACATTGCTGACAGAGCCATCGGTTCCGATGGTGAATTGTACGAGCACGCGGCCCTGAGCCTTGTCTTTTTTGGCTTTCTCCGGATAATTAAGCTGCGAGTACGCCCATTTGACGAACTCCCCGGCATCTCCGCCGTTGAAAGTAGGCTTGACTTCAATTGCGTCAAACGTAACGGCCTCAGCGACATTTTGTTCAGCCTGAGCTTCGGTTGTTGCGGAAACTTTCTGTTCTGTAGTTTCAGGAGCCACAGACTTGCTTTCCTTTGGAGAATTGCAGGCGTACATCAATACTGCCAGCACAGGAATCACGGCCAGGTACGACCAGCGCACCCAGCGGGAAGAAGATTTTTTGAGCATCATAGTAATTCTGTTTTTGAGTTTGGCGTGCTGGAAGCCGCTGGCCAGGGAGAAGCGGTGCTCTCCCACGGCTTTCCGCACAAGTAACAGTTGGTATTGTGTTGCATCGATGCCTTTTTTAATGACTCCTTCATCTGCCTCGTACTCGTGCAGGAGGCGCAGCTCTTCACGGGTAATCCATACCAGCGGATTCCACCAGAAGAGTATCTGGAGAGGAAGGAACAGTATCAGATCCAGTGAATGGCGGCACTTTACGTGCATGCGTTCGTGGGTAAGGATGGCCGGATTCTCCTGCATATCCTTCCTGCTCATAACCACCGTCCGTCCCCAGCTGAACGACGGCGCTTCCGATTCCAGAAGCACCAGCCGGCAATCATCGAGAGCCGAAGCGTTGCCGTTCCTTATCAGCCGCCCCATCTTCCAGGATGATACCATATAAATAATCAGCGTAACCAGCGCTCCCGCAACATACACGGCCAGCAGTACTTCCCGCCAAGGGACACTTGCGGACACGGTGGTGCTTTCCGCAGCCTCTCCTACACCCACAATCGTCAGGTCCGATACGATAACTTCTGCCGTCTCGGTCCTGAGCCTTATAAACGGCAGCAGCAGGCACAGATAAGATCCGGCAAGCAAAAGCACACGGTTTAGTCTGAAGAAAGTGGTGCGCCTCATCACCAGCAGGTAAAAGGCGTAGAACAGGCCCAGATAGAGCCCCACTCTCGCGATATATAATAAGAATTGTGTCATTTCCTGTTCTTTTCAATTTTTGCAATCAGTTTTTTCAATTCGCCGAGGTCCATCTTGTCCTCCTCCACAAACTGGGAAACAAGGCTCAGGTAGGAATTGTTGTAATACTTTGCCACTACATCTGATACCGTGTCTCCGTGATATTGACGTTCGCTGATCTTTACCTTATAGCGGAATGAATTCGCCATCGGTTCCCTTTCCACAAAACCTTTTTCCTCCAGGAACTTCACCAATGTGGCCACAGTGTTGTAATGAGGTTTCGGATTGGGTAAATAACTGATTAGATCCCTGATAAACAGCGGCTCATGAGCCCAGAAAATTTTCATCAGAGTCTCTTCTTTTTCTGTCAGTTTCTGTTTCATCGTCTATCCTGCATATTGAATTCTGACACAAAGATAGTAATTATTTTCAAAACTCCTAATAAATTTAGTAGATTTCCGTTGTGCTTTCGGAACGCGGGGCAAAAAGAAAGAGGAAAAACCTTCCGATTTTTCCTCTTTAGTAGGAGATAGGAGAATCGAACTCCTATTTAGGGAATGAGAATCCCTTGTCCTAACCGTTAGACGAATCTCCCGTTTATCCGCATCCCTTCTGGGGATTTGGGACTGCAAAGATATGAAATAGTTTCAATTCTGCAACATTTCTTTTAGTAGCGCTCGCTGTCCGGAGTGGCCTCTTCGCTCTTTATGAGTTCAACTGCAGCCTGCTCTCCAAGGGAAAGTTTAATGGTGCCGTTGTCTTCAACAGGCTTGTACCAGTCCTTTGAAGAGAAGTAGTCTTTCAGGTCTTTGGAGGTGAAATTGTAGCCGTGGCGGGCAAGGATCTCGTTGCGCATAATGCGGAGGGTTTTCTTGTCGAAGCCCCTTACCATAGACCTGTTTATCAGCATCATGCTTGTCCAGGGAAAACGTCCCTCTCCCTTGTCTATGAATTTGAGGCGGGCATAAAGATCGCCTTTGTCCCAGTAATCCGAACTCTCGTTGTAAATAGCCTTGTACAGTTCCATGCCGGAAAGCGTAATGTTGTAGAAGAAACTGTTCTTGCCAACGATTATGATATTTGAAGGGGTATCGTATTCTTCACCGAACTTGAAGGAAGTCTTGTTCGGAACAAGGTTTCCGAGAATGCAGTCGCCGTAGTCAAAAAGATACTTCTGCCCCTTTTCGTCTACATATTCCCCGTTCATCTGCGCCATCTGGTCAAATGTCATTTTATCGTACAGGTTATCATCATCGTCATCATAGCGGAACACTATCTCCGAAAGCAGGCCATTGTGGAAAACCTCCAGGAAATGCCATGCATTCTTTTGGTCATAGATATATTTTACAATGTCCCCGGCCCTGCCGATCGAAGCATAGTCACTGTCTTCGTCAAGACTTGTAAGGGTGTATATCCCAGCCGTTTCCGTTGGCTTGAGGCCAAAGCGGTAACCACCCTCGTGGCAGGATCCGCCCATAAATGTCAGGTTGTCTTCCGAGCCGTTCATAACAAAAACCAGATCTCCGGTCATCCAGCTGTGTTTTCCCTTGAACTGGGAGAAAGCGCTTGAGCACACAAAAAGCAGTGCAAGAATAGTCAGTATCTTTTTCATCGCGATTATTATTGGTATGAACAAAGATAGCAAATCTTGCCCAATTTGACTAAATTTGTGGGTTGGTGTTAAGTATCACTTGATATGACAAACAGATTGACAAAAATTTTATGCGGAGCCGGTATGATTCTGGCGGTGGTGGCTCTCTCCCTCCGCCTTGCAGGCTGCAATGACAAAGAAAAAGCCATGGAACAGAGACAGGCTGCTTTTGAAGACTCTCTTCTCACGATGATAAGGGAACACAATATCCCGATGATTCAGGTAAAGTACACCGCACCGGGAGACAGCGTTTACTGCCAGGTTGGAGTAACGCCTTGGTCAACGGAAGAGCCGGTTGCAATGGACTCCACCGGCTTCAGCTACAAGGAGACAGGCAAGGCAGACTATGAAAAGGAAGCTGTCTTCCAGGCCGCATCGCTGAGCAAAGTGGTATTCGCCTACGTTGTGCTGAAGATGTACGACAAGGGAGAGATTGACATAGACCGCCCTCTTTACGAGTACACCGATATTGACCGCTTTGTAGACAAGGATATGGCAAAGGAACTTACTGCAAGGCTGATACTTATGCACCGCAGCGGCATAGACGACTGGGCGGCTTCTCCGTCTTCGGATGCCTGGCCAACTGCCCCTATCAACTTCACCTTCCCTGTAGATTCCATTTTCGGATATTCCGGAGAGGGATATGCCTTCCTGCAGAGAGCCGTGGAGGCAATCAAGGGAAAAGACATCCAGTCCATCGCAAAGGAATATGTGTTCGATCCGCTGGACATGCCGCTTTCTTCCTACGAGTGGATTCCGGAATTCGAGGGCATAACCACAGCATCAGTAAGGCGTAACGGAGAAAGCCAGGGCGTAAGGCAATTCCCGAGGCAGAACGTTGCCTACACCCTGAGAACCAACGCTATAGATTACACCAAGTTCCTTAAGGCCATAATGAACGGAACAGGTCTCAGCGCTGAGTCCCATGCCCTGATGATAACCCCTTGCAGCGGACCTGCAACGCAGTTCCCTCCGAAGGTCAGGCCAATCGACGAGAAGAAGACGATCTTCTGGGGCCTTGGAATCGGCATAGAGGAGAATCCGCATTACGGAAGGGTTCTCTGGCACTGGGGAGACAACGGAAACACAAAGGCTCTGTTCATAATACTTCCGGCACAGAAAAAGACAATCGTATATTTTGCCAACAGCGGAGCGGGACACGAAATCGCCAACAGTGTGCTGAATCTTTTCCTCGGCGACAATACTCCGTTTGACATTGAAGACTGGATTAATCAGGAATAGCCGATGGAAATGCGCAAAACCTTCAAGGGCGGACTTTACTACATGGGCTTCAAGGAGTTCATCCGCCTGCTTTTCAATCATTTTCTCTACAGGAAAGTTTACAAGATCGGAGACGAAAAGATCCTTCCGGACGGCAATCCTCAAGTGATAGCATCCAACCACCAGAATTGCCTGGTGGACGCCATTGCTGTGATGCTGTCTTTCAAGGGGCCGGGAAGAAGGCCTTTCTTCTGGGCCAGGGCGGATATCTTTGCCGTAAGCAAGGTTCTGGAAAAATACCTGAGGTTCCTCGGCCTTATGCCAGCATTCAGGATGGAGCACGAGGGAATGGAAGATGTGGGAAAGAACAGCGCATCCTTTGAAGAAAGCTACCATCTGCTCAATCACGGGCAGAGCGTGATGATATTCCCGGAAGCAGGCCATCAGGACAAGAGGTTCCTTGGTCACTTCACCTCCGGCTACACCACGATGGCGTTCAAGGCCGCGGAGCAGACAGGATTCGAAAAGGAAATTTTCATCCTCCCTGTGGCCAACCACTATTCCGACTACTTCGGGATGAGGCGGGAGATGTGCGTGATGTTTGCCGATCCGGTATCCCTGAAGCCATACTACGAGCTTTACAAGGAAGCCCCGAGGACGGCGATGAGAAAGGTCAACCAGATTGTCAGGGAAGCCATCTCGGCGATGATGCTGGATATCCAGGACCTCGACAACTACCCGGCAATAGACTTCCTCAGGACCAATTACGGAAAATCCTTTGCTTTCATCCGCAAGGAACCATACAAGACTCTTCCGGAAAAGCTCAAGGCAGAAAAGGAGTTAGTGGCGGCTCTGGGAGCGCTGGAAGACGGTACAAGGGAATCCGTTTACAGCCAGGCCGACAATCTGCGCAAAGAGCTTGAGGAAAGCAAGCTGCAGTACAAATCGCTGAGCAAGAAGGTAAACTGGACATCAACGATATTGAAGATCGTGGGAATGGTGATACTGTTCCCTCTGTGGATATTCTCGCTGTGGCCGAATTTCTTCCTTTACCACATTCCAATGCGTCTGACAAAAAGGGTTGGAGACAAGATGCTGACATCGTCCTTCCTTCTTGGTGTTAACGCAGTGTTGGGCATAGCGTTTTTTGCCATTGTCTCATTTGTGCTCGTATGGTGCTTCCTCACCATCTATATGGCTGTGCTCTATGTTCTTATGATGCCGGCCCTGGCACTCTTCTGCTGGTATTATACGGAATGGTGGGCATCCATAAAGGAGGATTTGAGGCTTCTGGCGTTCTATGGAAAATCAAAAATTGCTAAATTGCGTTCTTTAAGGAAAGAGAGCGAAAAATTGGAGGACCGTCTGTGGTCTATGTTCAAGATATGAAAAGAAGAGTTGTCATAACAGGAATGGGAATTTACTCCTGCCTCGGAAAGACTTTGGACGAGGTCAGGGATTCTCTTTACAGTGGAAAAAGCGGCATCGTGTTCGATCCCGTAAGGAAGGAAATGGGCTTTTTGTCCGCACTGACCGGGCATCTGGAAGTCCCTAATCTCAAGGGAATCCTCAGCCGTAACCAGAGGGTTTATATGCCGGAACAGGCCATCTATGCATACTGCGCCACGGCGGATGCGCTAAGGGACGCCCGCATAGACCAGGACTGGCTGGACAGCCACGAAGTGGGCCTTCTCTACGGAAACGACTCCAGCGCCGAGCCTGTAGTGGCCAGCGTAGACGCGATGAGGCTGAAGGGAGACACCTCTCTGATCGGCAGCGGTGGAATCTTCAAGAGCATGAACTCTACCGTTACGATGAACCTTTCCTGCATATTCAAGCTCAAGGGAATTAACCTTACCGTTTCCGGAGCATGCGCCAGCGGAAGCCATTCAATCGGCTGGGGCACGATGCTCATCCAGAACGGACTTCAGGATATGGTCATCTGCGGCGGAGCCCAGGAAGTAAATCCTTACTCCGTATGCAGTTTCGACGGTATCGGCGCATTCTCCAAGAGGGAGAGCGAGCCTGAAAAGGCATCCCGCCCGTTCGACCGCCACAGAGACGGTCTTGTTCCGTCCGGCGGAGCTGCCACGGTCATCCTGGAAGACTATGAGAGCGCAGTTAAAAGAGGCGCCCCTATCATCGCCGAGGTACTCGGATACGGCTTCTCCTCCAATGGAGACCACATCTCAGTTCCTAACGTTGACGGCCCGTCCAGATCTCTGAAGATGGCGCTGGCACAGTCTGGACTCACTCCGGCAGAAATCGGCTACATAAACGCCCACGCCACAAGCACTATGGTGGGAGACCAGAACGAGGCAAAGGCAATATACCAGGTATTCGGAGACAATATGCCGCCTGTAACCAGCACCAAGAGCCAGACCGGCCACGAAATGTGGATGGCGGGCGCCAGCGAGGTTATCTACTCCATCCTGATGATGAAAAACGGCTTCATCGGGGCAAACGTCAACTTCGAGGAACCGGACGAGGATTCCGCCAAGCTGAACATTCCGGCAAAGAGGATAGAAAGGACCTTCGACACCTTCCTTTCCAACTCATTCGGATTCGGCGGAACCAACTCAACCCTTGTGGTCAAGAACCTTTGATAACAAACTAAAACAAACAATATGACAAAAGAAGAACTGATTGCCAAGACAATTGATATTCTGGCAGAAGAATTCGAGGTAGAGAAGGAGGAAATCACTCCTGAAGCAGACATCAAGAAAACACTTGACCTTGACAGTCTTTCTCTGGTAGACCTTGTAGCCCTTATAGAAGAAACCTTCGACATCAAGATCAAGGGTACAGACCTGATGAAGACTACAAATTTCAGCCAACTCTACGACTTCCTCTTCGAGAGAATCAGCGAAAAATAAATGACCCGTCTGGCCCTGGCCGTCTACCGCTTTTTCAGGAAGAGGCGCGCGGTATTCTATATAGTCCTCCTGGGCAGTTTCATCCTGCTGGCTTTCCTGGCCGGCCGGATGTACTATGAGGAGGATATAACCAAGCTCCTCCCGGCAACGGAAGAAAACAGCGGAGTCAGATATGTCTTTGACCGTCTGAGAGTCAAGGACAAGATCTTTGTGGAACTAAGGATAACGGACACCACGATGAGCCCTCAGGATATGGTGGACACTCTGGTTTCCGCCTCCGACAGGCTCTGCGATTCCATAAAGGCTCACGACAGTGACGGCTACATGCAGGACATCCTTAACAGGATAGACCCTTCCCTTCTGGAAGACGGAGCCTTCCTGATCCTGGACAACGCCCCTTGTTTCCTTGACAGCACCTGCTATCCGGCTCTGGACAATCTCATGAACGCCAGCAGCCTGGATTCCCTTATGCAGGAGAATGCGGATATCCTCGCCGAGGATGCATCCGGAATGTGGTACGACATCATCTGCAAAGACCCTCTGGCCTTCCGCAGCCTGGCGATGAGGAACCTTGCTTCCGCCGGAGGAGACCTTTCCGACGGTTCTGCCCACAAGGAAAGCGGAAAGCTCACCCTCACGGATTTCCACCTGATGAGTTCAGACAGCACGGTGGCACTGGCTTATGTCTCCCCTGCCTTCCGGGCAATGGACAGCAAGTCCGGCTCCCATCTGATAAGCCTGATCGAAGCAGAGGCTGAGGAACTCTACAAGGTATGCCCGCAGGTAGAAGTTCTCATCTGCGGCAAATCCACCAAGAGTGTCTACACGGCAAGGCGCATCAAGAAAGACCTGGTGCTGACTGTCAGCATCGCCCTGTTCATTATCATACTGATTATCGGATACTGCTTCCGCACAAAGGACACTCTGCTGTATATGCTGCTGCCTTTGATCTGGGGAGTGGTAGCCGCAATCGCCGCCGTTTACCTGATCCAGGGGCAGATGTCTTTCATCGCCCTGGGTATCGGATGTATAGTGGTTGGAGTGGCCCTGAGCTACTGCATCCACATCATAACCCATCACAAGTATATAGCCTCAGTCGAGCAGGTCATCCGCGACCAGGCAAAACCTGTAGCACTGGGATGCATCACCACCGTGGGCTCACTTCTGGGACTGATTTTCACCAAGTCTTCCCTCCTCAGCGATTTCGGCCTTATGGCCTCTCTGGTGATGGTCGGAACAACTCTGGCCGCAATATTCTTCCTGCCGCAGTTCTTCAGGAATTCCACCGGAAAGAAAAACGAAAAGGCTTTCGAGGCTATCGAGAAAATCACAACCTATCCATACCACAAGAGCGGATGGGTGATAGTTCTGGTTGTCATACTGTTTATCCTCAGCGTTATCTTTACAAGGGGAAAGGCAAACTTCGACACGGACCTTTTCCACCTTGCCTACAGCGATCCTAAACTCATAACCGCAGAGCAGGTTTACGACGCCAAGCTGGAGAATGGCCTCCAGACAAAGTACATTGCCGTGCGCTCCAAAGACCTGGACAGCGCCCTGGCCCTGAACCAGGTAATGGCAGAAGAATGCCAGGCCCTTCAGGACAAGGGAACCATATCATCCTTCAATACGGTCTCCAACCTTCTTATCCCTTCAACGGAACAGGCGGAGAGGATCAGCCTCTGGAACGCCTACTTTACCCCGGAAAAGAAAAGCCTGGTAAAGAAAATGACCGCGGCTGCAGCTGAGCGGAACGGCTTTGAAGCGGATATGTTCGAGCCATTCTACGAGGCTCTGGACAAAGAATATTCTCCTGTGGACGTGTTCTCCAGCGGAACCGTTCCAAACGAGATAATGGGCAACTTCATAGAGAAGAACGAAGACGGAACCTACCTGGTGCTCACCACCATCAAGGCCAAGGACGCCGACAGCCTGTGGAGAGCTTCCGAAATCCTCGCCGGTGGCGGCCAGGAAAAGAACAAGGACCTTTCCGGCGGAGTCGTGGTGATAGACCCTCTGTTCTACACCACCAATATGCTGGAGATCATGGAACACGACTTCAACACCGTGCTGCTGATTTCCTCGCTGTTCGTTCTGGTTATCCTGCTTCTGGCTTTCAGGAACATTGTCCACGCCCTGATCGCGTTCCTGCCTATGTTCATGAGCTGGTTTATGGTGCTTGGCTTCATGAGGCTGTTCGGCATAGAGTTCAACCTGATCAATATGGTAATCTCCACCTTCATCTTCGGAATGGGAGTGGACTACAGCATCTTCGTGATGGACGGGCTGATCAAGGGCAAGGAAAGGGAAGACCTTCTCAAATATCACCGCAGCGCCATATTCTTCTCCGCGGTGATGCTGATCCTGGCTGTAAGCAGCTTGCTGTTTGCCGTTCATCCGGCCATTTCCTCCATCGGTCTTTCAACCCTGGCGGGCATGATTTCCACCATCGTGATAACCTTCACCCTGCAGCCTTACCTGTTCTACAAATGGGAGGCGTACAGACATAAATGAAATACGACGTCATCATATTAGGCAGCGGGCTGGGAGGTCTGGAATGCGCCTTCATACTCGCCAAGTGCGGCATGAACGTGTGCGTGGTGGAAAAGAACGCCGCCCTGGGAGGATGTCTGCAGAGTTTCCGCAGGGGTAAGGAGGAGTTCGACACCGGATTCCACTATGTGGGAGCACTTGGAAAGGGCCAGATTCTGGAAAGGATATTCAGCCACCTGGGCCTGATGGACCTTCCGTGGCATCAGCTGGATACAGAAGGCTTTGACCAGGTCTATTTCAAGGACAAGGACATTCTGCTGGAAAACGGATACGGCCGGTTTGCAAGGTCTCTCTCTGCGATATTTCCGGAAAGCCAGAAAGAACTGGAAGACTATTCCGCCTTCCTGGAGAAAGTCGGAAACGGCATCGCGGACCCTATCCTGAAAGGGTCCCACGGCTTCAGCTCCATCAACTCGCTGTTTGAAAAAAGCGCCTACGGACATCTTTGCCAAAGCATCAGCGATCCGCTCCTCAGAAACATTCTGAGCGGAACATCCCTGAAACTGGAACTCAGGCGCGGAACCCTTCCGCTCTACACCTTTGCCCAGATCAACAGCTCCTACATACAGAGCGCCTGGAGGCTTAAGGGAAGAGGCTCTTTGATCGCCGATACGTTAGCGGAGGGAATAAGGAAAATGGGCGGAACCGTCCTGACAAACGCCACCGTAACCTCCCTGGAGGAAAAGGACGGGAATGTTTGCCAGGCTCAAATCCTGCACAAGGGCAGCCAGGAAACCCTGACTGCAAACCTTTTTGTCTCCGACCTCAGTCCCCAGCTTACACTGGAGCTCCTGAAAGACAGCCCTAACCTCAGGCCTGTCTTCCGCCGCAGGATCAACCGCCTGGAGCAGACCTGCGGATTCTTTACAGTTAACCTAAAGCTCCAGGAGGGCAAGATCCCTTACCTTAACCGCAACATCTACTGCTACACCCCGGACCTGGAATCCGTCTGGGACATTGCTGAAAGCCAGACCGGGAAAACGGTAAAAGGTGTTCTTGTCAGCCAGCAGGTTCCTGAAAACGGAGGAGCAGCAACCCAGATGGATATTCTTACCCCTATGGACTATTCCGAGGTGGAGAGGTGGAAAGACACGCTGCCTAACCGCCGTGGAGAAGAATACCTGGCCTTCAAGGCAAAAAAGGCAGAAGAGTGCATCCTCCTTGCCCAGGAATGCTTCCCAGGCCTGAAAGATTCCATAGAAACCATATACACAAGTTCTCCGCTTACCTACATGAACTACACCGGTGCTGTAAAAGGCACCGCCTACGGCATCCGGAAAGACTGCAACAACCTCACACAGACGCTATTAACGCCAAAGACACCGTTTGCCAACCTATACTTTACAGGCCAGAACCTGAACCTCCACGGAATACTTGGAGTTTCCCTCACATCCCTGCTTACCTGCTCGGAAATTTTGGGAAAGGAACCAGTGGTACCGTTTTTGGAGTAAATTTGTACCGTTATGAAAAAGTTATTCATCGCCATACTGTCCTTGTGCGTTCTGACTAGCGCCGCTGGCTTGTCGCAGAGCAAGGAAAAAGTTCTGGCAGACATCCAGAAAAAGAACGAAAGCTACAAGACCATTACCTCCAGCTGCACCCAGGTCAAGACAATGAAGGGAATGAAGAAAAGTGTGGAGAGCAGCGGCAAGATGTACTTCGTAAGGGCTACCGAGAAACTTTCCATGCAGCTTACTCACGACAGGGTCAAGCACAAGGACAAGGAAAACCAGCTGATCATAAACGGAGACAAGGTCACGATGATAAGCGGCGGAACCCGCAACGTCTTCAACACCAAGACGGACCACAATATGAACATCCTGAAGGGAACCTTGATCAGCTGCATCAAGGGGCAAATAGAAAAGGCTGCCCAGCTCAACAAGTCAGACATCAAGATGACTGTCAACGACAAGTACTATGTCTTTGAGATGAACATTGCCAAGCACGCAAAGGGAAGGTGGAACCATCTGACCGCATCCTACAGCAAGAAAGACCTTACCCTGTGCATATTCACCCTCACGGAGAAAAACGGGAACACCACCACCTGGAACACCCTGGAAAAGGAGTTCAACGGAGTGATCCTGGACGATCAGTTCAACTATTAAAGCTTTTACGGAATGGGCAAACGGGGAATACTGAAACTTCTGCCGGCGTTGCTGCTGGCCGCCCTGCTTTTGCCATCATTCGCCGATGCCCAGAGCACAAGGGTAAAGGGCCGTGTCACCGATGCAGACACGGGAGAAGGCCTTCCATTTGCCAACGTTTATTTCAAGGGTACCACCATCGGCGTTTCCACAGACCTTGACGGCTATTACACCCTTGAAACCAGAGACCAGACCGTAGATCTGCTCAGGTTCGAGATGCTGAGCTACATCCCGGTGGAAAAGCAGGTCAAGAAAGGAGCGTTCAACCAGCTGGACATTGCCCTGAAGATTGAGGAAAACCTCCTCAACCAGATTGTGGTAAAGCCGGACTACCGCTACATCCGCTGGATTCTTTCCAACATAGAAAGGGCCAAGAAAATCAACAATCCTGAAGAGAGAGACCGCTACGAGTGCCGCCTCTACACCAAGATGGAGCTCGACCTTGTCAACGCGGATACCCAGATAAAGAACAAGCTGCTGAGGAAAAACTTCGGGTTCGTGTTCGACTATATGGACACTTCCGTTATCAGCGGAAAGCCATATCTGCCGATTATGATATCGGAGAACAACTCCAGGTTCTACAGGCAGAAAGACCCTTCCCAGACGAAGGAAATCATCGAAGCCACCCGCATATCTGGAGTAAAGGACGAGGCCACCTTCGCCCAGTTTACCGGCAACATGCACATCCGCACCAACTTCTACGACGACTTCATCAACCTGTTCAACGTCCAGATCCCGTCTCCGGTGAGCGGCCCTAACGTTTACTACGACTATTTCCTCATAGACAGCCTCAACATAGACGGAAGGAAGACCTATCATATACGCTTCCACCCTTCTAAGCTGGTTTCCTCCCCGACTTTCGACGGGGAAATGAGGATTGACGCAAAGGACTGGGCTATCAGGGAGATCCACGTTAAGCTCAAGAAAGGAAGCAACGTAAACTGGATCAGGGACCTCGTCCTGGATTCCGAATACCAGCTTGTCGGAGGAAGAGGCTCCTACCAGGGAAAGGACTCCCTGTGGTTCTTCAAGCAGGACAAGATGTACGCGGACTTTTCGGTGACGATGAGAGATTCCTCCAAGCTGATGTCTTTCCTCGGAAGGAGGCAGTGCGACTATCTCGACCCGAGGTTCGACCGGCAAATGCCGGACAGCGTGGCCAAGCTCATGAGCAACGTGGTGACCGGCAAGAATCCTCTGATCGACGACGAGGCCTACTGGGAGCAGAACCGCCCTTACGCCCTCAGCGAGAAGGAAAGCAACATCTACAAGATGGTGGATTCCATCAAGAACGTTCCGCTGTACCATAACATCTATACCATCGTAAACACCTTTGTAAACGGGCATTACGACTTCAAGTACTTTGGAGTGGGTCCTTACTTCAAGCTATTCAGCTTCAACAACATAGAAGGTGCAAGGTTCCAGTTCGGCGGAAGGACCACGGAAGATTTCAGCAAGAAGATCAGGCTTTCCGGCCACATAGCATATGGAACCAAGGACAAGGACTTCAAGGGAAAGATAATGGCCGAATACATGTTCAGCAATCTGCCTACCCGTAAAATCGTTGTCAGTGCAAGCAGGGACCTTGTCCAGATGGGAAGAGGTACGGATGCCCTTACGGAAGGCAACATCATGTCCTCCCTGCTCAACAAAGGCAACAGCGAGAGGATGAGTCCTGTCAACGATTATTCCATTTCCTATGTCCACGAGTGGAACGAGGGATTCAACAACAGCATCGGCCTGGAAAGCCGTAGGGTTTATTCCAACCGCTATGTGCCTATGTTCACTCCCGACAGCGTCCACGTAACCAGCGTTTCTTCCAACCAGCTGCATTATACCGCCCGCTTCTCCTGGGACGAGACGGTTACCCGCGGAACTTTTGACAAGATATATGTCCTTACACACTATCCCGTTGTTACCATAGACCTTGTGGGAGCGGCCAAGGGAATGAGTCACAATGACTTCGGATTTTTCCGCGCGGAAGCTACCGTGGACTATACCCTGCCTCTGCCGCCGTTCGGAACATCCAAGTTCCATCTTACCGGCGGAAAGATCGTGGGCAAGGTTCCATATCCTTTCCTCAAACTCCACGAAGGAAACGGTACCTATTTCCTGGACAAGAGCGCGTTCGCCTGCATGGACTTCTACGAGTTTGCCTCAGACACCTGGACCACACTCTTCTACGAACATAACTTCAGAGGCTTCTTCCTGGGCAAGATTCCGCTTATGAAGAGACTCCAGTGGAGAGAAGTCTTCACCCTCAAAGCCGGCTACGGCACCCTGTCAAAGGTTAATAACGGTATTACCGACGGAAAGATCGGAAATCCTTCCAGCACCATCATGGGAACCGGCCCTGGAGCAAAATACGAGGGCATGGAAGCCCGCCTGCTCTTCCCTGAAGGCATGAGCTCTCTGAGAAAACCTTATGTGGAAATGGGTGTTGGCGTGACCAATATCTTCAGGGTATTCCGCGTAGATGTCTTCTGGAGAATGACTCACCGCTTCAAGATAGAAGATGGCGTAAAGGTCAAGAAAAACCACCGTGCCGCCATCAACTTCGGCTTCGAATGGGCCTTCTAACAAGACTAAACTCAAAAACTTCAAATATGAAACAATACATAGAGAAGAACAAAGACCGTTTCTTCGAAGAACTTTTCTCAATTCTCAGAATCCCTTCCATCAGCGCCAAGAAAGAGCACAAGGCAGATATGCTAAAGTGCGCCAAAAGACTCGTTGAACTGCTTAAAAAGGCAGGTGCAGACAAGGCAGACGTTTATCCTACAGCCGGCAACCCTGTTGTCTTCGGCCAGAAAATGATAGACCCTAAGGCCAAGACCGTTATGGTTTACGGCCATTATGACGTGCAGCCTGCCGAGCCTCTGGAGAAGTGGAACTCCAATCCTTTCGAGCCAGAGATCCACGACGGGGCTATCTGGGGAAGAGGTGCCAATGACGACAAGGGCCAGCTTTTCATGCATATCAAGGCTTTTGAATATCTGGTAAAGACCAAGCAGCTCAAGCATAACGTCAAGTTCATCTTCGAGGGCGAGGAGGAAATCGGAAGCCCTTCCCTTCCTGCCTGGGTAAAGAAGAACAAGAAGATGCTCGCAAGCGACGTTATCCTTGTCTCCGACACCACCATGATCAGCGAGAAAGTCCCTTCCATCAACTGCGGTATGAGGGGCCTTGCCTATCTGGAAGTTACCGTCACCGGCCCTAACAAGGACCTTCATTCCGGCCATTACGGCGGAGCCGTTGCCAACCCTATCAATGTCCTCTGCGATATGATTTCATCGCTGATAGACAAAAACGGCAAGGTTAAGGTAAAGGGCTTCTACGATGATGTCGTTAACCTCAGCAAGGCAGACCGCGCCCAGCTTGCCAGGGCTCCTTTCAACCTCAACGAGTACAAGAAATTCCTCGGCATAAAGGAAGTCAAGGGAGAAAAGGGCTACACCACCCTCGAGAGAACCGGCATCCGTCCTTGCCTGGACGTCTGCGGAATCTGGGGCGGCTACACGGGAGAAGGCGCCAAGACCGTCCTTCCATCCACAGCCCACGCCAAGATATCGATGAGGCTTGTTCCTAACCAGGACAGTGCCAAGATAACCAAGCTCTTCAAGCAGCATTTCCTCTCTATCGCCCCTAAGTACGTCAAGGTTAAGGTAGAGGAGAAAGAAGGCGGAAACGGCTTCCTGATCCCAATCACCTCCACTGCCTTCCAGGCCGCCTCAAAGGCCATGAAGGAAGTTCTGGGCATAGAGCCTGTTCCAAGCCGTGGCGGCGGAAGCATCGCTGTCCTTGCAGATATGCAGAAGATCCTGGGCACAGACCCTCTGCTGATGGGATTCGGCCTTGAGAGAGACACCATCCACTCCCCTAACGAGAGCTACCTGCTCAAGCAGTTCTTTGGCGGAATGGAATCCATCGCCCTCTTCTACAAATACTACTAACAGATTTTCAGATATCTGAAAAGAAAAAAAGCACTTGCAGAAACGCAAGTGCTTTTAATTTATTGCTCTGTATTTCTTAGAATGCCAGGAAAGCCCTGACTGAACGGCCTTCCATTGATATAGAAGAATCTTTCCTGTCTTTTACATGATGGGCAAGAAGCACACCTTTGACACCATCTCCATCTCTAAATCCTGTACACAAAACCCTTTCCGCAGACATCTGGGTACTTGACCAATAATAATTCCAGTTATAATTCTTACCTCCTACATTCTGATGGCTCCAACCAGGCAAGGTGCAAATATTGATAGGCATGGTAAATCCAGATGTGCTAACATAACTGTAGAATTTGTCATAAATGTCTCCAGAATAATAGAAATCACCATCTGTAGGATAATAGTTGTAATCATTGACATCCGAGTGTGTACTGGTCTTCAAGACAGGAAGAAAACTGGTACATTCGCCAAGTCCCAGGAAAGATGCTATCCACTGTGAAATCGTTGGCATGAACCACTTAGAGGAGTGTGTGGTGTCCACGGCTGGAGTATAACTGTTTATACAAGCGGCTGCCAGATATACATTAGGGCTGGCCTTCATAAATTCCGTCTTCCCTATTCCGTTGTAACTAAGAAACATCAATTCATCACGACGGCTAGGAGAAAGATTATTTTTAAACCAATCCTGCTCAAAAGCAGAATTATTGATTCGTATTTTGTTTTCTGTTGTCCAACGAACGCCTCCGTCTGCAGGACTGCAATCCTTAAAAGCCATTACCAGGGCGTGACCATAACCGTTAGATTCCTCAGTAATGCCGTTTGCAAAGCTAAAGATATCTTCACCAGATGTCATGAAAGAAGGATGCTTTGAGTTTTCTCCTTCATTCACATAAACAACCAGACCCAGTGCAACGCGAGTGCTTGAAACTGTCTGCTGTTTGTAGTTTCCCCAGGTTCCATCTGAATAGAAGACATCGCCGACTTTAATCTTGTCGGTTACGGTGCTAAGCTTTCCGGTACCCAAATTTGTGCTTGCGCTACCGAACTTTCTTGTCCACACTACATTATTGCCAGAATCCTTGATTGTAATCAATGGGTTGCTGAGAACTGTCTCGCCAGGGAAAGCTATAGCAAAAAATGCATTTCCTTTTGAAATGCTAACCGTATTGTTTGCGCTATAGCTATTATCGTCAGAGAGTGTGATCGTATAATTTCCGTTTAAACCGCTTGCGATAATCTTAAAGCTTACAAATGTGCTGCCCTGTGAAAGATTAAAACTCTTTTCGCTAAAGGTACTCTCTGCAGTAAGTGAACTGTATTTCTGTACAGCCTCGCCCAGAGAAGAAACGACAGCAGTAGAATAATTACCACCTGAGTTCAACACATCTGAAGTGCTTATAAGCGTGGCATTCAAGACCAAATCATCTGCAGGATCGCCTTCTCCTTCGTATTCAAGATTTCCGGAAAAAACAGCAGACTGCGTACCTGCGCCGGAAACGAGGGTAAGATTTCCTGAAATCTCTTCCCCTGTGATTCGCAAAACGTCTCCTGTCTCGAAAACCTGACTCTTTTCTCCTGAAATGGTGGCCTTCGTCGAAGAACCTCCATTGTGCACCTTTACAGAATAAGGTATCACTTTAGCGGTTGATACCTCAGGCTTTACTTCCTCAACAACAGGATCCTCTTTTACAACTGGTTGATCTGCCTTGCTGCAGGAAAAAGCGGCTGCGACAACAATCATTGTTGTAAACAACCTGAAAATATTATAGAGCTTCTTCATGATTCATTTCTTTAAACTAACCAATTTCATCGTCCTCGCCGCCTCCGATAAGGTCACCAATACTAGATGTACCACTTTCGCAAATAAAAGACTCCAGACGGATATCAATCACTTTGATTACCGGAGTTTCATATTTTAACGGAATCCTCATTGTTTTTGTTATTTTTAATGTTATATTATTCTATATCAGCAAGATGCTCGCCATTATAAATGGGAAGAGCTTGGTTTCTAAAGCGGTATCGGGGGGCAAATATAATGCGTAGGTCTTTTTTCTGCAAATTTTATCCCCTCAAATGATATTTAATTACATAAAGGTTTCAGTATCTTTGTAAACATGAAAACAGGTGTTTCTTAATAACCACATTATGACTACCCTCGGAATTCTTATTATCGCGATTGCTTGTATTATCATTTCCGTGACAATTGTCTGGCTGGTAATGCGCGCCAAGCAAAATGAAACCAACAAGAAGGCAGAAATCACGCTCAAGGCCATTGAGGCGGGCCTTCCTGTTGATGTGGACAAGCTCAACACACCCAAAACACCCAAAGGCCCACAAAACAAACAAAGCCTCAAGCAGGATCTGTTGGGAAAACTTTCCGGAGCAGGTATCTTCTTTTTTATGGGCCTCTCTTTCCTGATTCTTTATTTTGTGGACCTGTTTGGCCCCGGCCTTCCCCAAGGCTTATGGTTTAGAGAAGGGCTGCCAATGGCTGGGGGAGTCTTGATGGCTATAGGAATCAGCCTGTTCATCACTTACTTTGCCGGCAAGAAACTGCTTGCAAAGGAGATGGAGAAGGAAGACTGAGTCTATGAAAAAGGGTGTTCTTTTGTTAGCGGTCTTGGCGCTGCTTGCAAGTTGCCGCACTTCCGATGAGTCTATATTCGACCACGTCAAGAAACTTTGCAATAAAGATAATGGCAAACTGTGGGGCGTCAACCTCTATTCTCCGGTTCTTGGTGTGGATTCGCTGAGGAATATTGTGAGCAATGTCTCTGATGCTCCAAAAACATTCCCGGAGGATAAGCCTGTTGCAAACTCTATAACGGAACTGGACGGCAAGCGTTGGACAATGATTTTGTGGCCTTTGTCCGGAGACCTGGTGCATCAATCCATAGTCCTCGTCCACGAGATGTTCCATTATCGCCAGCCGGAACTGGGACTTTGGCCGGATAGGGATCCAAATAATTCGCATCTTTCAAACAGGGACGCCCGTACGCTTCTGAAGCTGGAGTGGAATGCACTTAAATTCGCCGCAACGTGTAAGGGAGAAAAGAAGAAAGCCGCCCTGGCAGACGCTTTGAGTTTTCGTGCCCTGAGAAGACAGTTGTATCCGGATTTCATCGCCGAAGAGTGCTGTCTTGAGATTATGGAAGGCCTCGCAGAATATACCGGAAGGCGTATCGTGATTCCGTCAGACAAGGAGTTTTTACAGAGCCTTTCGGAACTGGATTATCTATTCGACTCAGACAACCTGACTCGCTCTTTTGCATACCTTTCCGGACCTCTTTACGGATTGATTCTGGACCAGTCCGGCCATTCTTGGCATAAAGAGATGAACTCTGGCAGTGATCTTGGCTCCTCAGCGATGGAGATTTACGGAATAACCCTTCCGGAAAACCTGGAAGAAACCGTAGAAACAGCCAAAGCCAAGTATGACTTTGAGTCAATTGATGCTGCGGAAGAAGCTTTTCAGCGCAAACTGGAAGAGAGGAATCAGACACTTCGCAAGTTGTTTGCTCACGATAACATCATAACACTGGAATGCCCTAATCTCTCTATTCAGTTTTCCCCTGACAGCATGATTAAAATGGATGACGGGAGTATGGTCATCTATGGCTGCACCGCTTTTTGCGACTGGGGCTCTGTAGAAGGCCATCCGCTGAAAGTGACAAATGACTGGCGCAGGATTGAACTGCCTCGCCTAGACACGCTTTCTTTCAACAACGACACTATTACCACCTCCGGCTGGACTCTGATCAAAAAGAACAAGCACCTGCGATAGTTCGCAAGTGCTTGATTTTGAATTGTGGGCCCAGAAGAACCACCAAGGGACTTTTTACATATTTCTATCTATCAAGTTCTTACCTTCCTTATATGGGAGAGAAAAGACTCTCTGGCGACATATAGGCGACAAACTTGAGCGAATATAGCCGTTAAAAACATATCGCACAAGGGGCCCAAA
>JAGCXV010000070.1 GCA_017961175.1 Bacteroidales bacterium
AACCGCGCCTCAGAAGGGAATCGCGCATCTTGTCCTTCCGGACGGATCCCAGGTCTGGATGAAGTCATCGTCGACGATAACCTATCCGGAGCGTTTCTCTCGGAAATCCAGAAACATGTCTTTTGCGGGAGAGGGTTATTTCGAGGTTATGGAGAATCCTTCCGCATCGTTTATGGCGGATTGCGACGCCTTCAAGGTGAAGGTTACAGGAACCAAATTCGATATTAAATCATATCGCGATGAAAAACAAGGATTTGCCGCTCTGATTGATGGAGAGGTTTCCATAATTTATTCTGACAGTTGCGGAGTGGAAAGGGAAGACAAGATGGTAAGCGGGGAGCTTTCCGTTTTCGACAAGGCATCCCGCCAGAACAAGATCATGAAGGCAAACACAACCATTTATTCTTCCTGGATAGGTGGAGTTTACAGCTTCGAATCCGAGACTCTGGAGAGTATCCTGAAAGAAGTCAGCCGGTATTACGGTTATAATCTGATTTGTTCGGACAGCATTGTAAAGAACAAGGTTCTGTCCGGAAGGCTTCAGATGGGAGATGATGTTGAAAGCATTATCACCGCTTTCCGGGAATTCCTTCCTGGACACATTAAACTAGAATCTGACACCATTATTATTCAATAAATATTTTTGGCCTATGAAAAAAAGAGATTCCAAATCCCTTTTTATGCTTCTTGTGATGGCATTCGGCCTGTTGCTGACAACAGTAGGCTATGCTCAGAAGAAAGGTCTTTACGACGTAAAACTCGACAACCTTTCCCTGAAAGAAGCATTGATCAAAATTTCCACTCAATGTGGGTACTATTTTGTGTATGAGGATGCAGATCTTGCAGGGGCTCCGAGGGTTAACAAGGAGTTCAAGCAGAGCACCATCGAGCAGATCCTTTCAGGATGTCTGGAAGGAAGCCAGCTGACTTACTCCGTAAACAAGAAGAATGTTTACATCAAGAAGGCGGCCCCTGCTTCATCAAACGCATCTCAGAACAAGGCTTCCGCGACCACTTCCCAGCAGAACAAGCAGGGGTATGTGACCGGAAGAGTTACAGATGTGAACGGTGACCCTCTTCCTGGAGCCTATATCAAGGTTAAGGAGGATCCGACAGCCGGAACATCTTCTGATGCTGACGGAAACTACAGGGTTAGGATCAGCGATTTCTCCACCCCTAAGACTCTGGTTATCTCCTATGTGGGGATGCAGGAGCAGGAAATCAATGTGGGCGGCCGCCAGGTAATCGACATCACCCTCAGGGAAGAGTATAACAAACTCGACCAGATTGTGGTTGTAGGTTACGGCGCTGTCAGGAAAAAGGATATCGCCGGTTCTGTACAGAACGTGACATCCGACCAGATCTCCGAGACCAATAATCCAACCTTCGAGAAGGCTCTCCAGGGAAGGGTTTCCGGTGTGCAGATCATCTCCAATTCAGGTATTCCTGGAGGTTCTGTATCCATAAGCATCCGTGGTAGGGGATCCATCAACGCAGGCACCCAACCTCTGTACATCATTGACGGTGTGCAGATGACAAACGGCGGGCAGTCCACCAGCGTGGTGGAGAGCGCCAACGTGATGGGCGGTATCAACCCTAACGATATCGAGTCCATCACAGTCTTGAAAGACGGTGCTTCCGCTTCCATCTACGGAGCCCAGGCTGCAAACGGTGTAGTTATCATTACCACCAAGAGAGGTGCTGCAGGCAAGACACGAGTATCTTTCAGCGCATCCGTAGGAGCCCAGAAGCTGGCCCGCAAGGTTAAGGTTATGACCGGTCCTCAGTGGGCTGAATTCGCTCTTGAGGAGTACAAGAACTATGATTCTGTATGGGGAACCAATTACTACCAGCAGCACAGGGATCTGTTCAAGACCTTCGGCTGGGGAGAAGATGGTTATTCCGATGCCCAGACCACAGACTGGTATAAGGAAATCTTCCGCACAGCCATCTCCCACAACTATGAGCTGGGTGTTTCCGGCGGAAACGAAAAGACACGTTTCTACATGTCAGGAAACTATAACAAGACAGACGGTGTTATCCGCCATACGGGCTATACCAGGGCAACGGGCAGGGTCAATCTTGCTCACGACCTGACAAAGTGGCTGACCATCAGCACTAAAAACACTTTCAGCCGCAATAACTACAACCAGGCATCTACAGTGGCTGCGGCCAATCCTTCCAGAGCTGCAATGTTCCTCAATCCTGGAGTTTCTCCAAGAGACGAGGACGGAAACTGGATTATGGACCTGCCTTACGGATATCCTCTGTACAACATCCCTCAGATGCTGGAACTCAACGAGTATAACGCAAAGGTCAATAATCTGATTTCTTCAAACGACCTGACCTTCAAATTCATGGAAGGGCTGGAGTTCAAGAGCAGTTACAATGTGGATTACACCTGGATCAACGAGCATCAGTACAGCGACCCTCGCACCAGGCTCGGTAACCGTCAGAATGGTGTTGTTTCAGCCCATACTACTGACGAAAGCATTTTCCAGACAGACCAGGTTCTGACATACAATACAGAATTGGGCAAGGATAGATTGACTGCAATGGCCGGTTTCTCTTACAGAGATTCCAGGTTCCATAGCATCACCGCTTCCGCAATCGGAGCGGCAACTCCTGGACTCCATCTGCTGGACAGCGCTCCAACTCCTCAGGAGACTGGTGAGAGCTTCTCAGAGAGCAAGCTGGCCGGTTTCTTTGCAAGGGTGAACTACGCTCTCAGAGACAAATACATATTTACCGGAACTCTCCGTTACGACGGATCCTCAAGATTCGGAAAAGACAACCGCTGGGGTTGGTTCCCGTCATTCTCATTTGCCTGGAGAGCCAAGGAAGAAGATTTCCTGAAAGATGTTGACTGGCTCAGCGATCTCAAACTCAGAGCCAGCTACGGTGTAACCGGAAACTCCAGCATCTCCAACTACGGAGCAAGAAGACTGTATTCCGGCGGATATGCCTATGACGGTATGACGGGCCTGATCGCTTCCTCTATCGGAAACCCTAAACTCTCCTGGGAGAAGAAACATTCCAAGAACGTGGGAGTTACCGCAGGTTTCTTCAAGGGCAGAATTACATTTGACTTCGACGTTTATCGCGATGATACAAAGAATCTGCTCTATTCCAGAAGCATTCCTGAAACTACTGGATTCAGTTCCATCTC
>JAGCXV010000071.1 GCA_017961175.1 Bacteroidales bacterium
ATGTAAGGAGTAGGGTCGAACTCGTTGTATGCCGGCCTTCCGTACATATCTGTCAGGACTGCGAACATCCTGGTGTACCAGTTGTTCTTGAGAGCGATAGGAGGATTGTCTTCAACCTTTGCGTCCTCTGCTGTCCAGTATACTCCGTCTGAAGTGTTGTCCAATGCGGCTTCAATTTCAGCGGAGTTTTCCTTAGGCGCGAATCCTGTCAGGACGTCAATGGTGTTCTCGGCTGCCTTGACGCTGCTTTCTCCGGCCAGGAGGACTTCCGCATCCGCCTTGAGTGCATTGATCCTGTTTTCAACGTTCTCAATACCTGAGACAAGCGCCTTGATCTCAGTCTCTTTCCCTTCTAGAAGTGCTTCCTTTTCCTGGATGCGCCTCTGGATGGAATCAGCTGATTCCTTAGGAGGATCTACAGTCTTGAACTTTCCCTTGAGCCTTTCTCCTGCCGGGAGAAGTATTACCATATAGACCTTGTCAGGTGTCTGAGATATGATTTCAAGGGCGTATTTTTCTTTCAGTGACTCGTCGAACTTCTTGGCCGGGATGCTGATAAAACAAGGTGTCAGGCCAAGAGCCTTTATCCTTGAAATGGCATCTGGATTGAACGCTCCCCAAGGCAGGGCGGCACGGTATTCGTCTTCCAGAATAACGAGTTCCGCCTTGATTCCCCTGCATTCTTCAGAAAGAGCATGGCAGCGGGAAACTATTTCTTCAGGATCGCTGAGACTGCATTCAGGAAGATCCTTCTTTCCGGCTTCCTTGCGTACTGCCTTAAGATTCTTAAGGGCGGTGGAGTAGCGCTGGATTTCATCAAACAGCTTTCTGGAGTCATCTGAGGCCGGCTTGGATGAACGGGTTATGTCCATCAGGCCCAGCTGCTTCAGAGTCTCGAGGAAGGCCGGAGTGTCCTCGTGGAATACCACGAAGCTGTATTTTGTCATCTGCTTAATCATTCTCTTCCTCCTCCATCTCGTTACGCTGTTTAACAATCTTCTGGGATGCCTTGGAAAGGTTTTCCTCATCCTCCATATACCTCTTGATCTTGCGGATAGCCTCCAAATATCCAGGTATCTGCACTTTCTCGTAGAGGTTCACCTTCTGGGTGGTCTTTTTCCTGGAATAGTCCAGGATTCTCATCTTCTCCCTGTAAACCTCGGATTCGATTCCCAGCGTTGCCATCTGCTTGAGAATGGCAACACCGTCCGAATACCACATAGGCTTGTTGAAGAGGTCGAATTCCTTGATGTCGAAGATTATGTCTTCCACAGCAGGAGTCTTGATACCGGCCACCTTCACGCTTTTCAGCTGCACGTCCTTGACGGATATCAGCCCGCTGTCGAACTCATTCCACATCGGGGCTACATAGTCATAGGAACGTATCGCCTTTTCAAGCTCGCCGTCAAGCTGCTCGCTTCTGGCCTTGGCGTTCTTCACCTCCATACGGAGGGCGCTCTCCTTGTTTTTCAGGGTAGGGAGAGCATTCCGCCTAACCTTCAGCTGCTTGTTGAGGTTATTGAGGGATGTCTTGTTATATTGAAACTTTATTGCCATAAAGTTATCTGTTCCAGTACTTGTCTACCAATGCCTGCTTGATTCCGAGCTCTTCCGGCTTGAAATATTTCTTGAACAGAGCCCAGCCGGTATCCAGCATCTCGTCAATCTTGATGTTTACGTCGATAGAGAGCAGGCGGTTGGAGTATTCCTTGGCGTATTCCAGGCAGCGCAAATCGTAATCGCTGAGATCGAAGCCGTTCTCCAGCTTTGTCTTTGCGTTTGCGGCATCCGCGAAAAGCCTTACTCCTGTGTTCATTACCTGGCTGTGGTCTTCCCTTGTTTTCTTGTTGATTACAAGCTGTTTCAGACGTGACAGGCTTCTGAAAGGATCCACGATGATCTTGCCTGTATCCGTGTCTTTTCTCAGATAGAGCTGGCCCTCGGTGATGTATCCGGTATTGTCCGGAATCGCGTGGGTGATGTCTCCGTCATTAAGGGTGGTGACGGCAATGATTGTGATTGATCCTCCGGTTGGAAGCTGAACGGCTTTCTCGTAAATCTTTGCAAGGTCTGAGTAGAGAGAGCCAGGCATGGAATCCTTGGAAGGAATCTGGTCCATACGGTTGCTGACGATGCTGAGAGCATCCGCATAAAGAGTCATATCTGTCAGGAGCACAAGCACTTTCTCGTTCTTGTCAACTGCAAAGTACTCTGCCGCGGTAAGGGCCATGTCCGGAATCAGCAGACGCTCTACAGGAGGCTGCTCGGTGGTGTTGATGAAGCATATGATCTTGTCCAGTGCTCCTGCATCCTCGAATTTCTGGCGGAAATAGAGGTAGTCGTCATTGGAAAGACCCATGCCTCCAAGGATGATTTTATCCACATCTGCCCTGAGGGCCACGTCTGCCATTACCTGGTTGTAAGGCTGGTCAGGGTCTGCGAAGAAAGGAATCTTCTGGCCGGAAACCAGCGTGTTGTTGAGGTCGATGCCGGCGATTCCGGTAGGGATCAGCTCACTAGGCTGCTGCCTCTTGTAAGGGTTTACGCTAGGGCCTCCGATGTATCTTCTCTCTCCCTCGATTTTCGGACCGCCGTCGATAGGCTCACCGTAGGCGTTAAGGAAACGGCCGCTCAGCTGCTCGCCAACATTCAGTGCAGGCGGTTCCCCGAAGAATTCTACCTGGGCATTTGTAGGAATGCCCTCTGTTCCGGCGAATACCTGGAGGGTCACCAGATCCTTCTTGATCTTGACGACCTGGGCCAGCCTTCCGGCCACCATTGCAAGTTCGTCGTTGGATACGCCTGTAGCCCTGAGGGTTACAGTAGCCTTGGTTATGGCTTCCAACTTGGTGTATATTCTTTGAAATACGTTAGAGGACATTTTCTACTGTGTTAAGAAGTTGCTGTTGATAATTGTTGAACTGCTCGCTGTGGAACTTTGAGAAGTTCATCTGTCTCATGATGTTGATAAGGTTCTTGAAGAAGGAAACGCACTTTTCGAACCTCTCGAATTTGAAGTCCCTGCTGCAGATATCCAGTACAAGGTCCAGCATATACTGCTGCCTGTCCAGCGGAGTCTGGCAGTCGATATTGTCGAAGGCGTCCTGCTGCAGGAGGATGAAGTCCACGAGCTCGCTCTTCCAGTAGCGGAGGTGGTATTCCATAGGAACTCCGTCGTCGCCGAGGATGTTGATCTGGTCGTAGGCCTCTTTGCCTCTGAGGGTTATGTTCTTTGCCCTGAGAACTTTCTCAACCCATCCCTTTTCCATCTTCTGGTCGAAGAACTCTTCCATTTCAGGATATTCCAGATACTTGGAGTAGGAATCGATAGGGTCGATTGCAGGATAGCGCTTGCTGTCCGCGCGGTTCTGGCTGAGTGCGTAAAAACATCTTGCGCACTTCTTTGTGGACTCCGTTACAGGCTCCTTGAGGTTTCCGCCGGCAGGGGAAACTGTTCCGAGGAAGGTTACCGATCCGGTCTGCCCGTTGTTCAGAACCACGATACCGGCCCTTGAGTAGAAGTTGGAGATGATGGATGAAAGGTCTACCGGGAAGGCGTCTGCTCCAGGGAGTTCCTCCATACGGTTACTCATCTCGCGAAGGGCCTGTGCCCATCTGGAAGTCGAGTCTGCAAGAAGCAGAACTTTGAGTCCCATTGCCCTGTAATACTCGCCGATGGTCATTGCCGTATAAACGGATGCCTCACGGGCGGCTACAGGCATATTCGATGTGTTGCAGATGATCGTTGTCCTCTCGATGAGCTTTCTTCCGGTACGTGCATCGATGAGTTCCGGGAATTCCTTGAAGATTTCCACAACCTCGTTTGCACGCTCTCCGCAGGCTGCCATGATGATTACATCAGCCTCTGCCTGCTTTGCTATGGCGTGCTGGATAACGGTCTTGCCGCATCCGAAAGGACCCGGAATAAAGCCTGTACCTCCTTCAGCGATAGGGTTGAAGGTATCGATCGCGCGGACTCCTGTTTCCATAATCCTGTATGGACGAGGCTTTTCCTTGAATCCTCCGATAGCAACCTTAACCGGCCATTTCTGCTGCATCGTGACTTTAACTTCTGCTCCTTTTGCATCGGTCAGAGTTGCAATCGTGTCTTCTACTGTGTAGCTTCCCGCCGGAGCGATTTCCTTGACCGTATAGGTTCCGGCAAAGGAGAACGGCACCATTATCTTGTGAGGCAGCCATCCTTCCTTTACTTCTCCCAGCCAGTCAGCTGCAATCACCTTGTCACCCGGCTTGGCGATAGGGGTGAACTCCCATTTCTTTTCAGAATCCAGAGCCGGAGTGTATTCTCCTCTTTGCAGGAACACTTCCTGCATCGTTGCAAGGTTATCCTGGAGACCATCGTAATTGCTTGACAGAAGGCCAGGCCCGAGAGTTACCTCCAGCATCTTTCCTTCGAACTCCACGTTGCATCCTACCTTGAGGCCGCGAGTGCTTTCATATACCTGTACCGATGCGTTATTTCCGTTTACCTTGATGACCTCGGCCATAAGGCGTACTCCATCTAGGTCTATGAAACACAGTTCGTTCTGTGCCACAGGCCCGTCAACCTCCACGGTAACGAGGTTGGAAACAATACCGGTTACTTTACCCGTTGTTTTCATCTATGGTGTATTTCAATTTGTTTTTGTCAAAAGTTCCCCTGACTTCGTCCACCAGCTTGCGGAAGAGGTGCTTGCCTTCTCCGGCATCCAGTTTCAGCCATCGCGATACCAGATGTCCCTTTGCCAGGAACGCCAATATGCAGTCTATGTTGAAAAAGTCCAGGGTCGTGAATGAATTGATCTTGTCCCACTTGAATTCGTCCAGCCGCTTTTCCTTGGTTACAATGTTCTCTTCTGCAAACAGGGAAGTGAGTGCCTGGCGGTCTGCCGCCTGGAGATCTGCCTCGGTGTCTGTCGGTTCCACATAGTCTCCATAAGGGTCCGGAGACAATTCTACCTGATACCTCTGTGTCAGTTCCTCAGCCTTTTCAGTAGAGTAGAGCCTGTGTGCGGCAGAACTTACCATAAGGTTCTTTACCTGGCGGTCCAGCTTGCTGTAGAGCCTGGTAAGACGGCTAGGGCTGTTCTGGGCCTGGAGATAAAAGTCCCTGTCCAGATTCCCGCCTTCAAATATGCGGCAGAAGAAATCAATCGCCTGAACATCCTTTTCGGAACACTGCGAGGTTATCTCCTCCCTGATTTTGGCAAGGTTGAACGAGCGGTCTTCCCCGCCCTTGTTAAGCACGGGGAGTGAGGCTATTATGTAGTGATAATTATTCACCGAAAATAAGTTTTCTTGTTTTTGGCCTTATATACTCGGCGATTATCTTCTCGAATGAATCATCCGTGAAGTCGATGAAATATCCGCTGCCCTTCTGACTGATCCTGAAACCTGCTCCAAGGTCTTTAGAGAAATTGACGTCCAGCCCCTTGGCAAATGATGAAGCGAGCTCTACATTCAGGAAACCGGAGAGTTTTTCCTTCATGGCCTCAGGTAAAACGAGGTCCAGAGAAGTGGCATCCTTTCCTGCTCCGAATGCTGAAACCACCGTCTTGATCAGACTCTGCATGAACTCTGAAGAGGATAGGGCATCCTTAACCGGAGCGGAAACGGCTTCCATCTTGACAGCGCCCTCAATGTCCTGCTTGATCTGGGAAAGAGCCTGGCGGGATGCGGTCTTGATGTCTCCTTCTGCCTTCAGCCTAAGGTCAGAGCATTCCTTCTCTGTCTTCTCCTTCAGAAGGCGGCACTCTTCCCTGGCGGAAGCAATCATCTTTTCTGACTCTTCCTTTGCGCTCTGGAGTAAAGACTCAGCCTCCTGCTTTCCCTTTGCAAGCCCCTCATTATAGAGCTTTTCTGTCAGTTGTTGCAATTTATCCTGCATATCGAAAAAGTATTTGCTGTTAAAGCAACAAATTTAGGAAAAATCGCGATAAAAAGAAAGTGCATAAAACAAAAACGGAAGCATTAAGCTCCCGTTCTTGAATAAGTCAAAAATTCAACCCGTTAACTGAGGAATCCCAGAAGGATACCGGCAGCAACCGCACTTCCGATAACGCCTGCGACGTTTGGTCCCATTGCGTGCATCAGAAGGAAGTTGGTAGGGTCGTACTTCAGGCCCTGAACGTAAGATACTCTCGCTGAGTCAGGAACTGCGGAAACACCGGAGTTGCCGATGAGCGGATTGATCTTCTTGCCTTCCTTGAGGAAGAGGTTCAGGATCTTGCAGAAGAGGACTCCTGCAAATGTAGCCACGATGAAGGATGCGGCGCCAAGGCCGAAAATCATGATGGACTTGCCCTGAAGGAACTTGTCTGCCTGGGTTGAGCAACCGACGGTAATACCGATGAGGATTACTACGATATCGTTCAGAGGACCTCTTGCAGTCTCGGCGAGCCTTCTGGTTACGCCACTCTCCTTGAGCAGGTTACCGAAGAACAGCATACCGAGCAGAGGAATGCCTGAAGGAACGATGAATGCAGTAATCAGGAAGCCCACGATAGGGAAGATGATCTTCTCCTTCTGTGAAACAGGTCTTGGGGCTGCCATTCTGATAAGCCTCTCCTTCTTGGTTGTAAGCAGTCTCATTACAGGCGGCTGGATAACAGGAACCAGAGCCATGTATGAGTATGCCGAAACGGAGATTGCACCGATCAGGTCCGGAGCAAGCTTACCGGAAAGGAAGATGGCGGTAGGGCCGTCTGCACCTCCGATGATACCGATTGCACCGGCTTCTGCAGGAGTGAAACCGAGAGCCAGAGCGCCTGCGTAAGCGGCAAAGATACCGAACTGCGCGGCAGCTCCGACAAGCAGAAGCTTAGGGTTGGAAATCAGGGCGCTAAAGTCTGTCATCGCACCGATTCCAAGGAAGATGAGAGGCGGATAGAACCCTCGCCTTACTCCCTGGTAGAGGATGTTAAGAACAGAACCGTCCTCGTAGATTCCCACCTGCATACCCGGGAAGAGAGGGATGTTACCGATAATCATACCGAATCCGATAGGAATCAGCAGAAGCGGCTCCCAGTCTTTCTTGATAGCCAGGTAGATGAAAACCAAACCGATAAGTATCATCACGATATGGCCGAAGGTCGCATTGGCGAATCCGGTATACTGGATGAACTGCTTAAGGTTGGCTACAAGATTTGATTCCAGAATCATAATCCTACAATTAACCGATTACAACAAGTACGTCTCCCTCAAGAACGGAGTCGGATTTCTTAACCTTGATTTCCTTAACGATACCGTCTGCAGTTGCCTCGATGACATTCTCCATCTTCATGGCCTCAAGAACGATAACCTTATCTCCCTTCTTTACTGCGTCGCCTTCCTTTACTGCTACATCCAGGATAACTCCAGGAAGTGGGGAAGTGACTTTTACTCCACCTGCAGAAGCAGGGGCAGAAGGAGCGGATGCAGGCTGTGGACCAGCGGCTGGAGCGGCTGCCTGAACAGGAGCTGCGCTAACGTTAGTGATGGTTCCGCCTACTTCTTCGATTTCAACTTTGTACTCGTTTCCGTTGACTTTGATCTTATATTCTTTCATGGTTGTATGATTTATCTTGTTGTTTGTTAGTTAGATTCTGGGATCCTGTTTGATTGTCAGGGTTCTGGCGCCCCAAGGGGAATTGCGCAGAAGATCCTGGTTGAATGTGAGGACATTGCTCTCCACATCGTGGATACCGCTGTCCACACCGCCTTGGTAAAGATGGCAGGCAATTGCAATTGCAGCGATAATCTCCTCGTTGATGGTTCCGTCTGAAGGGATGGCTGCTGCCTTGGCTGCCGTAGCCGGGGCGCTCTTTGCCGCCTTCTCCTCTTCCTGCTTGCGGATGGCACGCTTGCCAATGCTGCGGAAAATGAGGTAAAGGATTATAAGGCAGAGGAATACAACACCCATTGCAGTAACGGCGAGAATGCCTCCCCAAGGGTCCATGGCTTTCATTTTCTCGCTCTTGGTCTCAACCTTGGAGGTAACGTTGGTGCTGCCCGGAGTAGGGTGGTCAAGGATGGAGAAACCTCCGTCCTCGGCGACCTTGGCGTCCACTGCACTCTTTCTTGCAGATTTCTTGCTCCAGTTTACAGGCTCGTGCTTGCCTTCTCCGTCAAAATACCTTCCGAAAGACTGGTCAGGACCAAGTTCGGGAATTTCAATCTCGTCCAGAAGAGTCTCTCCGTCAGTGGAGTAGAGGTAAAGGTTCTTTACTCCGTCCAGAGTGAAGTTCATGTGGAAGACACCCTTGCGAGGCTGTCCGTCCGCATAAAGTATGAAGTATTTCCTGAGGGGAACCTGAGTTGCAGTGTTTCCCTTAGGAATCATATACTTGGTAGGATTGGCCTTGTCGTCTGTAAGGTAGAAGCCGGCAACATCGACCATACCGAAGGCTGTGTTGAACAGTTCCACCCATCCGCATCTGTCTCCGTTCTCGTCCTGGGCGCCGGTAACGTTGGATACCTGGACCTCGTTGATCCTGATATCCACCGGACTCTGCGCGAAGGCCCCGCTGGAGAGCAGAAGCAGGCAAGCCAATGTGAATACTGATAATATCTTCTTCATCACTTTCTTCTTTAGAGTGGAAGGTTATCGTGCTTCTTTGCAGGGTTGGTAAGCCTCTTGTTCTCGAGCTGATGCAGGGCGCGGATAACTCTGAAACGGGTGTTACGCGGCTCGATTACATCGTCGATATAACCGTACTTTGCAGCATTGTAAGGGTTTGCGAAAGCGTCTCTGTACTCTTTCTCCTTCTCTGCCTTGAATGCGTTAACATCCTGAGCCTCCTTCATTTCCTTGCCGTAGAGAATCTCGATGGCACCGCTAGGACCCATAACTGCGATCTCGGCGTTAGGCCATGCGTAGTTGATGTCTCCTCTCAGATGCTTGGAGCTCATAACGCAGTATGCTCCACCGTAAGCCTTTCTCAGAACTACAGTGATCTTCGGAACGGTTGCCTCTCCGAAAGCATACAGAAGCTTTGCTCCGTGGAGAATGATACCGTTGTATTCCTGCTGGGTTCCAGGGAGGAAGCCAGGAACGTCCTCGAGAGTGAGGATAGGGATGTTGAAGGCGTCGCAGAAACGTACGAACCTTGCACCCTTGCGGCTGGAGTTGGAGTCAAGCACACCTGCCAGAACTGAAGGCTGGTTTGCCACGATACCTACTGCAATGCCGTCGAACCTTGCAAAACCTACGATAAGGCTCTTTGCATAATCCTTGTGGACTTCCAGGAACTTGCCGTCGTCAACAATGTGGCGGATAACGTCATACATGTTGTATGGCTTGTTAGGGTTGTCCGGAATGATATCGTTCAGTTCATCGTCCATACGGTTGATAGGGTCGTTGGTAGGAACGAGAGGGGTCTTCTCCAGGTTGTTCTGAGGAAGATAAGAAAGCAGATCCTTGATGGTCTGGATACCGATTTCCTCATTGTCAACTGCGAAGTGTGCCACACCTGACTTGCTGGCGTGAACGCTTGCTCCACCGAGTGTTTCCTGTGTAACGTCCTCACCGAGAACGCTCTTTACAACCTTAGGTCCGGTAAGGAACATATAGCTTCCCTTGGACATAACGTTGAAGTCAGTAAGGGCAGGTGAGTAAACCGCACCACCTGCGCAAGGGCCGAAGATGGCTGAAATCTGAGGGATAACGCCACTGGCCAGAATATTTCTCTGGAATATTTCAGTATATCCTGCAAGTGCGTTTACGCCTTCCTGGATACGTGCTCCACCGGAGTCGTTGATTCCGATTACCGGAGCGCCGACCTTCATCGCGATATCCATTACCTTGCAGATCTTCTGAGCGAAAGTTTCGCTCAGGGAACCTCCCAATACGGTGAAATCCTGGGCGAAAACATATACGAGCCTTCCTCCGATCGTACCATAGCCGGTAACGACTCCATCGCCGAGGACGTGGTTCTTCTCCATTCCGAAGTTGGTGCAACGGTGGGTTACGAACATGTCGAATTCCTCGAAACTACCCGGATCCAGCAACATCTGAATCCTTTCTCTGGCTGTATATTTTCCTTTTTCGTGCTGGGAGTCGATTCTCTTCTGACCGCCGCCCAGACGCGCTTTTTCCCTAAGGGATATCAACGCTTTAACTTGTTCGAGCTGCTGACTCATAACTGTCTATAGATTTTTTTAGATTATTTCTTGTTAGGATCCTCGCAAACCTCGGTGAGAACACCGTGGGTTGATTTTGGATGAAGGAATGCTATGTTAAGTCCCTCTGCGCCCTTTCTCGGAGCCTTGTCAATCAGCTTGACGCCCTTAGCCTCAAGTTCGTCGAGGCAGGTCTGAACTGAAGGGGTGGAGAAAGCCATGTGATGGATGCCTTCGCCTCTCTTCTCGATGAACTTTGCGATCGTTCCCTCTGGATCGGTGCTTTCAAGAAGCTCGATCTTGGTCTGGCCGATCTTGAAGAAGGCGGTCTTAACCTTCTGGTCCTTTACTTCCTCGATTGAGTAGCACTTCAGGCCAAGCATTTCTTCATAATAAGGGATAGCCTCTTCCAAGGATTTAACGGCAATCCCAAGATGTTCTATATGAGTTAATTCCATAATTTGTAGATTTTATAGTTTAATATTCTTAAAGTCTTTCATTAAACTGAAAAAGCCCGCTTGGGGCTTTCTCGGGGGCTATTATCCCTTATTGGGAGTCTGAAAGGTCTAGAGTATGGTAGACATTCTGGACGTCGTCGTCATTCTCTATCTTTTCAATCAGTTTCTCGTTCTCTATCCTCTGTTCTTCCGGGAGTTTCTTCAGGTCCACGGTAGGGATCCTCTCGAATCCTCCGCTAACTATAGTATATCCCTTCTCCTCTATATATTTCTGGATTTCTCCGAAGGATTTGTAGGCTCCGTATATCACAACGGTCTTGTTTCCGTCCTCATCCTCTTCTCCGAAAACCTCGTCGGCTCCGTAGTCAATGAGCTCGAGTTCAAGCTCGTCCAGGTCTATAGGATCCTTCTCGCTCTTGATCTTGAAGACACATTTGTGGTCGAACATGAACTCCACGCTGCCGCTGGTTCCCAGGGTTCCGTTGTACTTGTTGAAGTAGCTGCGGATGTTTGCAACGGTACGGGTGTGGTTATCGGTTGCGGTCTCGATCAGATAGGCGATTCCGCCAGGGCCGTATCCTTCGTAAACTATTTCCTGGAAGTCGCTCTGGTCTTTCTCCACAGCCCTCTTGATAGCCCTGTCGATGTTCTCCTTAGGCATGTTTTCACTCTTTGCCGTCTGGATGATGGTTCTCAGGGTAGGGTTGTAGTCCGGATCCGGACCTCCGTTCTTTGCTGCAATCGTGATTTCCTTTCCGAGGCGGGTGAAGACGCGGGCCATATTGCCCCATCTCTTGAACTTCCTCTCTTTCCTGAATTCAAACGCTCTTCCCATAGTGCTGATTATTTGGCGCCAAGAGCTTCTACCCTGGAAATGTACTTGTCTATTTCCTGTCCTTCAGGGGACTGGGCAAATTCGTTCTTAATCTTGTTATAGCATCCGAGAGCCTTGCCGTAATCGCCAAGTTCCTCATAGCAGATTCCTGCCTTCAGGAGGTAGCCGGCGCTGAAGATATTGTTGCTCAGCTCGGCAGCTTCCTCAAACCAGGAAACGGCGCCTTTGATATCGTCTTTGTTTACAAGAGCGTCTCCGATGCAGCATTTTGCCTTTGCGGCGATGATTCTGTCGCTGCTGGAGAACTTCTTCAGGTACTCGATAGCCTGGTCATTCTCGCCGAGGCGGAGGCAGCATACGCCTGCGTCATAATAGGCGGCCATACCGGCTTTCTTTCCATATTTGTCTATGATCTGCTTCAGGCCGAGAGAGTTTCCGTCTCCGTTGAGAGCAAGGGCGAAGGAATCGAGCTTGAAATAGCGTTCAGCCACGTAAAGCTGGTTGGCTGCTTCCTTCTGTTTAGGTATTACTATGAAATTGCGGTAAACGAAAATGAGGGCTGCCAGGACGATCAATCCTCCCACCACATATCCGATGGTCTTCTTGTTTTTCTCGAAGAACATTTCTGTCTTTGACAGGGCCTCGGCAACATTGGCCTTAGGCTCAGAGCTTTCTTTGTTGATTTTAGCCATTTTTGTTAAGATTTTTTGCGAAGTGCAAATTTACGGATAAATATTCTAATTTTGCAATAGTTTTAAACGATATGTTTTTAAGCAGGATTCTCATAACGGATTTCAAGAACATCGCCGAGGCGGACCTGGAATTTTCCTCCGGCATCAACTGTATTTCCGGGGCCAACGGAAGCGGCAAGACCAACCTTCTGGATGCCGTGTACAGCCTTTCCATGGCCAAGAGTTTCTTCAATTTCCAGGACTCTTTCAGCATCCGTGACGGTAAAGAGAGCGCTGCCGTGGCCGGCTATTATAATATGGATGACGGATCGGTGAGCAAAATAGGGCTTGGAGTGTATGGCGGAAGCCGCGAGGGGAAGACTCTTAAATGCAACGACAAGGCCTACAAGAGGCTTGCGGACCACATCGGCCTTCTGCCGGTGGTTATGGTTTCTCCGTCCGACTCTAACCTCATCAACCTTAGCGCGGAGGAAAGGCGAAGGTTCCTTAACGCTCTTCTGAGCCAGATGGACCACATCTATCTGGAAAAGCTCCAGAGGTACAACAAGACTCTGGCCCAGAGAAACCGCCTCCTGAAGGAAGAAAATCCATCCCTGGAACTTGTCAGCGTGCTGGATGCCCAGCTCAGCGAAAACGCGGATTATGTCTTCCAGGCCAGGCAAAGGCTGTGCTCGGACCTTCAGGAAATCGTCCAGAAGCATTACACCCAGCTAAGCGGCGGGAAGGAAACGGTCCGCATTACATACCAGTCGGAACTGCAGAGACGCCCTCTGGAGGAGATTCTGCAAAAGAACTTCGAGAGGGACAGGGTAATGGGATTCACTATCTCAGGCATTCATAGAGACGACGTTGCTTTTGAGATGAAGAGCCCTGCCCAGGATTTCAACCTTCTGCGCAGATGTGCCAGCCAGGGCCAGCAGAAGTGTTTCCAGATTGCCCTGAAGATGGCCCAGTTCGGGATTATGAGAAAGGAAGGCAAATCCTCTACACCTATACTTTTACTGGACGATGTGTTCGACAAGCTGGATATGGAAAGAGTCAAGAACCTTCTCCAGATGGTCTCCGGGGAAGATTTCGGCCAGATATTCATTACGGACAGCAACAAGGTGAGGATGGATGCCCTTGTGGAAAAGGTAGGTGGCAGCGCCCGTAATTTCGAGGTTTCATCAGGTAAAATCTCCCGGATATGAAAAAGCAGAGCAGTAAACCGGTCGGAGAACTTCTCCGGGAATACCTGAACCAGATTGGCGGCAATGAAGGCCTGCTCGGAGCCAGGGTTGTGCGCTGCTGGGACGAGAAAATGGAGCCGAACATTGTCAAGGCCACATCCTCGCGGTTCTACAAGGACGGCACTCTGTATCTATACATGGCCTCTTCCATTATAAGAAGCACACTGTTTAACCGCCGCCGCCAGATACTCTTCCTTTTGAACAGCAATCTTGGCGGTCCTTTTGTAAAGAACATTGTCCTGAGATAATATGATTGCCATCGTAGATAATGCCATTCCTTATATTAAAGGCGTACTGGAACCATATCTGGACGTTA
>JAGCXV010000072.1 GCA_017961175.1 Bacteroidales bacterium
GCGTCGGCCTTTTTTGTGGTCCCAGTAGGGCATGATCCTACGACCCCCTGATTATGAGTCAGATGCTCTAACCAACTGAGCTATGGGACCCGAGATTTATATCAAAGACTTGTCTCAGACTTTGATCTCAACTTCAACACCTGAAGGCAGCTCGAGCTTCATAAGAGCGTCAACGGTCTTTGCGTTGGACTCTTCAATGTCGAGAAGCCTGCGGTAAGAATCCAGTTCAAACTGCTCGCGAGCCTTCTTGTTAACGAAGGTTGAGCGGTTTACAGTGAATATCTTCTTGTTTGTTGGCAGCGGAATAGGTCCGTTTACCTTAGCATTGGTAGCTTTCACTGTCTCAACGATCTTAGCGGCTGACTTGTCAACCAGCATATGATCGAATGATTTGAGTTTAATTCTGATCTTTTGGCTCATTCTTTTATTTTTTACTTTTTTAATCTTCTTCAATAAACCTGTAACCATTTCTCTCCACTATACTCTTGGCGAGAGTTGCAGGAACTTCTGCATAATGGTCAAAGGACATTGTACTTGTTGCGCGGCCTGAAGACAGGGTCCTGAGGACGGTAACATATCCAAACTGCTCTGCGAGCGGAACGAATGCCTTTATGATCCTGGCACCTGTAGAGGTGGAATCCATATTGGCTATCTGTCCCCTGCGGCGGTTCAAGTCTCCGACAATGTCGCCCATATACTCTTCAGGTGTTACCACCTCAAGGTTCATGATAGGCTCCAGAAGGACGGGCTTGGCCTTTGGACAAGCGTTGCGGAAAGCCATTCTGGCTGCAAGCTCGAATGAAAGGGCGTCTGAATCTACCGGATGGAAAGATCCGTCAAGAAGCCTTACTTTCATTGACTGCATCTCATAGCCAGCGAGTACTCCGTTGGCCATTGCCAATTCGAATCCTTTCTGCACGCAAGGTATGAATTCTTTTGGAATATTACCACCTTTAACTTCATTTTCAAACTGTAAACCGTTTACTCCCTCGTCGGCAGGGCCTATTTCTACAACTATGTCGGCAAATTTGCCACGGCCGCCGGTCTGTTTGCGGAACACCTCGCGATGCTGGTAAACACCCGTGATGGCCTCTTTGTAGTTTACGTGAGGAGCACCCTGGTTTATCTCTACGTCGAACTCACGACGCAGACGGTCTATGATGATGTCAAGGTGAAGCTCTCCCATACCGCTGATGATGGTCTGACCAGTCTCGTGGTCTGACTTGACAGTAAAGGTAGGGTCTTCTTCAGAAAGTTTTCCAAGGGCAATTGACAACTTGTCCAGATCCTGCTGAGTCTTTGGCTCCACTGCGATTCCGATAACCGGATCAGGGAATTCCATTGACTCCAGCGTAATCTGATGACTTTCTGCGCAGACTGTGTCGCCTGTACGCAAATCCTTGAAACCGACTGCCGCGCAGATGTCTCCCGCCTCCACGAAATCTATAGGATTCTGATGGTTGGAGTGCATCTGATACAGCCTTGTCAGCCTTTCCTTGCGTCCGGAACGAACGTTATAGACGAACGCGCCGGCATCCAGGTGCCCTGAATAAGCTCTCATGAATGCCAGACGTCCTACATAAGGGTCTGTCGCAATTTTGAATACCAATCCGCAGAAAGGCTCGTCCGCACTTGGCTTACGCTCAACTTCCTGTCCGTTGCGAGGGTTGATTCCGGTAACTGCGCCCTTGTCCAGTGGAGAAGGGAGATATCTCATCACGCAGTCAAGCAGGAACTGAACACCCTTGTTCTTGAAGGAAGATCCGCAGCAAGCCGGGACAATCTTCATGCTGATGGTGCCTTTGCGCAGGGCGGCGATAATCTCTTCCTCTGTGAGAGACTCCGGATTCTCGAAGTACTTCTCCATAAGGTCGTCATCGCACTCTGCAGCGGTGTCCACTAATTTGTCGCGCCATACGGCAACGTCCCCGAGCATATCCTCAGGAATGGGGCCGTACTTGAAGTTTACAAGTTCTTCGGAAGAATTGTAGTAGATGGCCTTGCGGGAGATGAGGTCCACGATTCCTTCGAATGTGTCCTCAGATCCGATGGGCAGGCAGACCGGAACCGCATTTGCTCCCAGCTTGTTGTGGATATCCTCCACGCAAGCCAGGAAGTCGGCTCCTACTCTGTCCATCTTGTTTATGTACGCAAGCTTGGGCACATTGTACTTGTCTGCCTGGCGCCATACAGTCTCGCTCTGAGGCTGCACGCGTCCTACTGCGCAGAAAGTGGCCACTGTACCGTCAAGAACCCTCAATGAGCGCTCCACCTCCACGGTAAAATCTACGTGACCCGGAGTGTCAATCAGATTGATCTGATAGACCTGTCCGCCGTAGTGCCAGAAGGCGGTGGTGGCAGCGGAGGTAATGGTGATACCTCTCTCCTGCTCCTGCGCCATCCAGTCCATGGTGGCCGCTCCCTCGTGAACTTCTCCTATCTTATGGGTCTTGCCCGTATAATAAAGGATACGCTCTGAGGTTGTGGTCTTGCCGGCATCGATGTGGGCCATGATGCCGATGTTCCTTGTGTACTGAAGATCCCTTGCCATCTAACTAACCGGAGATACTAGAAACGGAAGTGGGCAAATGCCTTGTTGGCCTCTGCCATTCTGTGCATATCCTCTTTTCTCTTGAATGCACCACCTTCGTTGTTATAAGCTGCAACTATCTCAGCGCAGAGTTTTTCTGCCATTGAGTGGCCGGAACGCTTACGGGCGAACTGTATCATATTCTTCATAGAAAGTGAAACTTTCCTCTCCGGTCTCAACTCAGTAGGCACCTGGAAGTTTGCTCCACCGATACGACGTGACTTAACCTCAATCTGAGGAGTTACGTTCTCCAGAGCCTGCTTCCAAATATCTAGAGGAGCCTTATCAGAATCTTTCACCTTCTCGCCTACCATATCGATGGCATCGTAAAAAATTGAATACGCGATACTCTTCTTACCCTGTAACATAAGATTGTTCACGAACTGTGTAACACTTGTGTCGTGATACTTAGGATCAGGAAGTAGAATCCTCTTTTTAGGCTTCGATTTTCTCATTTTAAATAAAGATAATTAGGTGATAAAATTACTTCTTAGATTTCTTTGGTCTCTTTGCTCCGTACAGAGAACGTGACTGAAGACGTCCCTCTACACCAGCAGTATCCAAAGCACCTCTAAGGATGTGGTAACGTACACCAGGGAGGTCCTTTACACGGCCGCCTCTAACAAGCACGATTGAGTGCTCCTGAAGGTTGTGGCCTTCTCCCGGGATGTATGCGTTAACCTCTTTAGCGTTTGAAAGACGTACACGGGCAACCTTACGCATAGCTGAGTTAGGTTTCTTAGGTGTGGTTGTGTACACACGCAA
>JAGCXV010000073.1 GCA_017961175.1 Bacteroidales bacterium
GCTATGAGAGCAGGTGCCGAGGGTATCAATGTACAGATCAGCGGACGTCTCGGCGGCGCCGAAATGGCACGCAGCGAGATGATCAAGGAGGGAAGAACTCCTCTGCACACTTTCCGTGCAAACATTGACTATGCACTTGCTGAGGCAAACACCAAGGTGGGCGTTCTCGGAATCAAGGTATGGGTTTGCAACGGTGAGGTTTACGGCAAGAGAGACCTTACTCCTAACGCAGGCGTAAACGCTAACGACAAGGCACGTTCTTCAGAGGGTCGTCCAGACCGCAGAAGAAGTGGCGGAAGAGGTGGCCGCAGGCCGCGCTCCCAGCAGAACTAAGCCGAAAGCGACGTTTGCAAAAATTAAGGAGGAAGACTGAAAAGCCTTCCTCCTTTTTTTATTTGCCCGCCTTGTCGAGAATAAGTGTCCTGTCGTCTCCTACCGGAGCAAGATACGGTTTGGTGGATTTTAGCATCTTGCGCTGCATCTTCTTGATCAGGCGATAGTCCCTTTTGCGGGCAGAGGCTATCTTTTTGTCCAGATTGACTACCCTAGGGTCGTAACCCTTATCGAAGAAGCCGGCCCTTGCTTTGAGCATCAGCACCTTACGGACTTTGGCGTCAAGTTCTTCCACAGGCCATTCGCCGCTTTCCACTTTTTCCGTGATGGCATCTATGCACTGGCGGGGCTTGTCTGTCATCAGAACCATGTCCGCGCCGGCTTTGTAAACTCCGAGAGTTGCTTCAATCGGCCCTCTTTTTTCGTTGGTGAGGCCTTTCATTGCCACGGCATCGGTTATTACCACTCCCTTGAACCCCTGGTCTCTCCTTAAGACATCGTTCATAAGAATGGAGGAAATCGACGTTGGATTCCCCGACGGGTCTATGGCCGGAACGGAGTAATGGCCCACCATAACCATTTTCAGGCCATTGGCGAACATGCTGTAATATGGGTACAAGTCAACGGAGTCCATATATGCTCTCGAATTGGTCAGTACCGGCATGTCATAGTGAGTGTCTACCGTTGAGCCTCCGTGCCCGGGATAATGCTTTCCGCAAGCATAGATTCCTCCGTCCTGCATTCCTTTCATATAGGCTGTGGCAAGAACCGAAATCTGTTTCGGATCTGTGCCGAAGGCTCGCTGGGAGTAAGCTCCGGGGTTTTCAGGGGCTACATCGGCGACAGGCGCGTAGTTTACATATATGTTCAGGTCTTTCAGTTCCCTGGCCACGTTACGCCCCATCTTGTACAGGAGTTTCTCCGCACCTGATTCTATCCTGCCGAGCTGAGCCTGTCTTGGATAAGGGAGGTATTCGTCGAATCTCATCGCCGCTCCCCATTCAGCATCCGTTGCCACGAGAAGCGGAATCTTTGCCAGAGACTGAAGGTAATTGGCCCTTTCCATAAACTCGTAAATGGAACCTTTCATTATGATAATGTTCCCCACTCCGTAATCCCGGATCAGAGAGTCCTGTCTGGCTCTTGTGGCTTCGGAAGGGTTGCGGCTTATTGAAATGATGAAAATCTGGGCAACCTTTTCTCGAACAGACATCTTTGATAGAGCTTCCTCCACCTGCGCCTTGTGCCTTACGGAATCTTTGTCCTGGCAGATGGCTTTGGAATTGGAACACAAAACGGCTAAAGCCGCCAATATCGCTGAGGATATGAATGGTAGATTTCTTTTCATCCGGTTTAAAACTATTTTATTTTTTTGGGTCCAGCAGAAGGGTGCGGTCTCTGCCCCAGGCCTTTATTTTAGGTTTTGAAGATTCCTCCATGGCCTTTTCCATCTTGAAGATAAGGGAGGTGTCCCTTGTCAGGGCTTCCTTGATTTTACGGTCGAGGTCGGTGACCTGAGGGTTGAAGCCTTTGTCGAAATACCCAGCCCGGGCCTTAAGGTCCAGCACCTTGCGCACCTTTGCATCCAGTTCCTCGACAGGGAATTTTCCGGTGGAGACGGAATCCGCGATGGCCTTTATTGACCTGATCACGTCTTGCGGCATGAGAATCATATCCGCGCCGGCCTTATAGACGGCAATGTTGGCCTTGACTGCGCTTCTTCCATTGGAGAGGCCTTTCATCTGCACGGCATCGGTCATAATCACGCCCTTGAATCCCTGGTCACCTTTCAACAGGCTGTCCATGCAGATTTTTGAGATGGACATAGGGGTTCCGGAAGGGTCTATGGCCGGGATGCTGAAATGCCCCACCATAACCATCTCCATTCCTTCCCGGAACAACTTGTTGTAAGGGAACAGGTCAACCGTATCCAGATGGGCTCTTGAGTGGCGGATCACAGGCAAGGCAAAGTGAGAATCCACATAATTGTCTCCGTGCCCCGGATAATGTTTTCCGCAAGCGTAGATTCCCTCATCCTGCATTCCTCTCATATATGCCGAAGCATAGTCGGCGACAAGCTTGGGATCTCCTCCGAAAGACCTCTGGCTCAGAGCTTTATTGTATGGGTTTGAACATATGTCTGCCACCGGAGCCATGTTTATGAGAATGTTCAGGTCCTTGAGTTCCCGGCCCACATTCCTTCCCATCTCGTACATAAGGTCTTCCCGGTTTTCCATCCTTCCAAGAAGGGCCTGCCTCGGATAGGGGCAATACTCCTGAAAGCGCATGGCCGCTCCCCATTCGGCATCTGTTGCAACCAGAAGTGGAATGTCCGCCAGGGCCTGGAGTTCGTTCACCCGATCGATAAACTGCCTTACCGGCCCTTTCATCAATATCAGGTTCCCCACGCCGTAGGATTTGACCAGAGTGTCCTGAACCGCTTTTGTAGCCCTGTTTGGGAACCGGCTAATCTCAATAACGAATAACTGGGCGACCTTTTCCCTTATAGACAGTCTCTGCATGATGGAATCCACCTGGGCGGCATGCCTGAGGGAATCCTGATTTACAGGTTTTGTCTCAGCGATGGTTTCACCGCTGGATACAGTACAACTGGCCGCACTGACAAGCGCGGCCAGAAGAGCTAGTACCTGTAGTCTTAATGACATTATTTACCTGCCTTTACAAAGTAGAAGGAATAAACGTGAGGCGGTCCTTCATAGCCTCTGTGGATGGATTTTACCATCACGGCTTCCATATCATTGTAAGGGCATTTGAGGACCCCTGCGATACTCTGGTCGAGGTTGACGTTATATTCGTCATCGTTAAGGTTTTCGTAAATGACGGTTTCTCCGCCGGTAATCTTTACATTCTTGACCACGTCGACGCCAAGGAAGGAACTTTCGGCCATGGTTTTATCCATCTTGACATTAGTCTCTTCCAGCTTGAATTCCTGAGGGATTATGCCGTTTTCCTTGAGCTTGCCCTCAAAGAGTTCCTTGTTGGCTTCGAACATCTGGGCAAGATTGCCATCTTCCGGATCCTCTTCAGGCTTCCAGGTAAAGACATCTTTTCCGGTATTCAAGTCAAGAATGTGGAACTGGAAGAAATAAGCGCCTACGGCCTCGTCTGCAGGTTCTTCCATATAGGCAAGCTTTCCGTCCGTGCTCCATCCGACAGGATAGAACTTGTCTATGAGGTAAAGAGGATAGGTCTGATCATCCACCTGATAGGTTTCCGGTTCTGCATATTGCAGTTCCTGCGGAACGGAGTAGTGGTCAGGCACACTTGGGGCCTGTTCCTTTGCCCCGCCTGCATTCTTGCAGCCGAAGAAAATCGCTGAGCCGGCTATCAGGCATAAAGCAAGCGAGATTGTCTTGAAAGTTTTCATAGCTGTGTTGCTTAATAATTGTTATCACAAATATAATGAACTTGGCGTAAAGTTTTATTTGCTATCTTGCCGAAAATTTGAGTCAGAGATGAAACGCATATATTCATTTTGCACAATTATGCTGGCTGCGGCTTTGATGCTGTCCTGCAGCAAAAGCGATGAGGGAGGAAAAGGCTATGAACCTTACGCCCTGACCGTAACGCAAACCAAGAATTACGCTAAGGTCCCTACGGATGCCGAAGGACATTCCACAAATCCTAAGCTTGACAAGCTTTACAAGGATCTGAGCACAGATATGGAAAAGTTTTTTGCAGGACGTTCTTCAAAATGGGTTGTGGAGTTCAACACCAAGGATGGAGAGAAGGCATTGGAGGCAAAAGACGAGGAAGCCAAAAAGAAAGTGGACGACCTTGTTGCAGCATTCAACACCTGGCTGGAAAAGAATTATGCCGCATCTTTAGCAGACCACGCCACATATGGATCCGGCACAATAACTATCGAGTACACAGCCACTTTAAGCCGGTCTCAGAAGAAGAACATCGTTTCTCCTCAGGTAATGAAAGCTTCCTACAGCAATTAGTTTCCGGAGTTATTTCTTTTGATTGTCCCATCCTCAGCGATGGACAGTCTTGAATCCTTTATGTCCTCTTTTGTGAGGGTGGCGATTTCCTTTGCCACGAGATTCTTAGGGTCCGTTTTCGGGCCCTTCATTGTCTGCTGGAGGAAGGAGTGGATCTTGCCGTCGATGAACTTTCCCGCCTTGTCTATTCTTATTGTGACAAGCGGGGCGTAGCCAGTAAGTCCCTGGACGCCCATCCCTGCGGTGCAGAAATTACCGAGGCTGTAGGCGATGAAGCGGTCTTTGTAAAGTTCTACGGCTCTGACCACGTGCGGTCCGTGTCCGTAGATTATGTCCGCACCGCAGTCTATGGCAAAGTGTGCGAAATCCCTTAGAAATCCTCTCTCGTCTCCGTAGAAATTTTCCGATCCGTAAGGCAGATGTCTTGCTCCTGATCCTTCTTTACCTCCATGGAAAGAGAGGATTACAAGGTCGCAACCCTTTTCGTCCTTAAGTGTTTTGACTATCCTTCTTACGGTAGCGGTATCCCTTGTCCTTAGACTGTAGTCCTCGTGTCCAAAGGCTGAGAATCCTACGAGAAGACTGTCTCCGTTTGGCGTAATGAACAGTTTTGTGCAGAACTCCTGATGGGCATGCTGGCCCTTAGGGTCTCTGGCTCCGGCATAGCCTATGCCCGCCTTTTCCAGATTTTCTTCCGTCTGAGTCATTGCCTCGTCAAAGAAATCGTAGATGTGGTTGTTGGCGAGGCCTACGAAATCGAATCCGGCGTCCAGAAGATGCTGGGTGTATCGCGGAGGCATCATGAACATAAACGCCATCGGACTGTTAAGGTTCTTCCTTGGTTTTCCGCTGGTTGCAATGGTTCCTTCCAGATTCCCGCAGGTTACAGTCGCGCCTTTGAGAATGTCTCTGACATCATCGAAAATGTGCTTTCCGTCTTCTGCCGGGAGCCTGTCGTGAGGGAAGGTGTTTCCCATCATAATGTCTCCCACGACAGCTACGGTCAGGGTGTCTGGTTGTTTTTCAATTGTCACGGGCTGTTGTGCGGGATTCTCCTGACTGCTTTTGCAGGAACAGGAAAGGGCCAGGCAAAAAACCATGAAAAGAAGCCAGGCGTGAGTTCTCATAGTTAAAGTTGTTTTCTTAAATTTGTCTTTACAAATATCGCGATAATTACATAACAACATATTCGGATTATGAAGAAATTATTCTGTTTGACAGCGGCCGTACTCTCGTGCCTTTTAGTGGCTGCACAGGGAACCAGGCTTGAGCGTTCTACCCCGGAACTGATGGGCATGTCTTCCCAGAGGCTTTCCGGAATCGACAATGTTATTGAAGAAGCAATCAAGGACACTGTGATGCCGGGAGCAGTTGTTTGCGTGGTTAGAAAAGACAAGGTTGTCTTCCTGAAGGCCTACGGCAACAAGGCCATTTATCCAAAGAAGGAGAAGATGACGGAGAATACCGTTTTCGACCTGGCTTCCTGCAGCAAGTGCGTTGGAACCACGCTCAGTTTCATGCAGCTGATCGAGCAGGGAAAGGTTCGCCTGATAGACAGGGTGGATATGTATATCCCTGACTTCGAGCCTTATGTGGATGAGGATGGCAAGAAGGTATATATCAGGATTATAGACCTTCTGACACACACCAGCGGCCTGCCTGCATACGTGAATCCTTCCGTAATTGAGGAGAAATACGGAAAGGCTGATGCAAAGAATCTTCTGGACTGGATCTGCCATTGCAAGAGAATCTACAAGCCGGCAAACGGACACGTTTACAGCTGCCTTAATTTCATCACCCTGCAGAATGTTCTTCAGAATATCACCGGCCAGAAGCTTCAGGACTATGCACAGGAGAACGTGTTTGACCGCCTCGGCCTGAAACACACTACCTATTCTCCGAAACTTCAGAAGAAGAAGGATATAATGAAGCTGGTCGCCCCTACAGAAAAGCAGCCTGACGGAAAATGCCTCATCGGTGAGGTTCACGATCCTCTGGCAAGGGTTTGCGGAAACGGCAATTCCGGTAATGCGGGAGTATTCTCAAACGCTGAGGACCTGGCTGTTGTCTGCGCCGCCCTGCTGAATGGCGGAGAGTATGACGGAAAGAGAATTCTCGGCCCTCTTACCGTTAAGGCAATGAGAACCGTTCCAAGAGAAGTGCGCCGCTTCGGCCGCACTCTTGGCTGGGACAACGATGTGCATTATTACACTGCCGGAGACCTCTTCTCCGAGGAGACATTCGGCCATACAGGCTACACTGGTCCTTCAATCGTTATAGATCCTCAGACCAAGACAGCAGTTATTATTCTTGCTAACAGGGTTCACCCTTACGATACCGGAAATATGGCTCCTGTAAGGGCCAAGGTTTCCACCGTAGTGGCCGGCTCCATTCTTATGCCGAGCCTATAACAGTATGTCCGCCAGAGCAATGGCGGCAACTGCCTCTGCAATTACCGGGCATCGGAGAGCTATGCACGCATCGTGACGGCCTCCGATGCTCAGTTCTTCTATGCTGCCGCTCTTGAAGTTGAAAGTCTTCTGAGTCTTGGCAATGCTTGCGGCAGGTCTGATCTGAAGTGTGAAGACAATAGGATTGCCGTTGGAAATTCCGCCGTTGATTCCTCCGCTGTGGTTGGTTGCGGTTGTGCCGTCCTTGTCTATGATAGCATCGTTGAATTCGGAACCCTTGAGAGATGAGGCCGCATCTCCAAAGCGTAATCCCTTGACTCCAGGAACGGAGAACGCAAGATGCGCTATCTGAGACTCTAAAGAGTCAAAGAAAGGAGATCCCTTTCCTGCCGGGACACCGGTAGTCTTGCATATTATTTCTCCTCCTACGGAATCTCCGTCAGCCTTGGCGCCGTGGATGATTTCTTTCCATTTGCCCGCATCCTTTTCTCCGGCGATGGAAGAAATTTCAGCCTTGAAACCCAGGCTGAATCCTGCCTTTTCGAGAGTCTTGCGGGCAACAACTCCTGCGGCGACAAACGGTAGGGTCATCCTTCCGGAAAACATTCCGCCTCCGCGTATATCGTTGAACCCGTTGAACTTGGCACAGGCGGCAAAGTCTGCATGGGAAGGCCTCGGCTGGTCTTTGAAAGCGCTGTAGTCCTTGGAAATCTGGTGTCTGTTCTCGAAGAGAATAGCAAGAGGAGCTCCGGTTGTAATTCCATCCAGAAGGCCTGAGATGAAGATAGGTATGTCTTCTTCCTGGCGGGCGGTAACGCCTTCTGCCAGAGACGGGATATCTCCGGCTTTTCTCCTTTGGAGATCTTTCCTGAAATCTTCTTCAGAAAGGCTGATTCCAGGTTTAACTCCGTCAATCACGACCCCGATAAAAGGCCCGTGTGATTCTCCGAATATGGTGACTGTAAAATTCTTTCCGTAAGTGTTCATATTGTTTGGTCTATTGTCCGTCTATCTGAAGCCTTTCCACAAAAGTAGGGAAAGATTTGCCGATGCATTCTATATCGTCGATGAATATTTCCGCGCTCTTTTGGTTGAAATGGTTCCTCAGCATTGCACAGATTATTATCGCCATTGCAATCCTGTGGTCGTTATGGGAAGAGCAGAAGATTTTATCGGCGATATCGATGGCTTTTCCTCCGTTTCCGTCTATAACCAGTTCATCACCATCTATGTGCAGGCTGTAACCCATTCTGCTGAATTCTATCAGAATGGATTCGGCACGGTTGCTTTCCTTGTTCTGAAGGCGGTGAACTCCCCTTATTTGGCTTTGCCCGTTGCAGTAAACGGCGAGGGTAGTGAGGATAGGGAAGAGGTCCGGACTGTCTGTGGCATCAAAAGAGAAAGCCTTGAGAGTGCTTGCCTCCACAGTTATGTTTGAGAGGTTCTGGTAATACTGCCTGCGGGTATCGTATCTGTAGTCTGCAACCGCCGTGAATTCGCTTCTGTCGGTAGGCTCGGCGTTTATCTGCGCTCCGCATTGGGAGAGGATATCCAGGATTTTTACATCCGCCTGGGCAGAAGGGGAATCCATCTTCCTGACCATGAACTTCTTGTGGTTTTTCACCGAGAAGGAAACCACGGAAGCGACGGCTCCGCCAACTATGAAATTGGAAGCCCCGCTCCAGTCGCTTTCCAGGAACATGTCCACCGGAGAATAGGACTGCCGGCCTTCTATGCTGAAATGAAGGGTGCGGCCTTCACGTTTATATCCGAGCCTTATTCCAAAGGCGCTAAGGACTTTGATGGTGAGGTCTATGTAAGGAATGCTGGAAGCTTCTTCGACCGTAAGGATGGTATCGTGGCCAAGCAGCGGGAGCACCATCAAAAGCCCTGTTACGGTTTGGGAAGTATCCGCTCCGGAAATGCTGAAGGACTTGCGGAAAGATGCTCCGCTTATGGTTACGGGAACGCTGGTTTCCCTGGCTGAAACACTTCCCTTGCACTTGACTCCGGCGCTCTTCAGAGACTGAAGGTCTGATGCCAGGTTTCTTCCTGTCAGGGAACCTGTGCCGGTTACGGATATCCTGGAAGCTATGGCTGTGCGGTTCCTAAGGCTGGAAGCGTATGCGCAAAGTGGAAGCAGTATCCTGAGCAGAAGTGCGCTCTGTCCGGCTTCTGCTGTCTGGAAAGATTTCCATTTGGATATGCCGGCGCTTCTTACTATCAGCATCTTTTCTCCGCGGGCTCCGCTGCCGTCTCGCGTTGCCTTTACCACGCATCCGCATTTACGGACAAACGCTATGGCAGCCTTGATATCTTCGCATGGTTCAAAGTTTCTCAGAACGCTTTGCCCGTTGGTGATGGCGGCTGCCAGCAGTGCTCTCTGGACAATGCTTTTTGAGCAAGGGATGCACACGGAGACGGTTTTCTTCTTTTTCTTGGAAGGGGAAGGCTTTTCGCAAAAACGGGAAAAAAGCCCGCTTTGGGAAATGTCGCTGATGCGGTAAGGCTTGCCTTCTGCCTGAGCGGTCATTTCTTCATAGCTGAACTGTCCTTTTGCGGTTGCCTCTCCGGCTGCGGCATAGGAAACAGGAGATCCGAGACCAAGGCAGACAAGTCTTGTCCACCGCCCTGCCTCTCCCTGGGCAAATGCAATGAGGCGGTCTCTTTCTACCTCGTCGCTGAAATAAAGCCTCAGTACCCTGGAGGCTTCTTCCAATGTATTTGCGGTTGGAGCGACCTTTACGATGTCAGCTCCCTTTTTCCTGCAATCCCCAACGATTTTCCCAAGATTTTCATGCTCCGGCATTGTGTCTGAGTGCCAGCTTATTATAAGCTTTGTGCCGGGTTGGTTTGCAATAGCCTTCCTGACAGTCGAAAGATAATCTTCGGGAACTTCCAGGTCAAGGTCCACAGCCCATACTCCTTTTTCAATGGCAAGAAGCGTCTGCTCAAGGGCTGTCTTTTTCCCGGACTCTGAAAATCTGTAAGTGAAAATGATATTCCTGTTCTTTTCCAGCAGCTCCTCCACTTCCTTCAAAGACAGGCAGCAAAGGTCTCCCCTCAGTTCACAGAAACTGAAGGAGGAAATCAGCTGTCTGCATTTCCCGAAATCTTTTTCTCCGATGCTGGCGCAGATCATCGTTATCAAATAATAAGACGGGAGCAGAGTTTCTTCAGTTCTCCCGCCGGAATAATATATCGGACAACATTCCCCGGTTCTATAGGAAGAATAAGGGTAACGGTATCTGACGATGCTTTCTTGTCTTGTTCTATTGCCTTGAAAATCTGGGAAACACGGACCCCGAAGGAAGATGGAAGGCCTACCGCCTTGAAGTCTTCCGCCAATTCCCCGGCAAGGTTTTTAGGGCAGAGGTCCAATGCTGCGCAGACCTTTGCGGAAAGCACGATTCCCGCCGCCACTGCTTCTCCGTGGAGGATGTTTTTGCGGTTTTCTGACGCCCAGTTCTCCAGGGCGTGGCCGAAAGTGTGCCCGAGATTCAGCACCATTCTTTCTCCCCTGTCCTTTTCGTCTTTTCTGACAATCTCCATCTTGAGCCGTGCACACTCCTTTATTATCCTTTCCAATATCCTTTCTTCCTTTTTGGAAGGATTCCTGTGGTCATAACCGCTGAAGAAAGAAACGGCAAACCCATAGAGGTCCGGACTGAAAATGAAGAATGTCTTAAGTACCTCGGCGATTCCTTCCCTGAAGATGCGCCTGGACAAAGTCTTGAAGAATGCCGGAGACTGGAATACCCATTCAGGCTGGGTGATGGTACCTATCATATTCTTGATGCCCAGATGGTTGATACCGTTTTTCCCTCCAAGGGCGGCATCCGCTGAAGCGAGAAGGGTGGTTGGCACAAGGCCGAATCTGACACCTCTTTTGTATGTCGAGGCAACAAAGCCCGTGATATCCGTAGTCACTCCTCCTCCGGCTCCGATTATGAAGCAGTCCCGGTCTGCCTTGTTTTCCATAAGCCAGGAGCAGATCCTGGCTGCTGTTGCCAGATTTTTGGAAGATTCGGAAGCGTGAAGGGGAAAAATCTTCCAATTTTTCATCGCAGAGAAATAATCTTCCACTTTATTATCAATAATGGCAAATATTCCACTACAAGGCGGGATTGTCTTTCCTAATGTATTGATATCTTGATTTGTATATAGCTTCATGATTCCATAATGGCTTGTGATTCATAGGCAAATATAATAAAAAAAGGCCTGAAATGAAAGGGTTTTAGGAGTGTTTGAAGATTATTATGTTAAATTTCGGTTACAATTTGTATCGACATAAGAAAAAAGAATTACCTTTGCATCCGTAATGTTTATCAGAAGCAGATATAACGGCCTTTATATGTCTTATTCCTGGCATCAGGAGTAAGGCAGGAGACCGTGCATTTGCAGTTTTTGGTTATAGTGTGTGTTCTCCTGCTTTGATTGAAGCGGGATTTTTTTTGCGCCAAAGTGGCGTATGTTGATGCTCTTGAGGACTGCAATCGCTATATTTGCAGGGGAAAGTAAATAGGTTTGGATAATGCCCCTGATATAGGATTGCAGATCACCCTTGAGTATTTTTTTATATGAAGTCCAGGATAAAAATCATAGCAGGTCCTTGCAGCGCAGAAAGCAGAGAGCAGGTTCTTGATACGGCAAAGGCTTTGGCCAAGACAGGGATTTACGCCTTCAGAGCGGGATTGTGGAAGCCCAGGACCAGACCCGGAATGTTTGAAGGAGTGGGTTCCAAAGGCCTTCAGTGGCTGAAGGATGTCAAAGCGGAAACAGGATTGAAAGTCTGCTGCGAGGTTGCGACTCCCGAACATCTTCACCAGGCTCTGGAGGCTGGGGTGGACATTTTCTGGATAGGTGCCCGCACTACCGCAGACCCGTTTGCGGTCCAGGCTCTGGCAGACGCCGTCAAGAATCTGGACAAGACTCCGGAGGCTCTTCTGATCAAGAATCCCATCAATCCCGATGTCGAATTGTGGGCGGGTGCCCTGGAGCGTTTCCTGAATGCCGGAATCAGGCAGATAATACTTGTCCACCGCGGCTTCAGTTCTTACGGCAACCAGATCTACCGCAACATTCCTCTGTGGCACATCCCGATCGAGATGAAAAGAAGGTTCCCGGACATCCAGATGCTCTGCGACCCGAGCCATATGGGCGGCAAGCCTCAGCTGATTGCCCCGATTTCCCAGCAGGCCCTGGACCTGATGTACGACGGCCTTATGATAGAGTGCCACATCAATCCTGACCAGGCTCTCAGCGACAGGGCCCAGCAGATCACCCCGATCCAGCTGGAGAAAATCCTCTCCCACCTGAAAGTCAGGGAAAACTCCCAGAACCAGCAGAGTCTGGAGTCTTTCCGTTCCCAGATCGACTCCCTGGACGAAAGCCTTCTTCAGATTATTTCAAAGAGAATGGATGTTTCCAGGCAGATAGGGGATTTCAAGCAGAGAAACAATATGCCTGTCCTCCAGAGCAAACGCTACAGCGAAATCGTGGAAAACAGGTCTGATCTTGCAGAGTCCATAGGCCTGGACAGAGAGTTTGCCAAGCAGCTGATGGAAATCATCCACAAGGAAAGCGTCAAGGTCCAGCTAAAGCAGAGAACCCCGAAAGACTAGATTCCCGCCCGGGGCACCTTAAAAAGAGCTGACTGTCTGATTTTCAGCGGTAAGCTCTTTTTGTGTCTCAGTTTTTGGCGACATTTTGGCGATTTAGGGGCGTTTTTGGCGACTTAAGGGAGATAGCACTCATTTCCTCCAGAAAGGCTCGCTCTCTTTCTTTTCGTGCCCACCTTTCCTGCTTATAGCCCTCCCGTTCCTTTTTTCTTTCTAAGCGCAAAGTAATCAAATACTGATTATCCTCGCGAGAAAACTACGACTTTTTTAGATAAGTGCCATTTGTTGTATCCCTCTGCAGTATCCACACAACCGTATTTTCGCGAAAACGGTCGATGAGAATAAACGGAAGGTAGTAAATCTTGTGACGGAGTTTATAAGAACCATCATTTCATCAATTGCAGATTAAGGGTAAAAAAAGTTGTCTAATCTGCAAATCACAATTATTGCATTGATAATCAGCATAATAAATATTGCAGGCTAATTATAAGCTCATTGTCTTTTTGCTGTTTAAGATTAAGCTAACAGCTTTATTAGTCAATTTTTCGACAAATTAAGCCATAAATTCATATCTTAATCTGATAAATAGCTATATTTGCAAGAAATACATACGAACAATGGAATACACAGAGTTACTTGAGAAACAAATTATCGGAAGGTTAAGGATAGATAACCCTTGGTGGGTAGACAATGAAATTCCGAAATTCTATCGCGATATGATCCCGCGATTATTTCTGGACATTTTTTACCCATTGGTTCGAGAGTTCCGTGTCAGACGTGCTCTCATTCTGATGGGGCCAAGGCGCGTGGGAAAGACGGTGATGTTATTCCATACAGTACAGAAGTTGATTGATGAAGGGATTCCTGCACAAAATATCATATATATATCTGTTGAAACGCCTATCTACAACAATATATATTTGGAGCAGCTTTTTAATTTGGCTAAGCGAGCATTAGGCAAGCCTGAGGTGGACGATTCCCCGTATTATGTTCTATTCGATGAGGTACAGTATCTTAAAGATTGGGAGGTCAACCTTAAATCTTTGGTTGACACATACAGGAACGTAAAATTTATCGCATCTGGTTCCGCTGCTGCTGAATTGAAAAAGAAAAGCAATGAAAGCGGTGCTGGAAGGTTTACAGACTTCAACTTGCCGCCGCTGACATTTTATGAGTACATCCACATCAGGAAATTCAATCACCTTGTAAATACGATTACGATTCAATGGCAAGGCAGGGAAATCTCATCCAATACAGCAATTGATATAGATAAATTCAATGAGTTATTCGTAGATTACATCAACTACGGAGGTTATCCTGAAGTTGTTTTTTCTGAAATCATTCGGGAAGATCCAGGGCAGTTCATACGCCACGATATCATTGACAAAGTCCTCTTACGGGATTTGCCAAGTATTTATGGCATTACTGATGTTCAAGAATTGAATTCGTTATTCACGATGATTGCATATCATTCTGGAAAGGAGTTTTCCTATGAGGCTCTTTCAAAAGGATCTGGGGTGCGGAAAGACCTTTTGAAAAAGTATATCGAGTACCTTGAGGCCGCATTTTTAATTAGAGTTATTCATAGAACTGATGATAATGCAAAATCATATCAGCGTGAAACGAGTTTTAAGATTTATCTAACAAATCCTTCCTTAAGGTGTGCATTATTTCAACCAATCAAAGAGTCTGATGAAGAGATGGGTGATATGGTTGAGACAGCTGTATATGCTCAGTGGATACCTCGCAGTGGCGCGAATATCAGTTATGCAAACTGGAAGAATAGCAGAAAGGATCAAGGGGAAGTCGATATTGTAGGGATCAACGTGGCAAAACTCAAACCCGAGTGGGCGGTTGAGGTTAAATGGACAGATGCCTTTTTCAATAAGCCGTACGACTTAACTTCATTGCGAACCTATATGGAAAGGAATAATCTGAATTATGCTATGGTGACAACCAAGACCGAAAGCGGTCTAAAAGAGCTGCAATTCGGCAGTATTCAGTTTGTTCCCGTTGCTTGCTATGCATATACTGTAGGACAAAATACTCTTAATTCTATTAGGGATTCCTTCGGTCTATAGAAAATCATTCATATATGTTTGCGGAAATTACCTTCGCGATTCATTTATGATTTCTGGCGTCGATTGTAAGACTATTCAAGTTTTAGTATGACCTCCTGTTTCCCCGTCGTTTTGTCCTTCTTACTAGACATAGATATTCAATAGTCGCTATAAATCAACCATTTAGATCGCCACAATAGTAATCAAATTTTGCTGATGTTTGGCGACTTCGCTGAAAATTATTGATTTTTTCGTAGCCCCGTCATAGAATCGAAACAAACCTAAAAACGCATATAATATATTTAATATCAACAGATAATAAGCAGTCACCACTTTCAAGTCCATTCAACCCCTTTCAGACCCGTTCAGCTCTTCGATTCTCGCCGGGGCATATATCAGCCCCAGGTCTGGGCTACATAGTCCAGGAGTTCAAGGACTTTCTGCGGGTCGTTTTCGGTGACGAGCTTCATTCTGGTTTCCTTGAAGTTGAAAAGGTTCTTGAAGTAGCAGCTCAGATGCCGTCTCATTTCCAGCAGGCCGCGTCTTTCTCCTTTCACCTCTATTGATTTGAGGAAATGCCGCTTGGCCAGATCTACACGGTCTTGGACGCTCATAGGCGGCAGCTCCTCTCCAGTATCCAGATAATGGCGGATTTCCTTGAATATCCACGGATGGCCGTATGTGGCCCTTCCTATCATTATCGCATCCACCCCGTAGCGGTCAAAGGCCTGCTTTGCCGATGGCCCGTCCGTTATATCCCCGTTTCCGATTATCGGGATATGCATCCTCGGATTCTCCTTTACCTTACCGATGAGGGTCCAGTCCGCCTGCCCCTTGTACATCTGGCAGCGGGTTCTCCCGTGGATGGTCAGAGCCTGGATTCCGGCATCCTGTAGCCTTTCCGCCAGTTCCACTATAATCAATGAATCCTCATCCCAGCCCAGCCTGGTCTTTACCGTTACCGGCAGATTCACGGCCTTCACCACCTTCTCCGTTATCTCCACCATCAGGTCAGGAAACCTCATCATTCCGCTCCCTGCCCCTCTCTTTGCAATCTTGTTGACCGGGCAGCCGAAATTTATGTCGATCAGATCCGGATGATATTGCTCTGCGAAGCGGGCAGCCTCCACCATTGCCTCGGGGATGTGGCCGTAGATCTGGATGCCTATAGGCCTCTCATAGTCAAAGACCTCCATCTTCTTGAAAGACTTCTCCGCGTTATGAGTCAGCCCGTCTGAAGACACGAACTCAGTGTACATCATATCCGCCCCGAATTCCTTGCACACAAACCTGAATGAAGGATCAGTCACGTCCTCCATCGGGGCAAGGAAGAGAGCCTTGTCGCGGAATTCTATGTCTCCGATCTTGAATTTTCCCATTTTGGCATTCTGCTCGGCGACAAAGATAGTAAAACCAACTTGCTTGATTTGCAGATAAGGAAAATTTGCCTATCTTTGCACCCCCTTAAAAAAGGGGACCCCGGAAAGAAACGGGGAATTAGTAGTAATTTAAAACAACAAACAGTGGATTACAGAAGTTACAAATCTGTCTTTGTAAACGATGCTACAGCCACCAAGGAGTGGGTGATCATCGATGCAACAGACCAGGTTTTAGGCCGTCTTGCTTCCCGATTGGCACTGATCCTCAGGGGCAAGAACAAAGCCAACTTCACTCCTCACACGGACTGCGGAGACAACGTTATCGTTATCAACGCCGAGAAAGTTCGTCTGACAGGCAAGAAGTTGACTGACAAGGTGTACGTAAGGCACACCGGTTATCCAGGCGGCCAGCGTTTCGCAACTCCAGCAGAGTTGCTCAAGCGCAAGCCGGTAGCAGTATTAGAGGAAGCCGTTAGAGGAATGCTTCCTAAATCAAGGCTCGGAGCCCAGATGTTCCGTAACCTGCACGTTTACGCAGGAGCTGAGCATCCTCACGAGGCACAGAAACCAAGAACAATCACTTTAAACGAGATTTAAGAGCATGGAGAAAGTAAACGCCCTTGGAAGACGTAAATCAGCTGTTGCTCGCGTTTATGTGGGTTCAGGCAAAGGCAACATCACAATCAACGGAAAGGAACTCGGAGTATATTTCCCTGATGATTCCCTCAAGTACATTGTAATGCAGCCTCTTACAGTCACCAACACCCAGGCAAGCTTTGACATCACTGCCAACCTGGACGGTGGCGGAACCAAAGGACAGGCTGAGGCCCTCCGCCTCGCTATCGCCCGCGCTCTCTGCAAGGTGGATGCCGAGGCATACCGCTCAGTTCTGAAGAAGGAAGGATTCCTTTCAAGAGATGCAAGAGAGGTCGAGAGAAAGAAACCTGGCCAGCCTGGTGCACGCAGACGCTTCCAGTTCAGCAAGCGTTAGTATTTGCGTTGTAAAGTATTAAGCACAGAAGAGGAAAAAAGACACGGACTCAACTGATTACCGCTCTTTGCCCTTCTGCGGAAAATCCCGGGGACTGGAAATCACTGCCCCAGGATTGATGAAAAGAGGCCCGGAAAAAGAAGGCCGGGCAAAAAAGAAAATTAACAAGCATTAAAGGAAAGTAAAAATGCCAAGAACAAATTTCCAAGAATTATTAGAGGCAGGCGCACACTTCGGACACCTGAAGAGGAAATGGAATCCTAAGATGGCTCCTTATATCTTCATGGAGAAGAATGGAATCCATATCATAGACCTGCACAAGACCGTGCTTATGATTGATGATGCGGCAGCAATGATGAAGAACCTCGCCCGCAGCGGACGCAGGATTCTTTTTGTCGCAACGAAGAAGCAGGCCAAAGACATTATCGCGGAGCAGGCCAAAGCCGTGAATATGCCTTATGTAACTGAAAGATGGCCAGGTGGTATGCTTACAAACTTCCCGACAATCCGCAAGGCTGTCAAGAAGATGAATACCATAGACAAGATGAAGACAGACGGAACCTACGAGACTCTCGCAAAGAGGGAGAAGCTCCAGGTAGACCGTCAGAGGGCAAAGTTGGAGAAGAACTTAGGTTCAATAGCAGATATGAGCCGTCTCCCGTCAGCACTGTTTGTTGTTGATGTTCAGAAAGAGGCCAACGCCGTCAAGGAGGCCAAGAGACTGAATATTCCTGTTATCGCGATGGTTGACACTTGCTGCGATCCAACCCCAGTAGATTATGTAATTCCGGCTAACGACGACGCTGCAAAGAGCGTATCCGTTGTAGTCAGTGCACTCTGCGGTGCAATTGCCGAGGGTCTCGAGGAGAGAAAGCTCGAGAGAGAGAAGGCTGCTGCAGAAGAAGAGAAGAGAGCAAAGGACAAGGAGCTTGCAAAGGCTGAGGGAGAGAAGAAGGCTTCCGACTCTATGCCAGAGGGCAAGAAGATCCGTCCAAGAAGAAAAGTCAATACAGAGGACAAGCCTGCAAAGAAGGCAGAGCCAAAGGCTGAATAATTTAAACGAGACTGATTATGGAAATCAAAGCATCAGACGTAATGAAGCTCCGCCAGATGACGCAGGCCGGTATGATGGACTGCAAGAAGGCCTTGATCGAGGCTGAGGGCGACTTCGAGAAAGCAAAGGAAATTCTTAGGGAGAAGGGTAAGGTTATCGCTGCAAAGCGTTCTGACAGAGAGACCACCGAGGGTGCAGTTCTGGCCAGGGCAAATGCAGACAAGACCGTTGCTACCCTTTCCTGCCTGGGTTGCGAGACTGACTTCGTAGCCAAGACCGAGGGTTTCCAGGCTCTTGCAAAAGCTATTGCAGACGCAGCTATCGCTAACACTCCTGCAAGTCTTGACGAACTCAAGAAGTGCAAGGTAGGGGACATGACCATCGAGGATGCAGTTATGGACCAGACCGGAAAGAGCGGCGAGAAGCACGTTGTTGCATGCTATGAGAAGATAGAGGCACCTTTCGTAGGTCTCTACATCCACAGCAACCAGAAAGTTGCCACCATCGTCGGCTTCAGCAAGAAGATTGCAGACGATGTTGCAAAGGAGATCGCGATGCAGATTACAGCTATGGTTCCTATCGCAGTTACCGCAGACGAAATTCCTCAGCAGAGAAAGGACGAGGAATTGGCTCTTGCAGTTTCCAAGACCAAGGAAGAGATGATCAAGAAGGCTGTTGACGCCGCTTTGACAAAGGCTGGTCTCAACCCTAATCATTTCGACAGCGAGGATCATATCGAGAGCAACACCGCAAAGAAGTGGATTACTCCTGAGCAGGCTGAACTTGGCCGCAAGATCATGAAGGAAGCTGCTGAGCAGAAGGCAGCAAACCTTCCTGAGGCTATGATTCAGAACATCGCTATGGGACGTCTCCAGAAATTCTTCAAGGAGAAGACCCTTAACGAGCAGATTCTGGCTCTTGGAGATGGGAAGGAGACTGTAGCACAGTATCTTAAGAGAATGGATCCTGAGGTTAAGGTTCTTTCTTTCCGCAGATTCTCTCTCAGCGACTAAAGGCTGGAAGGGCAAAAAGAAAGCGGGATGGTTATACGGCCATCCCGTTTTTTTTTATTATTTTGCACCCAAATAGCGTGTTTCCAATATGAAGTATTTTTTTAAAATTTCAGTCATCGCAGCAATCACGGCCATTTTTTGTGGCAATACATTGTCTGCCCAGAACAAGCTTGAAGAGCGTTTCAAGGCTTATTCCCAGCTTCTTTCGCCTGAGAAACTCTATCTTCAGACAGACAGGGAAACTTACTGTGTGGGAGATACCGTATGGTTCAAGGGTTATCTGATAAACAATTCCCTGGCATCCGAGTTTCCGGAGAGCAACTACATCTATGTGGAGCTTCTTACATATTACTATGCCAAGAACGTTTATTCCAACAAGGTGGAGGAAACCTACCGTACAGTGCAGAGGGTAAAGGTAAAAAGGCGCAACGGCATCCTTCAGGGATATGTTGTGCTTGACAGCGACATGAATACCGGAACGGCAATTCTCAGGGCTTATTCCTACTGGGCGCTTAACTTCCCGGCAGACTATATCTACAGCAGGATGATAACCGTAATCAATCCTATAAAGGACAATTACGTGAAGGATCTTGTAGATCACAAGGTGGACAACACGGAAGAGTACACCAAGGTTGGAGTATTGAATCCGTTCAAGAAGGAAAAGAAAGAAAGGCACGACGTGGACTGCCAGTTCCTGCCGGAGAGCGGACGCTATTTTGCCGGGACAAAAGCCGTTATCGGAGTTAAGTGTGTGGACGAGACCGGATTCGGAACCGAGGTGGAGGGAGAAATCCTGGACAGCAGGGATAATAAAGTCACATCTTTCAAGACAAATAAACTTGGTATGGGCAAGTTCTCCTTTGTGCCGGTTCCGGGTGGTAGCTATTATGCCCGCATAAAAGACACAAGGGATGTGGAAAAGAGGGTGAACATGCCTTCTCCGGAAATCAACGGGTGCTCCATTAACCTCAGTTTCGTTGGAGATAACATAATCGCCGAGTCGTATGCTACTGATAATCTTAACAAGGATTCTCTGCTGTTTATCCTCTCCGATGGTACGGAAATCTTCTACAGCAAGCCTTTGAGCTCCGCCACCAGGCTGGCGCTTCCTGTAAACAAGCTCGGCGAGGGAGTCAGCGTTGCCTCCATCGCGGACACCAAGGGAAACATTTACGCTAAGAGACCGTTCTTTGTCCTGCCGGTATCGGAGGGTGGCGTAAAAATGGCAACGGACCGCCAGACTTACGGGCAGAGAGATCCCGTAACCTGCACCATAACCCTTAACCGTCCTGTAAGCGGAGACCTTTCCGTTTCCGTAACGGACAACGCCCACGCTCCTTATCTCGGAACGGAAAACAATATTATATCTTACATGCTGCTCTCTTCCGAGCTTAAGGGATATGTGGAGAATCCGCAGTGGTATTTCGACGAGAACGTTGATTTTGGAGAAAGGGAGGCAGCAGTGGATCTTCTTATGATGACTCAGGGGTGGCAGTACTACGACCTGCCTGCAATCTTCAAGGGCCAGTACGACATGCCTCAGTTCGGAAAGGAATATATCCAGACAATATCCGGCAGGGTTAAGAAATCTTCGCTGAGGAAAGGCAACTCTTCCATTGTTTCATTTGTTGCCCCTTCAATAAACTTTACCGCTATGGGGCAGTTGGATTCTTCCGGATTCTTTGAACTCAGAGATATTAACTTCCCTGACTCTACCTTGTTTATAGTCAACGCCGTGGGATTGGGCGGAAGGAAATCTTTCATCCCTTATATAGACGATGATTCGTTTGCTCCTGTGATCAACTACCAGAGGAGGAAAGAGAAAGTGGACTATTCTGATGACGCTGCTCAGTACATGATCCAGAATTACTATAACAGCGGCGGAGAGAAGGTCTATCAGCTGGATCCAGTATATGTTACCTCTCAGCGAATGGTAAGGGCCAAGGACAATGTATCTCCTTTCCCTATGCAGTATTTCAAGGAAGGGCAGTTGAAGACCGAAAAAGACCTTGAGCCATACAGGTCCTTTGATGTCATGACCTATGTCCTTGAAAACTGCACGGGCATAAGAGAAGACAGAGACACCACTACAGGAGAAAGAAAACTGGTTTGCAGGGTTCCGGCGGTGGCATCCAACTGGGAAATCAGCGACTATACCGAGATTATAGTTTATGTTAACGGATTCCAGGCCCCTTCTTCTTCAGAACTGGATCATTACGTTATAGATGAACTTGAGGCCTTTGTATATCTGAGAGGCGCTGATGCGGCTCCGTTCTCTCCGATGAGGGATGGCAGTGGCGCCATTATTCCTGTTGTAATGATTAAGACCAAGCCTGCCGCCAAGACCGGAATGCCGAAGAATGTTACCAAGGGATATCCTCTGGGGTGGCAGAGACCAAAGAAGTTCTACAGTCCGGAATACGATGTCCAGGGCAAGGCCATAAGCCGCTCCGGAAGCGACAAGAGGGCTACTGTATATTGGGAGCCTGCTCTCAGGGTTGAAGACGGACAGGGCAAGTTCCATTTCAACACCTCAGACGGACGGACAGATTACACTGTTGTTATAGAGGGAATTACAGCAGACGGCGAATATATATTCTCCAAACAGCAGATCAAGAGGGACTGATTTTTGATAGACAATAGAATAAAGAAAACCAATTAAAATATCAAAGAGTTATGAAACGTTCAGATTTTTATCTGAAAGCAAGGACATTGCTTGCGATTATGATTATGGTAGGTTCATCGCTGATACTGGCCAATTGCGGCGGTGGAAGCGGAGGAACCGGCAAGGTTGAACCGGAAACCCCGAGTTCGGCAGCTTCTTCTGCCTGCACTCTGAGCCTTTTCCAGTTCAAGTCTGCATCTAATCCGGGAATGGCCAACAATCCGACAGCAGTTATTACCAAAATCAGGAATATCAATATGGTTCTGATTACGGTTCAGGAGTCTGTTGATATTACAAAACTGGTTCCTACAATCGGAGTCAGCAACAAGGCTACTGTCACTATGGGCGGAAAGGCTTTTGAGTCCGGGAAAACCGCGGTTAACTTTACCGGTGATGTAGAACTGGTTGTAAAGGCGGAAGACGGGATGCATTCTAATAAATATATCGTGCTTGTCAGGAAAGGTGATGCGGAAATGGATGCGCAGGTTTATTCCGTAATGTCCAAGTATAACATTCCGGGAATTAGTGTAGCCACCACCAAGGGAGAGAAACTGGCTTATGCAGCAGGATATGGTTTCGCTAACCTGGACTCCAACCCTAAGGAAAGGGTACAGCCTACTTCCCTGTTCCGTCTGGCCAGTGTTTCAAAGTTCCAGGCAGCGCTCTGTATAATGAGCCTGTACGAGGATGGCCTGATATCTCCGGATGATTACGTGTTTGCACCGGCTGGTGCCAACGGCACAGACAGCAAGGAGGGAATTCTCCAGAGTATGTTTCCGGGAGCTCACGCTGCCGGCGTTGACAAGATTAAGGTCCGCCATCTCCTTACCCACACTTCCGGCTGGCAGTATGCGACAACAGACGGTGTGGACCCGATCTTTACAGGAGACAGCAGATTCTATGGCAAGACTCTCAAGCAGAGGGTTGAATATATGGTTAACACTCCAACCTCTTATACCCCAGGCCAAAGCTATTCTTACTACAATCTCGGATACTGCCTTCTTGGAATGATTGTCGAACATATTACTGGCGGAACTTACGAGGCTTATTTGAAACAGGTCGAGGCAAAGGCAGGAATCACAGATGTGTGGATTGGCAAAAACACTAAGGGAGAAAGAAGAAAGAACGAAGTATGTTACTATGCCCAGCAGAGCACTGACGCTTACCAGAACGATATGGCCGTAGTTGCAGCATGCGGAGCCGTAATCAATTCCTCCGTTAACCTTATGCAGCTTGTCTGCGCCATGGATTACGGAACTGTTGTTCCGGATATCCTCAAAAAGGAAACTCTGGACATGGTTTACACAGACTATACTTCCGGAAACCCTCCTACAACAAAGAACGGTTATGGTTTCGGATGGAGGATAGGGCATTATACCCTTACCAACTGGGCATCATACCACGGTGGCAACATTAACGGAACAGCAACAATAATCGTCAGGGGCATCAATGGAGTTAACGGAGTCCTGCTGTGCAACTCCAGAAGCTACATAGATGACTTTGACACTGCTCTCTATCTTGCCCTTAACAATATTATGAACAGGACAAACACGATATATTGATATCATCAATCAATTAGCATTAATAAAAAAAAGGGCCGGCAAGTGCCAGCCCCTTTTTCTTTGAACACACCGGATTTTACAGTGAAGTCCACTGTGAAACCCAAGCGTAAGGAGTCTGCTGAGTCCTGATACCTCTGTAGAAGTGCATGTAAACCCTTCCGATATAGGCATTCCAGTAGTCTGAATAGTCAACGAGCTTTCCGTTGCTGTTGATATACTGGAGCACATTTCCGTCCTCAGTCAGGATTCTGTAGTTCTCCCTCTGGTATTTACTTCCGTTACCAGCAGGACCGCCAGTCCAGTGGACAATCACGATGGTTCTCTTCGTAGCCTCACCGAATCCGACAGGCTCGCCGATGTTGTTCCACGGATCGTCAGCCTTGGCGTCATTCCTCTTATACTGGTACTGAAGCTTTCCAGGATAAGGCACGCCCGGAGCCTCGTACAGGAGGTTCACGAACATAACCTTGGCCACGGAGTCACTTGTAAAGGTAGCAGCGCTTCCTTCTGTGCCTCTGTTGTCCCAGTAAGGATAGTCATTGTCGATGATGATAGGGTCTTCATTCAGGTCGTGTATGATCACGTTCTGCTTCTTAGGCTCGAGGGTGACGTTCCTGTCGTAGACGATTTCACCACCCCTGTAGCACCGGAAATTAACAGAACCGGACTTCACGCCGTAGAATTTTCCAACTCCACCGCCAGGCACGCCGTTGTAAACAGCCAGCGCGTTACCGGACTTTGTGGAAGCATAGAGTACACCGTTCACATAAACGGAATCTATGTAGTTAGCAGCCACGTTGGTGATCGGCTCCATGTAGTGGAGCTGGAACTCAGCCCAATCCTTAGGCATCTCGTCCATAGGGAACCACAGCTTGTGCTTTGTGCAGGAACCCAGAACCAGAAGAGCTGCAAGAGCTATAATTGAAAATCTAATCTTTTTCATATCTGTCAAAAATTAATAAGGAAGTGATTCTGGATAATCTCCTGGATAGGCGAACCAAGGCAAGGAGATATGGTAGTTCTTGTACTTGTATCCGGTAGAAGAGGTAGCGTCCGGAATCAGTCCAGGTATAGGCTTCAGAGCAGCCAGAGCCGGCCTGTTCCACATGAACTCGGAGTTGTATCTAGGAGCCATACGGAATGCAGGTGAACCCTCGTTGTCGGCTGTGTAGGAGCCCTTTCTTCCCTCTACGCGTGCAGGGCCGAGGTAGAATCCCTTGTAGACCTTGGTCTCGTCCTCGTCCCACTTCTGGTTGACTCCGTTCCTGTCGTAGCCGTTGCCAACATAAGGATAGTCTCCGCTGTACTCTAGGTCATAGTGGTACTTCCTGAGGTCAACCCAAGCCTCGTAAGCTCCCCAAGGCCACAGGTGCACATACTTCTGCATCATGATGTGGGAGAGTGTAAGGGTGCTTGTGGTGATGCCTCCTACATACGGTCCGTCCAGGTATTCCTGAGCCAGCCTGTTGAAGAGTGCCACGCTGATGAAGTCTCCGCCAGGGTTTGCACCGCCGGTTACATATACGTCATTGCCTGCCTTGTCCTTCTCCATCTTAGGAGTACCAGGCTTCAGATACCTTGCTGTGAAGTCCATATCCAGCTGGATACCCTTCTTCCAGCAAGCCAGTGCGTTAGTCTTGTCACCCATGTACCAGTAAGCCTCTGCCATCTCGAACTGGATCTCTCCTGCCGTCATGGCGATCACCGGAGCGTCGTTGCGGAAGATCCAGCGGCCGTCACCGTCAATGGCGGTGCTACCGTAGTCATTTCTTCCGTAAAGTGAAGGGGCGTTCCATCCCTGGTAACCCGTTCTGGAATTGAACACGGAACCACCGTAGTAGCGCCTTGCGTGCTTTACGGAATCCTCGTTGTTGATGTCCACGTAGTCGTTAGGGTTGTTGGTGTATGAGTCGCTTGCCCTAGGAGCCAGCTTGGCTGCGATACGAGGGTCGAAGTGTCCCGTAACGTCATAGTTGGTGTCGCAGATGATCTGGTTAGGGTTGAGCTGGTAAGGATAGTACTCAGACATGTGGTCCTCCTTCTCTGTCCTTACGATGTCACCGGTAGAGTGGTCGTACAGAGGAATGGTACCGGTCATGATCTTTACGATATAGTCGCTCTGATAGTAGTTCAGGGAGAGGTTGCTGCGGTGTACACCCCAGAAGTTGTTGTAGGAGTTGTACCTCGCGTCAGCTCCGCCACCCAGGGTAGGGATCAGGAAGTTGTCGTCGTTGGACTGCATCGCGAGCTTTCCGTGGGCGATCAGGTCGTTTGCGTACTCGGAAACGAAGTTGGACTTTCTGGTCAGTGAGGCCAGGTTACGGCAGATGACGCCGTGTCCTACCTTCAGCCACTTGGCCTTGTCGCCCTGGAATATAGGGTCGTACTCCTTGAGGGTGTTTCCGTAAACGGTAGCGTCAGTCTTCTCGAGGCACTCGATACCTCTGAGGGCCCAAGTACGGATGGAGTCGTAGATCAGCGGCTGGTAGTCATAGTCGTGGCTCAGCCTGCCAGGCTCATAGGCCTGCTGGCAAGGCATCTCGCCATACTCCTTGGTGCTTATGTCCCAGGAGTGGGCCTTGAGAATCCAGCCGATACCTGCAATCGTCCATCTCTCGTGTTCGGTCGCATACTTGATCAGGTTCTCGAGGTTCTTTCCCTGGAGCCAGTAGGTCAGTCTCCACATCTCTCCGCCCTGGTCAGCATTGCTGTATGCATAGTTGTTTGCCCAGGAGGTGTAACTTACCGTACCGAACATCTGGCTCAGCGGACCTGTAGCCCTGATGTCCCAGTACACGTTACCCATCCACATCTCAACGCCAGGCAGATAGTGGTAGTCCATCACCTGCTCCTCATCC
>JAGCXV010000074.1 GCA_017961175.1 Bacteroidales bacterium
CTTATAAACGCCCTGTTTGAAAGCGTATCGGGTTTTACAACAACCGGAGCGTCCATACTCAATGATGTGGAGTCCCTCCCTAAAGGCCTGCAGTTCTGGAGAATAGCCACTTCATGGGTAGGTGGAGTAGGAATCGTGACCTTGTTTTCCATGATTATGATGAAGAGAATGGACTGGTCCATGCTTTCCAGGACGGAGATATCCAATGTCTCCAGACAGGCATTCAAGGGAGAAAAAAACGGGTTCTATTTCCACAGGACACTTATTGTTTATTTATTCCTGACTGTGGCAACTTTCCTGTCTCTGATAACAACAGGGATGAACTGGTTCGACTCTTTGACCAACGCTATGTCTGCCTGCAGCACTTGCGGTTTCTGTATACGTAACCTGAGCATTGCATATTATGATAACGTTGCGGTAGAGGGAATTCTGACGATTGCGATGCTGGCTGCCGGAATGAACTTCGGCATTCTGTTCCTGACTTTCTACAGAGGGAGCAGCCATAATCTGTTCAGGTCGGAGACAATCAGGGTTTTTCTGGCATTTGTGGGGATTGCAGTTGTTGTGATAGTGGCGGACCTTCTGATAAATGGAGTTTGCCATTCAGTCGGAAGTGCATTCAGATCTGCTGTCTTTCAGGTGGTTTCCATTTCAACGACCACAGGTTTTGCCACGGCGGACACGACATTGTGGCCTCCGCTGTCTATGTCTGTGCTGATAGTCTGTTCACTGATATGCGGTTGCTCAGGTTCGACATCTGGTGGAATCAAGATAGACAGGGCTCTGCTGGCAATGAAAGGTATAAGGAGAAGGATAAGCACTTCTCTCGATCCCGGAATAGTGCGGATAGTGAAAGTTGACGGAAAGACCCGCAGCTATGAGCAGGTCAATGATGCCTTGGGATTCATATTCCTGTATTTGTTGATCGTAGCGGCGGGGACAACTATCAATCTGGCCTGCGGCCTGGACTTTACGACAGGTTTTACAGCTTCCATTTCATGCATAGGAAACGTTGGCCCCGGTTTCGGGGACGTGGGCTCTATGGCAAACTATGCCGATTTGCCGATATTCCTGAAATTATCGTCTATGGCAGAAATGCTTATCGGCAGACTTGAGATATATCCGCTTCTATACTTCCTCAGTGCATCCCGCTAAGGGTGTCGCGGAACTTGACAAGAGCGCTGATGACATCCTCCTCACTGTCTGTTGCCGTCATGTTCAGGTTCTGGTACTTGCCGGTCTTGACAAGGAACTTCAAAAGGTGGTAAACCGGCATTTCCACGGTCCAGAACTGCTCTCCGAGGAAAATCATCGGGCTTGAGAAGCCGAACGACAAGTAGTGGTTCTGCACAGCATCCTGGAACACTTCCTGAATTGTTCCCGCGCTGCCCGGAGTGTAGATTATGCCACCGTATGCCACGGTGAGGATGGTATCTTCTCTCTTGCTGTTTTCAAAGTACTTGGCTATGTGGGTGGCAAAAGGTGTGGAAGGCTCGTGCCCGTACAGCCAGGTTGGAATTCCCAGGCTTTCGTATTTCTTCTGAGGGTATTTCTCCATCACCTTGAATGCCGTTGAAAGCCAGCCCTTGTCCCTGAAAGTAGGGGCTGTTGAAAGCATCTTCAGCGCATCTTCCACATCCTTCTTTCTCCTTCCCGCCATCCATGCTCCAAGGTGCGTTGCTTCCATCGCTCCTGGGCCTCCTCCGCTGATCATCACGAATCCCAGTTCCGTTAGTTTCTTGCTTATGAAGACAATCTTACGGTAGGTCTCGTCGGTCCTTGCCTTGGCGTGCCCGCCCATTATTCCGATGCAGCCGTTGCGGTCGTGCCTTTGGAAAAAACGGTCCATCGCCTTGTGGATTCCAAAGTCGTGGAGCGTTCTGGCAAGAGACTCCTCCACATTGTAAGCAACTTTGCCGTTCTCTATGAAGTGCTTGTAAACCAGAGCGTCGTAACACGTCTTAAACGATTCCTCATCATCCGGATCGTATCCTTCATACAGGTCTTTTGCAGAATACAGTTCTTTCCTTACGACCGAATAGGGAACCGTCTTGTAATACTCGTTCAGATCCCTGACTCTTTCAATATCCAGCTCTTTCATACTCCAAATATACTAAAAATGCCTATATTTGCCCCTTGCATACAAGTATCAACAGGCGATTACTGAAACCAAACCTATGAAACATTACCTGCAGACACTTGAAGGTACTATCCACAATAATTGGGATCTGGCAGCAGTGGCGGATTACGGTGGACAGTCCTTCACTTACGGGGAGCTTGCCACAAACATAGAGGCCATCTGGCTATTCTTTGAGAAGGTAGGCATTAAAAAAGGAGACAAGATAGCGCTATGTGCCAGGAATTCTGCGCGCTGGGCTATATCATTCTGGGCTGTAAACACTTACGAGACAGTCATTGTTCCGCTCCTTGCAGATTTCCATCCGGACAGCATTGTAAATCTTGTAAATCATTCTGAAAGCGTCTTGCTTTTCACGGATACCGATATCTGGAACAAGCTGGATCCCCAGTCGATGCCTATGCTCAAAGCGGCAATCAACGTTGGGGATCTTTCCGTTTTATGGTCCTGTGATGAAGCTGTTGCCTCTGCCTGGGAGCAGAGAGAGAAGCTTCTGAACGAAAAGTATCCGGACGGGTTCAAGCAGGAAAATGTACACTATCCTTCTGACAATTTCTCTGAACTCGCGATAATCAATTACACCTCCGGAACATCTGGAGACCCTAAGGGAGTGATGCTTACCTACGGGGCAATGAGCGATATTGACGAGTTCTCCAACGCTCATTTCCCGAATACCCCGGGACAGACAATGGTTTCTATGCTTCCGCTTGCGCATATGTACGGACTTGCAATCGAGTTCATACATCCGAATGTTGATGGAGTTACCATATATTTCCTGGGCAAGGCACCGTCGCCGACCACTCTTTTTGCAGCCATGAAGGAAGTAAAGCCTTATATGGTGATTACAGTTCCTTTGGTGATGGAGAAGGTATACACAGGATCCATCAGGCCGGCACTTTCAAAGCTGAAGATTCCATTGGCTATTCCATTGGTAAAGAGATTGATATACAGGAAAATCCGTAATAAACTGATGGAAGCTTTCGGAGGTAATGTGGGGTGTTTCATATTGGGCGGCGCACCTCTTAAGCCAGAAGTTGAAAAGTGCTTGAAGAAGATCCGGCTTCCGTTTACTGTCGGTTACGGAATGACGGAAGCGTGTCCTCTGCTTGCCTATGTTTGGTGGACAAAGTTTGTTCCGGGGTCCTGCGGCATTCCTGTTCACGAGCTTAGGATAGATTCTTCCGACCCTCAGCATATTCCTGGAGAGATTCAGGCCCGAGGTGCAAATCTTACCATAGGTTACTACAAGAATCCTGAAGCCAATGCAATGGCGTTTACCGATGACGGATGGTTCCGTACCGGAGACCTTGGAATCATTGACAAGAACGGCAACGTATTCATCCGCGGCCGCATCAAATCCATGATTCTGACCGCTTCCGGGCAGAACATCTATCCTGAAGAGATAGAGTCCGTACTATCCGGGAATCCGTTTGTCTCAGAGAGCGTGGTGGTAGAAAGGGGAGGAAAGCTGGTAGCCCTTGTTTATCCTGAAATTCCTGAAGATACAGATCCTAAGGATATAGAAAATCTTCCGAAGGATATTGCTGACCTTGCAAACGAGTCTCTGCCTAAATACAGCCAGATTGCCAAGGTTGAGTTTGTGGACACTCCGTTTGAGAAGACTCCGAAGATGAGTATCAAGAGATACCTGTACAAGTAGCGGGAATCCAACCGGATCAGATATGAAAAAACTCTTTTTTGTACTCCTGCTGGCTCTGCTTGCAGTGCCGATGCATTCGCAGGATTTAGCCCATTATAAGCATATTGTAAAGAAACTCAGCTCGGCGAAGTATCAGGGACGCGGCTATGCCAGGGATGGGGCAAACAAGGCCGGGAAGTTCCTGAAGAAGGAATATGAGAAAGCCGGTGCGGATACTGTCATCTGCCAGCCGTTCACCATTGATATCAACACCTTCTGCGGAAAGATGGAGTTGTGGGCAGATGGGAAGAAACTCACCCCTGGCGTTGATTTTTCCATGCGTGAGTACTCTCCCGGAGTGCACGGAGAGTTTCCGGTTTACCATGTGGATACCCTGAACTTTGACGCAGACAGGATGTTTGCGGACCTGGCAAAGCCCGAATATGCCAATTGCCTGGTTGTGTGCGAATTCTGGTTTGCTTACCGTCACAGCAAAGTTTTTTCCCGCCTGCAGAAGGCAGGGGAATGCACCAATGCAGGACTTATCCAAACCTGGACATCTCCAATCAAGTTCTACAAGGCTTACGGCAACCGTGTTGTGGACAAGCCGATTATCTGGATGACTCCGGAGTCAATTGCCGGAGTAAAGTCCATACGTGTAAATGTTGACAACAAGTTCCTGAAGGAGTTTGGACTGTTCAATGTCATCGCCAAGGTTGAAGGGGAAAGGCACGACAGCTGCTATGTCTTCACCGCCCATTATGACCATCTTGGCAATCTGGGACGCAAGGTGTTCTATGCCGGAGCCAATGACAATGCTTCAGGAACGGCGGCAATCGTCACTCTGGCTGCATATTATGCAAAGCATCGCCCTCCGTTTGACATGTATTTCCTCTCGTTCTCGGGCGAGGATGCAAATCTGCGTGGCTCTGAGTTCTTTGCCAACAATCCCGTTGTTCCGCTTGAGAGAATCAAGTATCTGTTCAATATAGACATGATCGGCGACAATAATCCTGTTCAGTATTGCGAGGTGAGTGAAGAGGGAATGAAGGGTTTTGCCCTGTTTGAAAAGATCAACACCGAGAAGCAGTATTTCAAGTCCTTGAACCGTGGCGCCCTGGCTGCCAACAGCGACCATTATCCGTTTGCCACACGCCATGTGCCTTGCATCTTCTTTGAGAATGAAAACGGCGATGCCTTCCAGTATTACCATACAATCTACGATGACTGGAAGCATGCAATCTTCGATAGCTACGAGCCTGTTTTCCGCATTGTGACAGACTTTGTAAGCCAGTATAAATAGATATTTGCTAAATTGCATAGGATTTACAATTTAGCATTATGAAAACGATTAGAAGAATCACTGTCTTGTTAGCTTTGGCTCTTGTGTTTGCAGCCAGCTGCTATGCTCAAGACTCCCAGGGAGCTCTTGATGTTATAATGAACAGAACCAGTATCCGCAAGTTCACGGGAGAGCCTGTTTCTAAAGAGAATCTTGAAACCATACTGAAAGCCGGTATGGCAGCTCCAACGGCAATGAATGTCCAGCCGTGGCGTTTTGTTGTGGTTACCGACAAGGACAAGATTGCATCTGTATTCGCTGCCGGACCGCGCAGCGGAATGTTTACCCAGGCGGGAGCAGTGATCGTGGTTTGCGGACAGACAACGATTAAGAGAAGGCCATTCGGCCAGCCAGACGGCCCTGAAACGGAAATGCCTAACATTTTCTGGTATGAGGACTGCTCTGCTGCGGCACAGAATATTCTGCTGGCAGCAAAAGCATTGGGCCTTGGAGCAGTTTGGACTGCAGGCTATCCGGCAGAGGAAAGGGTTAAGCCAATTGCAGAAAAGCTAGGCATCCCTGAAGGCATAGTTCCGCTTTGCATCATCCCTATAGGTGTACCGGCCGAGAATCCTGCTCCAAAAGACAAGTGGAAACCGGAAAACGTCCATTGGGAACAGTGGTAACAAAAGGTAAAATCAGTTTGGAAACAGAAAGAATTTTGCTTCGCCCCTGGAACGAGGGCGATGCACAGGCGCTTTACAAATACGCCTCCGAGCCTGATATTGGAAAACGCGCAGGCTGGCCTCCGCACAAGAGCGTTGAGGACAGTCTGGAGGTTATACGTTCCTTCTTCAGCAATGACCGTACCTGGGCCATTGTGCTGAAGCAGACCGGAGAAATCATAGGCAGCATTGGCTATATGATTAAGGGCGAAAGCAATATAGAAATCGCTGAGGATGAAGCCGAAGCCGGTTATTGGGTTGCAAGGCCGTATTGGAACAAGGGCATCTGCTCCGAAGCCTTGAACCTGATGATAGACCATTGCTTCAGCGATAAAGGATTCCGAACCCTCTGGTGCGACTATTTTATAGACAATCCTGCATCTAGGCGGGTTATGGAAAAATGCGGGTTCCGCGATACCGGAGTTACAAAGTATTGCCCATTCCTCTATGGCGGGGATGAGCGTCCGATACAAGTAATGAGACTGGATAATAAAAACAAAATATGAAGAAAATACTGACACTTGCCTCAGCGATGCTCATGGTAATGACAGCATCTGCACAGACTGAAAAGACCTTTTCAACGGTCAGGGAAATACCGGTTACCAGTGTGAAAAACCAGTTCCGCAGCGGTACCTGCTGGGACTTTGCCACATTGGGATTCTTTGAGAGCGAGATCCTTAGAAAAACGGGGAAGGTTTATGACCTCTGCGAGATGTTTGTGGTCAATAAAGACTATATGGATTGTGCCACCCATTATGTGCGCATGCATGGCTTCAGCCAGATTTCCGAAGGCGGTTCCTGCGACGATGTGCTGGATGTAATCCGCAGGCACGGCATCTGCCCGGAGGATGCGATGCCTGCACCGGGCTCTCTGACCGGAGATTCCCTGGCTAACTTCCATGTGTTCTTCCCTGAACTGGAGAACAAGGTAAGGAGTATCCTCAAGTACAGCGCAAAGGAGCCGATGCCCGGCTGGCAGGACAGCGTTCAGGCAGTCATAGAGAAGTATGTCGGGAAATGCCCGGAATCATTTGTTTATGAAGGCAAAACCTATAACCCAAAATCTTTTGCAGAGAGTCTCGGGCTTAATCTGGAAGAGTATGTCAGCCTGACCAGCTATACACATCATCCGTTCAACCAATGGTTTGTGATAGAGGCTCCGTACAAGTGGCGCCTGAAGCCAAGCTTCAACGTTCCAATCGATGAACTTATGGCTGTGCTCGACAAGGCTCTGGATAAGGGATATACGGTTGCCTGGGGAGGAGATGTTTCCGGAGACTTTAACCGCAAGACCGCGGTGGCTGCTTTGCCGGACGGAGTTGTTCCGACCCAGGAACTCAGGCAGGAACAGTGGGACAACTGGCAGTTCACCTATGATCATGTTATGCTAATCTACGGCAAGGCCATCGATGAACAAGGCAAACCTTACTATCTTGTAAAGAACTCCTGGGGCAACAGCGGCCCTTACAAGGGAACCTGGTATATGTCAAGAGATTATATCGCCCTGAATACTACCTACATATTCCTTAACCGCAACGCTTTGCCGAAAACTCTCCGCAAGGCGCTGGATAAAACCACATTGTTTGACTAAAATTCATTTGCCATGATAGTTGTTATCATTGTTGCCGCACTCATGGTCATTATGGGAATATTAATCCTTATCGGCAAGGGCGATATGCTCATTGCCGGATACAACACCGCATCCAAGAAGGAGAGGGAGAAGGTTAATATAAAACGTTTACGAGCTCTGGTTGGAGGTTTTCTGATACTTATTGCTCCGTTAATGTGCTGGTGCCTTATCGTTGAACAATCAAAAACGTCAGGCTTTGCTTTCTGCGGAATCGTTTTCTTCCTGTGCATTGTCCTGGTTGTTCTTGCCAACACCTGGGCAAAGAGGTAGCATAAAGCACTCGGGATGACGTGCCGTGACTCCACGGTACATTTCTGCGAGTTGTTGATAAACTTTGTCTTTATCACTCAAGTCGCTAATTACACCTTTTATTCCGGCCTCTTTCAGTCCGAAGTCTATACAGGCGACCACTACGGGAACATTCGCTTTTACGGCCATATAATAAAAGCCTGGATTCCAACGCTCTGTAGGTGCGAACCCTCCCTCGGGACAAATGACCAGATGCATCCGCTCCTCTTTGTTGAGCACATTGACGGCATCGTAGATGGAGTTATGCCCCTTTATGCCCCTGATGGGGATGACTCCGAATAGCCGCATTAAGAAGCCCATCGGAAAACGGAACAGCTCCTTTTTGCCAAGGAAACGATGAGGCACACCCCACACTTTCATCACAAGTTTGCCGATTGCCGCATCCCAGTAGGATGTGTGTGGCGCAAACACCATGATGCTCTTCTGTACATCAGGGAAGTTCGTGGTAATCTTATAACCCAGTATTTTCAATAGAATTCGCGCTATTCCCATAACACAAAAATAATCACTTTCACGCTATTTCTGATAATTGTGTAAATTTGGTCTCGGAACCGTGCATTAACGATATAGTTATGAGTACCCGTATAAAATCATTTTCCGACAGATTGACCAGAACCATAATCATCATTTTTCTGGTCATCATGACCATTACTTCGATTTTGGCTTTCGTTGTAATCACGACCGGTGTCTATTCTTCTTTCAAGGAGCACTTTGTCGATGAAATCGGAAACATTAGCCGTAACATAACCGCTAATCTGGAAAAGGTTGAAATCTCGGCCGTCAATATCGCCGATGAGGTTAAATGGCATATAAAAACTCCCGAACTCATTATCAGCACTTTAGAGTATGAAATAGATGTAAACCGTAATCTTACGGGATGCGGTATTGCGTTCGTTCCGGATTATTTTCCAAGTCAAGGAAGGTGGTTTGAGGCTTATGCTCAGATAGTTGACGACAAGCCGAGAGTTCATAACATAGGTTCTGCTACACACGATTACCACGAGTCTGAGTGGTTCAAGGCTGGCCTGGCATCCAAGGGCGGTCTTTGGACCAGCCCGTATCTAGACAAGGAAGGGGCCGGTACCTTGCTCTGCACCTATACTTTGCCTATTACAGATCCCGAAGGGAAACTTGCAGGCGTTTTCGGCGCTGACATTTCCCTGGAATGGCTGGCAAGTGTCCTTCACGATATTGATGTCAGTGAGAACAAGATTGGCTTGAAGCCTTCGGTAATGCCGGAAGATCAGGGTATTTACAGTTTCATTCTTGGGCCGAAAGGGGAATACATAGCACATCCGGATCTGGAACGTTACCTTGGCGGGTATAACTTCTCCGATTTTGCAGGCCCAGGTACATCAGACAATTACCTGGAATTGGGGGAGGCAATGTGTGCCGGTAAGACGGGAGAAGAAATCGTAGTAATGGACGGGCGCAGGTATGAGGTCTTTTATGCTCCGGTCTCTGATTCTGGATGGTCTATGGCGATAGCGGTTCCGATCAGGAGCCTTCTCAGGCCGGCGCTGACTTTAGGATGCTTGATTCTCATCCTCATGCTTTTGGGACTGTTTATAGTGTCAAGGATATGCAGAAGGGCGATCAAGATGTTTACAAAGCCGCTGGTCCAGCTATCCGGTTCCGCTTCAGAAATAGCCCAGGGCAAGTTTGATACGGTTCTCCCTGAAATAAAGAACGAGGATGAGATACGCCACCTCCGCGATTCTTTCGACAATATGCAGAAGTCTTTGTCCAAGTATATCGCTGACCTTACGGAGACTACAGCCCAGAAGGCTTCTATGGAAAGTGAATTGGACGTAGCAAGGAATATCCAGATGTCCATGCTTCCGATGACCTGGCCGGCATATCCAGACAGGAAGGACATCGATATATGGGGCAGTATCACTCCTGCCAAAGCGGTAGGTGGAGACCTCTACGATTTCTGCATTCGGGACAACAAGCTGTTCTTCTGCATCGGAGACGTCTCAGGCAAAGGCGTTCCGGCATCTCTGGTGATGGCCGTCATAAGTTCAATGTTCCGTACCCTCTCGGCTTCCGAGGATGGTCCGGATAAGCTGATATCCGTCATAAATTCTTCAATGTCAGACCGCAACGAGAATATGATGTTCGTCACGTTCTTTGCCGGTGAACTTGACCTGGAAACCGGAGACTTGAAGTATTGCAATGCCGGTCATAATTCTCCTGCCGTTATAAAGAATGGAGTTCCGAACTACCTCGAGACAGATGCCAACATCCCTGTCGGAGTAGTGGCAGATTGGAAATATTCCCTGCAGAAGACTGTCCTCTCCCCTGGAGACGTTCTGTTCCTCTATACGGACGGTCTTACCGAAGCCGCCAGGGCAGATGGATCGCTTTTCGGTGAAGATAGGGTCATCTCCAATCTTGCAGGCTATAAGGCAACATCTTCATCCAGAGAACTCAGCGAAAATATGAAAGTTGCCGTTGATGAATTCGTCGGTGACGCTGAGCAGAGTGATGATATTACAATGCTTATAATCAAGAAACTACCAAAACCTGTTCCATGTTCCGCATAATCAGAACCTGTTTATTCGCTTTCTCTGCGATTGTTTTGTCATCCTGTGCAATGGTAAGAGGTTACAGGGCTGATGGCCTTTATGGCCCTAACATCTTCAGTTTCGAGAATCACGTACACGACACGATTGCAAATGGTGAACAATCGTTCCATTTTCCGGTTTCCGGATCGGAAGCCGGATGGATAGATACCCTGCACTTTTACAGCGAGCCTCCGAGATGCGTAAACCTTTCTTTTCCAGAGGCTTTTAAAGATGCCAGTACGAGGCAGGGCGTGATGATTATCCATAATGACAGCATAGTATATGAAAAGTACTGGGGCGACTTCTCATCTGACCACCTTGCAACCATTTTCTCCGTTTCCAAGTCAATCACATCTCTGCTGTGCGGCATTGCTGTGGATGAAGGTTATATAGAAAGCATCGATGATCCTGTCACTAAGTATCTGCCAGAATTAAAGAGAAAAGACCCTAGGTGGGGGCGGCTCACTATCAGATATTTGTTGTGCATGTTCAGCGGCTTGGACTTCGATGACGAATACGAGTTCAACATCAAGGAGTTGAAGAAGGTTAACGCCATTGCAAGATTAAATTACGGGCACAACCTGATGAGACAGATCCGGGGGTTGAAATTCCGCTGCGAACCCGGTACGGAATTCCGTTATGAGAGCATGACAACTGCAATACTTGGAATGGTTATCGAGCGCGCTACCGGCAAGCGCTATTCCGATTATCTTAGCGAAAAGGTCTGGAAACCCTTGCAGATGGAGTCAGTGGCTCTGGTCAATATCGACAGCCGCAAGCACCATGCTGCTCATGCCTTCGGCGGTATCACCTGCACCATGAAAGACTTGGCCAAGATAGGGCGCCTCTATCTGAACAAGGGTCTATGGGATGGAAAACGCGTCGTGAGCGAGGAATGGATACACCTTACAACCGATTTTTATCCAGAGAGTTGTTATAATTACAGTTGGTATGACGTGAGGTTTGAAAGACAGAAAACAGGGCAGTATCCAGGCTTCTATGCAATTGGAATATGTAATCAGGTGCTATATGTAAATCCTCACAAAAACCTGATTATGGTAAGGATAGGGAAGCATAACAACGGTCAAGCGAATATCCCGGTTGTGTTTGAGAGGCTCAGCGATATCTGGCCATAACTTGATATTGCGAACTCGGAAAAAACGATGTTAAGATTTTTTTATTAAATTTGTGCGTTTTAAAACCTTTTAACCATGAAAAAAGAGGAATATTTTTCACCGTTAGTTTCCACTGATGAGTTGGAATGGGAAGGCATTTTGTGCGCTTCTTCAGATGGCGATGCCGGTTTACCGGGTAGCGATTTTGATGACTCAACCATTTATGATGGTGATGAATTTTAATTAGGAGGGAAAGCGTTATGAAGAAATTATTTATTGCCCTGACGGGTTTGCTGGCCCTTACTTCTATTGTTTCTTGCCAGAAAGAGAATCTTGAAAAAGAAGAATTGCCAAACAAGGAAGGCGTTACCGTTAAAATTGTATCCGGTCCTGGAACCAAGACTTATGCCGAAGATGGAGAAATTCCTACAATCTACTGGTCAGAAGGAGATTATGTAGCATTCTTTGAGGTAGTGGATGGAACATATAATGAAGCCGTTTATTCCAATGATGCTGTCATTACCGGCAGAAAAGCCAGTTTTTCCGCCACCCTCACTTCAGAAGATCCTGCAGGTGCATCATACAAGTATGCTACGGTTTATCCGGGTAGTTGCATTGGTAATTACGGAGATCTGGATGATGACGGAGTGAATGACTGGTTTGTTTTCCTTCCTTATGAGCAGAACCTGAGCAAGGGCAATATGGCCCTGGACTCAGACGTTTTGATTTCAGAACAATTAGACAATGGTTCTGAAAGAATTGAGAATAACACCGAAAGCCTGTTCACTTTCCACCGCTTGGGTACTGTAGTACGTCTCCAGTTGAAAGGCATCACCGCTGGTGAAACAATCAAGTCTGTTACTATCCATGCTCCTACAAACGTTGCCGGATATGTTAAATATGACGTTGCAACCAGTCAGCCTGCCGACGATTATTACCAGGGGTACGATGATATCACCCTCAAATTGGGAGATGTTACCGCTACTGGAGACGATGTAATATGGTTCCGTGTCTTTTCTCCTGAGAACTGGAGTAGTTTTGGTATTGAGGTTGTTACCAGTGACGCAAAATATCTCCGCGATGGTTCCGATGCGTCTCACGACGTGATAGACGCTTCCACAAAACCTATCAAGTTTATCAACGAAGGTCTTACCAAATTCGCAGTGAATCTGGCGGCTTATCGCGTAGGAAATGTTGTAAAGAGCGTTCCTTACTTTGAGAATTTCGATACTGACAATTCCGCTGAATGGGTTTTCATTGACTCCGATGGAGATGGCTATAATTGGAATTGGGTTAACAATTCTCAACATACCATTTCCGGTACAGGAATTCTTAATAGTGCGTCTTACAGTGGTTCAGCACTAACACCTGATAACTGGGCATTTACACCGGCTATACAACTTACCGAAGGCAATGTCCTCAGTTTCTGGGTGGCTGCTCAGGATCCTTCTTGGCCAGAAGAACATTATGCTGTTTATATTACAGAAGAGAATCCTGGAGCTGGTTTACCTGGGTCTTACACTAGGCTTTTTGAAGAGACTATTGGTTCCGGATCATATACACCTGCACAAACCCGTGAGGTAGACGGCAGAACTTACAATCGTTACTTCGTCAATATTACTGCTGAATTTAATAATAAGATTGCTTATATCGGTTTCCGTCATTTCGATTGTACCGACATGTTCAGAATGAACATTGATAATGTGATGGTAACAGAGGGCAATCCTGATCCTGAACCAGAACCTGAACCAGAACCTGATCCAATTTGGCTGGAGGACTTTGAATCTGACATAGCCGGTTGGACATTAATAGATTCAGATGGAGACGGTTACAATTGGCAGTTAGGTACCGAGAGACTTACTACTCTTTCTGGAACAGGCGTGTTATATAGTCAATCTTATGATTTTGACGCAGGCGCATTAACCCCTGATAACTGGGCATTTACTCCTGTAATTGCTATAACATCGGGGAACTATCTCAGTTTCTGGGTGGTTGCTCAGGATACTGAATGGCCTGAAGAACATTATGCTGTTTATGTTACAGATCAGGCACCTAACGCTTCTAATTTGACCAGTTGTGTCAGGGTGCATGAGGAAACAATTGACGGAATAGATGCCGCTACTCCGATTGAGACATCTGGCGATTACAGACGTTTTATTATCGCCATTCCTGATCAATTTGCCAACAAGACTGTTTATATCGGCTTCCGTCACTTCGATTGCACAGATATGTTCTACCTGAATCTTGATGATGTGGCAATTTTTGACAAGAATCCTAAAACAGTTTCTTCAGGTACTATCCTTTCTGCAGCTCCAAAGGCAAAGAGCATTAACTCAGCTGATAGAAAAAATGTCAGGTCCAAGTCATTGATTAGGAAAAAATAATTGATTAGGATAAAATAGTTTAAAAAAGAATCCGGGCGATTGAGCCCGGATTCTTTTTTATGATTATCAGATTAGAACAACCGCAAGACTGGCATACGTCTAGAGTTGTTTTACAAGCCAGTTCTGGACTCCGATTTTTTCTATCAGTTCGAGCTGTTCCTCGCTCCAGTAGAGGTCTTCCTCCTCATCAGCCAGATAGGCCTTGAAAATATCATAGGTAGTAGGGTCGTCCTTGACTGATTCCATGCACTTGAGCAGGAGTTCTACGCCCGGGCCCTGGATTGCAAGGTCTGCCTTTACATAGGCGATAGGGTCGCAGATGAGCTCTCTTGACTTCTGTCCTTCTGCCTTTACGCAGCCCCCAAGGTCCAGAATACGGTCTGTGAATTTCTCCACCCATCCCATTTCTTCTGAATAGTGGGCAATATACTTGTCGCCGAGTTTGTTGAATCCCTGGGATTTGAATATCTGTCCCTGAAGTTTGTGAACGAATGCACCTTCTGAAAGGTTGGTTACGAAGAACTGCAATGCTTCGATCGATTTCTTTTTATCCATTGTCTTGAGTGTTTTTGTGTTAATACAAAGGTATGAACAAAAGGAAGTCCTGCAGATGTTTCAAATGACACAGAATTTGTCTGAAACGAAACAAATATTTAAATTTGTATAGTATGTACACTCTGAAGGAAGCTTGGGTAAAAATGCACGGAGCCGTTCCGTTTGAAGGATGGGACGGCAGGATGTACTGCGAACGGACGGATGCCGAGATTACTTTCCGGGCGAACAGGACGCAGGGTTTTATGTCTGCCTACACTTTTACGCTGGTGCTGGAAGGCTGGCTGACAGTTGTCTATAACGGGAAAGAACTGACTCTGCACGAGAACGATCTTTATATCTATTCGTCAGGAATGGGGATCAGCATTCTCAAGGCGTCGGAGGACTACAGGGGAATTTGTCTTCTTGTAGATGAGCATCTTACCTTTGAGACCGATACGGTCAGGGATATGGTCAGGATTGCATACCTCCCAATTGTCCGCCTTCACGAGCCCAGAATTGCCCTTTCCCCGGCGATGGCTTCTCACTTCGAGAACAGAATGGGGGAGATTGCCGGATATCTGAGTTCTTCTAATACCCATAAGTCTGCCATTGTGCAGTACCTGTACTCAATCTTTCTGTTGGATCTGCAAAATGCAATGGAGCAGACAGTTGTCAACGATCAGGTTCCCAAGCGCACTGAAGATGTTTTCATCGGGTTCATCCGCCTTCTGCCGGATCATTTTGTGGAGCATCACGATATTTCGTTTTATGCATCATCGCTGAGCATATCAACAACTTATCTGTCCAGAGTAGTGAAGCAGGTAACGGGACGTACTGTAATCGATTACGTGAATCAGTTCCTGGTAATGGAGGCAACTTTCCTTCTCAGGACTTCCGATTTGAGCATTGCCCAGATTTCCGACAGGCTTTATTTCTCGGACCAGGCGGCATTCAGCAAATTCTTCTCCCGTCTGCAGGGCGTTTCTCCAAAAGACTACAGGATGTATAAGTAAGTGTAACAAATAATGCCAATAATTGATTAAATTGCAAAAAACAATAAACAGAGCTTTATGAAGAAGATAATAATCATCGACGGAGGTCCTAGGAAAACCTTCAACACGGCCTCGATGCTGAAGAGTTTTGCAGATGGAGCAAAATCTGTAGGCAGTGAAGTAGAAGTCAAGACTGTACGCCTGTATGACCTTGATTACAAGGGGTGTATGTCTTGCATGGCCTGTAAGGTGAAGCTCAGGGCGTCAAATGTCTGCAAGTTTAAGGACGCTTTGACTCCTGTCCTGGAAGATATTGCCGGGGCAGACGGACTTGTACTTGGTTCACCGGTTTATTTCGGCGACGTTACAGGCCAGATGCGAGCTTTCCTGGAAAGGCTTGCCTTCCCGTGGCTTTCTTACAATGATTATAGCCTGACTGCTCCCAAGAAGATGCCTGTAGTGCTTGTCGAGACTATGAACGGAACCCCGGAAAGGAATAACAGCCAGGGCTATGGCTCGATGGAGTTCTGCATTGAAGGCGCTCTTGGCAAACCACGGCGTCTGATTGCTTATAACACTTATCAGGTGAAGGATTACAGCCGCTTTGAACTGGCAGGTTTCTCGGAGGAAGCAAAGCGCAGCTATCGCGATGAGCATTGGGATGATGACCTGAAAAATGCCTTCGACTGTGGCAGGCAGATGGCAGAAGAATTATCGGCAAATGAATAGATAGTATGGTTAAAGTATTTATTAATAAACAACTCTATGAGTCGCCGCATCTAAAGATTTATGCTGTGGCTGGCGAGGGGCTGATATGTGCCTCAGAAATTAATGGAAAAGATTCCATCGAATAGTGGGACGATGGAGGAAGCGAAGATGAGGATTTGTATTTGTAAAACCTAAAATCAGATTTACCATGAAATCAAACTATATACTGATTGCTTTGGCGGGCCTGATGCTTTCCGCCTGTTCTCACTTGGACAGTCCAGTCGAGGACTCTGTTCCAGTTGCCCTGAGTTATTCTACGGTTCAGATTGCCGGATCGAAGGCTGCCCAGAATCTGAATGAAGGTACCTTTGACAGCGGAGAAACCGTCAAGGTCATGATAAGCAACACCGGTGAAGGCTCGTGGGCAGGATATGATTTTACCACCGGAGCCTCCGGGACGATGATAGCTCCAACGCCAGGTCCTTATTATCCGTCCGGTTCTACGAATATCGATATATCAGCTTATTATCCGTCTTCAGCAGGAACGTCTTTCACAGTGAAACCAGACCAGACGGCGGATTCGGACTATAAGGCCAGCGACCTGATGTTTGCCTCGGTTACAAATCAGGCTAAGCAGGCAGCCCCCGTAGAGTTGGCTTTTAGCCACAAACTTGTCAAGATAAACGTCAATGTCACGCCGGGCACCGGTGTCGAGAGTATTTCAAGTGTTTCCGTATTGAATGTAAAACCTACGGTATCCTTCAACCAGACGACCGGCGGTGTGGAAACCGTCAGCGGGGCTGTCGGGGATATCGCGATGAGCAACAACGGTGCGGCAGTCATTCCGGCCCAGGTAGTTGACGGTGACTTCCTTTCCATTGTTACAGATAAGGGAACAGCTCTATACAGCGTTTCCGGCAAGGAATTCTTAAGCGGGCACCAGTACACGATAAACATCACGGTGAATCTCCGTGCGGTTGGCGCCACCACAGCCATAACCGGTTGGACAAGCGAGGGTACCGTAAACGTATATCCTGTCGCCGATCCGCTGACTGTGCTTAATGTCACTTCCGAACATCTTGGCTGGATAATCACCACTGACGGATATGTCTACCAGAACAAAGCCGCTGTGGATGCTGCAGGAAAGACTGCCTCGGCACTTATCTTCTACATCGGGGATGCGGGAACAGCAGACGCAAGCAATCCGGGATTCAAGGGACTGGCAATGTCCCTGATTGCAGATTACGGGAACTGGGCAGCCACGGCTGCTGGTACTTATTGTCTTAAAAACCAGTACACTACATACCCCCAAGTCATTGAAGACATGAACGGGATACAGAATACACAGATTCTCCAGTCTCATGATCACCCGTCTCCTGGTCACTTTGCAGTTGATGTTCTTCTTTCTTTCGGTGTTCAGGCTCCTGTGGGAACCAGTGGATGGTTCTTGGGAACTGTAGCGCAGTGGTTGAAGTATATCACCGGCATGTGCGGTGTCACTGTTACGGCTTCCGGCAGTGGATATGGCTATGCAAGTGGTGGGGTTCCATCTTTGAACGCCCCATTTGTTCAAGCAGGTTATCCAGATGCTTTTTACGTTGGTTCCGCCTACTCGACAAACCGCTATTGGACCAGCTGCGAAAGCTATAACGAATCTAATGCTCCTGTAGCCTGGGGCATTGAGCTGAATTATGATTATCCGAACCTTTATATTATCGACGATGACAAGAAAAAAGCCGGTTATATCAGGCCTTTCGTAGCTTTCTAGAAAGGATCCGGGCACTTGCGGAAATGCCTGGAGTCGCCCCATTGGCCGTAACCGATGGCAATCTTCTTGCTCTCCAGCTCCTCGACCAGGGAAGAATGAGAATCGCGGAGTAGAGTTTTCCGGTCATAGAGATTGTAGTTGACCATTTTGTCTTCAGGAGTCATATTTGGCATAATGACGTTTGCACCTGAAAGTATGCCCAGTTCCCTGCCTCTGGGATCCAGTACCTCCAATGAGGTGGCGGAGGCAATATTTATGTCCGGCATAAGAAGGCGGAGCAGGGCGATCATCTTGAGTCCGAGGGCAAAACGCCTCTTTTCAGAAGGATAGGGGGCTCCCGCCAGGGTCAGTGGGGTTTGGGGATGAGGGTTGTATGGGCCCATCCCGATCATCGGAGCGTCGAATTCCTTGTAGAACATAAGGTCGTCCGCCATATCTTCTGCACTCTGGAAAGGCAGGCCGATCATTGCTCCCGTACCGGCCTGATAACCAATTTCCTTCAAGTCGTATAGCGCTTTAATGCGGCGGTCATAAGAATGAAGGGAGTCATCCGGATGAATCTTGCGGTACAGGTCCGGGTTGGAAGATTCGATGCGCAGCAGATATCTGTGGGCTCCGGCATCGAACCACTCCTCATAAACCTCGCGGGACTGTTCGCCGAGAGAGAGTGTGATGCCAAGTGGAGGTTCTCCTTCAGTGGATGGCTCGATTGCCTTGATGGCCTTAATAAGGCGCGTGATCTTCCGGATGAATGCTGGATCGGTGCGTTCTCCACCCTGGATTACCACCGAACCGAAGTGCCTGCCGGCAGCTATTTTTGCCGTTGCAAGCACTTCTTCCTCAGAGAGTTCATATCTTGGGCACCGGATATCCCGGCGTATTCCACAATAGAGGCAATTCTTTACACAGATATTGGAAATCTCTATGAGTCCACGCAGATAGACCTCAGGCCCGATAGTCGCAACTTTGACACGATAAGCCTCCTCGCTAAGTGCCTCATTGAAAGCGGCATCCTCGCATGCAATCGCTGCTGCCAATCCTTCTCGGTCCAGTGTGAGCTCAGACAGATTCATTGTTGAGAAACATTACCTTGTTCAAGTTCAAATTTACGAAAATGGAGGAATTCGCCAATATCGCTGAGAATACCTATTTTTGTATTAAATAGGAATCAATGATGAATAGGACATTTTTTACTTTAGGCACTTCTTTGGCACTGCTGATGCTTGCACTCGGCGGATGCCAATCTACTCAAACTGATTACTGTGTGGTAGAAGGAAACATCAAGGGTCTCAGCGATGACACCAAGCTTGAATTGCAGGATGGCTGGAACAGGTGCAAGATTGTCGGCACTGCAGTTGTCAAGGATGGTAAATTTATATTCCATCCTAAAGTGACGGCTCCTACGCATGTGTATATGTATCAAGGCGATCTGCAACTGCAAGATTTCTTTCTGGAACCGGGGACAATTGTCGTTGACGTGAATGCGGAAGAAGGTGATGAATATTCCCGAAACGCCAAGGGAACGCCTTCCAATGATTTTTTATTGAAGTACAATAGGTTGAGGGACAGCGGACAGGAAGACTCTGCAAATGCCATGGTTGATTCTGTCCTTTCTTTAGCACAAACGGGGCCTTTGGCTGTTTTATTTGCAGACCGTTATCAAAGGCCAATCAATAAGGTTTTGGATGCTTTGGATAGATTGTCTCCTGATTTGGCCAGCCTCCCTTTCGTTGCCGCACTGAAGGAAGAACTCTCGATACTTGTAAAGACGGAACCTAGAGATGATTATAAGCCTCATTACATTGATTTGGAGTTCTGCGACGTTGAAGGGAATCCGGTCAGTTTGAGTTCTGTCGTCGATAATCCCAAGAACAGATATGTCCTGCTGGATTTCTGGGCTACATGGTGCGGTCCTTGCGTCAAGTATTTGCCACAGCTGAAGGAAGTTTACTCTAAATATCACGAAAAGGGACTTGAGATATATTCATTATCAATCGATTCCAGTAAATCAAAGTGGGAATCTTTCCTCAAGGAAAACGGCAATGAGTGGATAAATGTTCTGGATAATAAAGGAGGAGGCCGGAAGAGTAAAGTCTGGGAAACCTATGCTGTCAATTTAGTCCCGATGTTCCTGCTTATAGACGGGAACACAGGGGAAATCCTTTTCCGTGAGAATCACCCTGATCTCGACGCTATCTTTACCGATTTAAGAATTTTTTAATTTCATTTGTACGTTCAAAACCTTTTAACCATGTAAAAAAGAGGAATATTTTTCACCGTTAGTTTCCACTGATGAGTTGGAATGGGAAGGCATTTTGTGCGCTTTCCTGCTCCGACAATAATGCGAAGTATGTCATAACAGGAGCAAATGTCCCTGGTGACGGCAACACAATCTTCCTGTTTGACAGAATCAGTGAACTGCCAATCGACAGTGCAGTTGTAAAAGATGGCACTTTCAAGATGAGCGGCAAGGCCGAAAAGAATGCCTACCTGTCGGTCAGTTTCAAGGATGCCAATTGGTATTTTCCGCTTTTCAATGACGGAACACCGATTAAGATAGACTATGC
>JAGCXV010000075.1 GCA_017961175.1 Bacteroidales bacterium
CAAGGAGATCAGTGCCCAGATAAGCAAGATTCTTTCAGATATTAAGAAAGAAATAAAAGAGGCTGATATCATAGACAAGGTTCTTGATCAGGTTCAGGCATTGTATAAGGAATTGAGCAAAGGCACGTTGCCAAAACCTCTCAAGAACATCTATGAGGATTATCTCAAGCCCTCCATCCTCGACGCCATTGAGAAATCCCAGGCCCCTGATCCTGAAAAAGTTGCAGAAAACATCAAATCCACAGCAGAGACCCAGTTCACCAACTGGGCGGCAGGTGTATACTCTAATCTCAACAACTTCTTCTCCAAGGACAAGTGGGAGCAGCGTATAGACAACGTAATAGTCCAGCTTGAGGCAACTCTCAAGGAAGATACTGCAGCGGTGCGCGGACTCCTTTCCGGAGCAATGCAAACCAGTATTTCCGGTGAATGGGGCAACAAGATAGACGCCGCCTTCTCTGAGCTCGACGTCACGCAATATATTAATATAGTATCTTCTGCCATCGACGATGTTTCTCTTCCAAGGCCGCAGCTCTACTACGACGGCTTCTGCCAGTGTATGGAAACAGTTGTGGATGCAGCCCTCAAGCAGGCTGACAGATATGACTCAGACCACGTAAAGGAATTTGCAAAAGATGTAGCGGAAGGAGTCTGGGACAGGATTGTAGCCAAGATATTCAAGCCTGTCATCAAGCAGATCAAGAAGATGATCATAGAGGCTATCCGCAAAGTTATAAGGGAGTTCCTGAAAGCACTTCTGGACGCTATCCCTGTCAAGGAACTTGCAGACAAGCTTCCTACTCTTGCACAGCTTCGCCAGATCTATGACATATACGATGCTGCAAAGAAAGAAAATGCAGAACAGGCAATCAAGAATGGATATCAGTTCCTCAAGGACAATGTCCCGGTTACAATACCTATAGATCCAAAGTGGGCGGTATGGGTTTGCAACATTGTCAAGAGAAGTGTCGATTTTGCCACTTCAGACCAAGGTTTCATGGACTATGGCAACCTTGCATACGGCCTGTATAAAGATATCCCGGAAGAAGCCAAGCAATACATCGAAGATGTACTGCCTTCAATACCGGACAATGAGTTTACAAGAGAGTTCTCTGATTTTATCAAGACCTGTGACTATAAGTCCGACCTGGAGAATGACTTCGTCGCAATAACTCTGCTTAACATATCCACCGATAAGGGTAAAGAAGCAAAGAAGAAAGGTAAGGTTGACTTCAACGCCAGCGCATTCCTTCAGATTTGTATGTTTGCGGCAGAGGAAGAGAAAGAGGACGAGAGTGATGGAAAAGGGGAAAAAGAAGGAGAAAGTGACGCAGAAAAGGAGACTGAGGTTTCACTGTACTGCATCGTTCTGCTGAAGGGAGACGTGGGCTTGACCTTCGATATAGGCAAGAACCACACTATGACTCTTAAGGTAGCAGGCGGCGTCGGCGGAGGTGCCGAGGTCAAGGAAGTGAATGACGAAACAAAGAAAAAGCTTGCCCAAGGCTGCGGCCTCAAGCTCAAGAAAGACTGGGATGTGGACTTCCTGTTCAATGAGCAGGTTCTCCAGGCAATGTTCCTTATGCAGTTCGAGCGCAAGAACTCCGGAGGTGACAACGCTTGGCAGTTGTTCGATGCCAAGTATATGTCAATGGAAATAGGAAACTATCCTCAGACGTTCTATTTAGGCTTCTCCGATTCTCACCCTGATTTGGAAGACAAATATGGCATCAAGAAAGAACAGAGCGAGGAGAAGCCCGACAATACCCTGCAGGTAGGCTATGCCGGAGCAATCCAGGATGCATCAGTTAAGCTTAAGCTTAACGATGTTGCCTTCATAAAGGAGGTTCTGAAGGATGACATAGAACTCAAGTTCTCTACCTATCTGTGGTACGACCTTGTAAAGGGATTCGACTTTGGCGGAGATGTCAGCCTGCATCTGGAATATGACTTGAATCACAAGAAGCTGGGGCCTGTCACCATAGATTCGTTCAGCATGGACGCCGGAATCCCCAAGGGAGAGAAGGGCAAGCTGGCATTCAGCCTTGGCACCACCTTCCAGGTGGACTTCTGCGGAGCCCTCGTGGTGGCCATAGAGAACCTGGGCATAGGTTTCAAGCTCAATTTCCTGGACAAAGACGGCAACTTTGGTGATCTTGACCTGGATGCAAGTCTTAAGTATCCCAGTGGATTCGGAATTACAATAGACGCGTCCGTGGTCAAAGGAGGAGGCTCCATATCCATAGACGATGAAACCGGAGAGTTCTTTGGCCTTCTGAGTTTGAGCGTAATGAAGAAAATAGGTGTGTCTGCTCTCCTGCTATGTGATCCAGGAACGGCTCCCGGCCATTTCTTCAGTCTCGTAACTCTTATAAGTGCCAGTTTCTCACCGGGAATCCCCTTGGGTATGGGATTCTCCCTTACCGCAATTGGCGGCGCGCTGGGCCTCAACCGCCAGATAGACAGGAATGCTATTCAGGAAAGCGTGAGAGCTGGGACACTTGGGCAGGTGTTCTTCATCAATGATCCGGACAATCACCTGGCGGATATGAAGAGTTCCGTAGTGGCCATCTTCCCGGCTAAAAATAACCAGTTCTTCTTCGGTTTGCTGGGACAGATCAGTTTTGCTCCTGTCATTACATGTGATTTCGGCCTCTTGGTTCAGCTGCCATCACCAACTGAGTTCATCATAGTAGGCGCTCTGAAGGTTGACGCAGCAGCAGGCCTCGTACGAATCAACGTCTATTTTGGAGGAGGAATCAACTTTGAGGAAGGAATGTGGTTTGACGCCTCAATAGTCGATTCCCAGATTGTGGGCATATCCATCTCCGGAGATATGGCTTTCCGCCTTAACTGGGGTGGCACCAAAGGATTCCTTCTTTCCATCGGCGGTTTCCATCCTGAATATAGACCTGATGAAGGCCTGCATGTGGGCAAAATGAACCGTCTGGCAATGAAACTGGATTACAGTATCCTCAAGATCTCTTTCGAAACATATCTTGCTGTAACATCCAACTCGTTCCAGATTGGAGCTGATTTTCGCGTTAGTGTCGGCTGGGATAAGTTCGGCATAAAGGGTTCGACTGGTTTTGATGCCCTTTTCCAGTTCGATCCGTTCCTATTCAAGTTCAATGCGAGGGCGGAGGTCAGCGTAGTATGCGGCAGCTGTACCCTATTGTCTATATCTCTGAAACTTGACGCTCAGGGACCCGCTCCTTGGAAAATTGCAGGCGAGGCTAATTTCACTTTCCTGTTGATACCTGTTGAAGTGAGCTTCTCATTGTCCTGGGGAAAGGATAGTCCATCATTACCTGATAAATTGGTTGAAGTAATGCCACTTCTTTTGGAAGAGTGGAATAATGATCTCAACTGGACTTCTTTCAGTGGCGAGGCAGCTGATGAGAATCAAGTAACCTTGTTCGATTTTGAAAAGGCAATAGAGGTAGAATTGGATGATCTTGGTGGACTAGATGAATTAATGAAGGATGAAGATGTTGAAGAAGAAGGCAAAGAAAAAGAGAAGAAGACAATGAAGAAACTTGTTGTCGCACCTGAGGCTTCCATCAGTTTCAACCAATCAGGAATACCATTATATACACCTGAATTGATGGAAAAGATGGAAATATGCAACGATGCCGTTCCTTCAGACTTTGATTCCATAGATATCGCCAGTGTCAATGAGTATAAACCTGGTAAATATATCATTCTCGAGCAGAACGATTTTGCGCCTTCTCTGTACAAGAATCTAGGATTGGAGGAGAAACTGGAAATAGAGTCTTACCAGAAGTATAATTCTGGATTCACGTACAACACCAACGATCTTGAAAACTTCTCTAATATCTCTACTCAGGTTAACCGCCAGGTCTATGAAGAATGGAAGCCGTTGAATAACGCGGATGCAATAACTTCAGACAAGCCTGTTGACACTTCCGTATATTCAAGTCAGCCAGTAAACAACCGTAAGGATATGGTAGCCTTTGAGAGATTTTACGATGGAGAGCTTTATGGATTTACCGGTAATAATGAATAATAATAAAGCCTATTATGAGTAAGATACATATATTGCCAAATTTGAGGAAAGGCCTTTCCAAGATAATATCTTCTGAATTGATAAAGGAAGGAGATATAAGGCCGTCATTTAAGGTTGATTTGGAATTGAATGTAAGCAAGGCTGGCGAAGGTGAAGACAACCAGGGCTGGAGTCAATATGAAAAACCAGATCCGAAGGTCTTTACCCGGGACTTCTTCCTTACCGCTCCAGTGGACATACAGTCCATTAGCGACAGTGCTGTCAGTCAGGTAGTACCGGCAGATAAGTCTACAGGATATAGCAACGGTTATATGCCCTTCGTGGAGTTCTATGATGAAGATTTCCCTTGGAGATATACTCCAATAGAGTCATCTGTCAATCTAAAGCCCTGGCTGCTGCTCATCGCATGCAAAAATGGGGAATTTAACGTTCAGACCGATAACCTTGGCCGCCGGCGTGTAGAGCTCCAGATTAATGATCAAGAGACTTATTCCGACATTTTCCCGTCAAAGGACAATTTCCATCTCCTGGCCCACGTTCATATTACCACTCCTGATTCTGTAACTGACCCGTTGGAATATGTCCGAGAATACCCTGATGTCGGGGTTTCCAGGCTTTTCTGCAGCAGGCCTTTAGAAACTTTTACTTATTATACCATGTTCCTCGTCCCGGCCTTTGAATTGGGAAGGAGGTCTGGATTAGGCATGAGGGACAAATTAGACACAGTTGGGTTGGAAACAATGTCGTGGGAAGACAGTCTTGCCAGCCAAAAGGAATCCCATCCAGAACCCCTCACTTTCCCTGTTTATTATCAATGGTGTTTTGCTTCAGGCTCCAAAAAGTTCTTGGATTTGGCGAAACAACAGTTCTTTACTTCAAAAGAAGATTTCGATGCTCTGAAATCTGTTTTGAAAGTGGACATAAGCGATACGGGGCTCCAGAAAATCCGCCTTGACAAGGATGTTGACAAAGATACCCCTATTGACGTTCCAGCTGCACTAGTAAAACCTGGTTATAAAGAGGAGGATCTCATAAACGAGCCTTTTGCAATGGATGAAGAACTGAAACAAGAGTTCCTTCTCAAGAATCCGGTATTCAGTGAGAATAGGCAAGCAGAAAATGGCGGAGTATCTGTTCCATTGGATGAAGATCCTTGGGTAGTTCCCCCTGTTTATGGAGCCAGGCACAGGATGGCTAATGAGAATGACTTGGATGGAGACACTTTCCTTAATGAACTGAACCTTAAATTCCGCAACCGTGCAGCTGCCGGAATGGGAGTAAGTGTCGTTAAGAAAAACCAGGATATGTTTGCAAGCAGGGCTTGGGGAATGGTGGATGAAATTAATAAACTCAATCAGAGGATAAGAGAGCTTTATCAATTGGTACAGACTAATGGTGCTGCGGATAAGAAGGTAACTGAATTGAGAAATTATCAGTTTAACAAAGGATCCATTTCCGGAATCCAGGCAGATGCAGCCATCCGTATTTCAAATGCCCAAAGTAGCGGTGATATCAATGCTATTGACCTTGCTTCAGATATTGCCAATGACAGGCTTATTGTAGAAAAAGCCGTTATGGAAGATTTCAAACGTAAGGCTGGAATCAGAAAAGATGAACTTGAGGCCATAAGCGACATTTCCCTTTGGGAAGATTCCAGGGAGGCTATAATTCAAGCAAATGAGTTGTATTGTCTGAGTCATCTTACAGCGCCGTTCTTCTCCCTGGTGGGCAAGGAATATGCTTTCCTTGGGACGGCATTCCATCTGACAAAAGATTTTGCTTTGAAAACGAAGTTCAATGAAGAGACTCAGAAACTGGAGTATGTGAAAAGAGAGATTCCCGAAGAGACTCGCTATAGTGAAGATTGGTTTGAGAGGAATAGCATCTATATGACTATAGATCAGCGCAATGAGTATCGTAGAAAGCAAGCGGAACGGAGCAAAGAGACCAATCAGCACACTCGTAATTTTGTTTGTAACAATGTTTATTATTACCTGTCATCAGGAACTACCACTTATATGGGAGTTAAAGACTCAACCGCTATCTTTGAATGGTTGAATGATACACAGGTCTTCCAATATAATAATAAGCATAAATCAATCAATACGCTCCAATCATTTGTAAACACACTAGAATATTCAAAGAAAGAGTTTGAAGGCAAAACCGGGGATAATCTAGGTTTCGACTATGGAAAATTCAAGAATATGATTCTCCCCGTAATAGTAAGTAGTAACGCTTATTCAAGAGACATCCCTGGAAATTTGTCTATATTGATGAAAGAGAAAGCATATAGGGACAGGTTTTCTGAATATCCGAATGGAGTTTGTATTCCCTTCTCAAACAAGGGATGGGTGCAGAATGGATATATAGGTGATTATGAGGGGTACATAGATCATAAGTTATATATATATCCTGAGTCTATTTTAAAAAAGTATCCTTACAATTGTTCAAAGATTGTAGTCGGCAGGTATTTGGACCCTGAAACTAAACGATATGAAGATGTCCGTCAGGTAATAGAGTTATTTATTGACGAGAATGGTTTTTACCGCCCGCATAATAAAGATAATGTCCGTCTGAAGGATGTAACCATTAAATCTGGAGCGGATCATCTTGGGAAATGCGGCCGCTACAATACGTTGGATAAGCTTATTTCCCAGTGGAGCTGGATATCAGCAGATAAGATATTCTTGGAAAGGGTGGATGAAGATTGGACGCAAAAAAGAATATCCCTTTCAGATGGCAGGGACGTCATAGTATTCAAGGTAGAAGAGGCTTACAATATGGTTGTAATGGAGTGCGATTTGAAGTCGATAAACCGTAAAGATGACATCTACTTTAAGTTTGACGGCAAGAGTTTCATTAAGCGTGATGATTGCATTTCCATTGATCTTATGAAAGTTTGCCTTCTTATGAAGAGAGCAAAGGAATTGTTGGAGTGGTATGATGGCATAGCCTGGTATCCTTCACAATTTGATTGGTTTTACCACTCTAATAGCAGCGCTGCTATATTGGATCCTTCAACTATTGCCGGATTCGATGGTCGAGACTTGTTGGCAGAAATAAATGAGTCAGTTGAGCCTGTTTTAGATAAGATAAGGGGCTTTGAGTCCGTATTGGCAGAGAATGAGATACTTGGTATATCACCTCCTAAGAAAGAGGAGTGGACCAACGGAGTAATACAGATTCCAACCATTGACCCCAAAGAACAAAGTGATAACCGCTTACGTGAGATTACCAGTCAGTTTGCCACAGCTGGTATGAGCCTGGATCTTCTCGAGAGCAATTTTGACGGGAAATATCCTATTATGGCTTTCCCTTTATTCCCTGATCCTACTTCTTTCTATCTGCAGCAGTTGTCAACCAGGTTTATACTTCCATCCGTAGATCAGTTGCAATTGAACAGCATATCGTGCTTTGTCACCAATCCTGCATTCGAAGAAGCTTTTCTTGCCGGTATGAATACAGAGATGGGAAGGGAACTACTATGGCGTGAGTACCCTACTGATGAAAGAGGCTCTTATTTTATGAAATTCTGGGACCAAAGTGTTTTGCCTAAGGATTTCGGGAAAGATTATTTTGACGTCAAATTCCTTCATCAATGGGACAAGAGACTTGGACAGAATCATGCAGAAGGAAAAGGACCTATGCTGATATTCATTATAAAGTCAGAACTTATGGTGATGTATCCTCAGACTGTCGTATCCCTGGTTGCCAGAAAGAATGGAAAAGTAGAAGGCCAGGAGTTGCCTGCTATGACAGGTTGGCTTTCAAATGATACATATATGGCAGGGTTTACCCTTTCAAGCAATATAAAGCAGAAAGGAGATGTTTATCTTGCTTTTGCAGAGTCTGACAAATCCTTGAGATTTTCTTATGATAAGTTAAAGATGCCGGAGTTCGACAAGATTGACGATCTTGCAATTAGCAGCGATTATGCTAAAGTAAGAAGTGACAATGGTTCAATATGGGGAATCCAGGTTGATCCTATTAATTTGACCACTAATTGATCAGGGCTATGTACAACAATCAAGCAATACTTAAGAAGCACACGGCTTTGAGTATGAGCCGAAAAGATATTGACACTTCATTGATACTGTTCCCGGTTCGTCTTGAAACATGTTTCAAGCATATGATGTGGGGTAATGCCAATGAACCTGGTTTAGTGCTCTTTGTGTTTCAATCACTTTGGGATTATGTGGAGGCAGTGAGGAGACACAGTTCCGATGAGGAGCTGCTGACCATCGGCTATACCCTTGTGGAGAGAGTGGAAGATCTTGATGCGGTATACAAAGAAGACAAAGCTCGCCTGATTTATCTTGTCAAAAAGATAGTTGGGGCCACCGAGCCTCAAGGAAAGTTGTCTCCAATATGGGACAGGATACAGAGCTATCTGCCTCGTCTGACAACACTAGACACCCTTACCAGCAATCCCGCTACGGACTTCTTACGCCGGATGGATGCCGTGAATCGTACTATCAGAAGATTGTGTGAGAATCCGGCTTATAGCGGGTACTCCAGGAATCGTGTACAAGGAGGCTATATGCCGAGCGCTTTATACCAAGCCGCTAAAAGGCATATTAAAGGCTGTTTACCTATTTTGCTGGATATGCTTCCAAATAATCCGGAAGACAGTATTGTCAACAAGTTTTCCCGTATTACAAAGAAGCAGTATGAAAAATATAAAGAAGTAACAGCTTTTTTAGGTTTGTCAACAGAGGATCTTAATCTCAGAACCCTGTTTGAATGGGGCATGGGAGAAACTAGGAATCAGAGATATCTAGAAGAAAAGAAAGCCAAGGAGGAAGGTGAGAATTACCAAAGTAAGGATATTTATGATTTATTGGAGGATGAGATTCAAAAGTTTAGCGAACTGAGGCTCCGTTTTGAAGAGAGGAGAGATTCTCTCGACAAAACAATGTTTTCTATAATAGGAGATTATTATCATTATACATTCCTAGCGGAGAAATTTATCCTTTGGAGTTTAAGGCTTGCTTCTACGGGGCAAGACATAGCTACAAAGGAGAAAGTTAAGCAATGGAGGACCATTGCCAAAAACACTTTCTTCAGATTTGACAGCGAGAGGCAATGGATGTTGGTAGTCCTGGAGTCTTTCAATAAATATAAGTCTGACTCAATACCTAACCCCAAGGCTCACTATCTGGAACGGATTTCCAGACGTCAGTTGAACTGCAATTCAAAATTTATCAGTAAGAAAAAGATTGTAGGGCAAGACCTAAAATATCAAAAGTGCCTATGCGTCCGGATTTATCCAGATGTAGTTGCAGTTACACAGTTGCTCAAGGATTTTTCAGAGCAGGAAGTGCTCCATGGCCGTGAGTTTTGGACAAAGTATTTCTATACGGATGATGAGAAACAGCGTAAGGCCGCTTGGGAATCTTTGTGCAGCGTCTATCCTCCTTCAAGGGCGGCATACATAGCAAAATCCTGTTTCCCAGAGAATGAATCCCAGTTGCTTAAGTTTCAAAAAGGTATTGCCAAATATACTGATTTGGATCTCCTTGTAGAGAATATCAAAAAAGGATACTTCAGTTCTGTTTTCCCTGCCGTCAAGACAGTTGAAGATTCTTCAGACAATCCATTTTCAGTTCCTGTATCTGACCTTATGCCTGACAGGTTCATCCTTCAGGCTACGCTGGATAATGGTAAAAGGAACAGTGAAACCCACGTCCAGTATGGAAAATTGATTCCAAAGTCAATCCAGGTGGGACTGAATATGAACAAAGAGACTCAAGTAGATAGTTCATCCGAAGGGCTGAAACTTAAAGGCAACCTCAGGTGGATGACTGATTATTCTGCTGCAGAAAAAATGGGTTTGGCTATAACAGTCCCTTTGGAAAAATATAAATATGTCCAGCCTACTCTTAAAGAAAAGCAGGAGGCTGCAGAGCAGGGAATACAATTGGAGCCAAAACTCAGGGAGATGAAGTTCAAGTCAATCTATGTTATGGGTATCAAGGAATTCAGCAAGGATAATGAAGAGGATAGCCGAAAGGGTTCCGAACTTATCCAGAAGATTCTCAATTCCCATCTGTTTGGAGAAGACGGCTTGGACTTGCTCAAACTGGGAACTCCTACAAATATTCTTAATGAGCAAGATGGCTCTGGTTACGATACTCGCCACGAGGCCCAGGTAAAAGAGTTTTACGAGAAGATTATCAAGCCTTGCGGTAAAGTTAAAGCAGCCTCTGAAGATGGTGATGCAGACCGTCTTTCATCTCTTTTCCTGTTCGGGAAGAATGGATTGAAACTTTCCGAAAACCCATTCCTTAATGTCACTGATAGGGATAATCTTGAAATTACCAAAGCAGAAAAGGTGAACAGTGCTTTTTTGGAGCAACTCTCAAGTGCTCATCCACTGCTGCGGATGATATTCAATGATCCAAATCTCAAAAAATACTACTCCAGTGTCAATCCCGTAGGAGTCTTTCCTCCATTCAGGATTGGTGATCAACCATATGGAATAATGCCGGTGTGCGATTTCAGGAGTCTAACATTCCCTAAAGGAGATAAGCTCTATATCTTAAGGAATCTGTTGTTGCTTGCTGCTGAGAACTGGAACCGCATAGCAGATAAAGATGTCATATCAGAATCTAACATGAATAAAGAGGGTAAGACACAGAAACGTTATCTCAAAGCAGTAAGTGCTACCCCTCATTCCGTTACCTTCTATAATCGTATGGCGGTATCAGGGTCAGACGCCCTGTTCCCTGATTTCTTCAAGGGGAAAAAGTGGAATACAAAACCATTGGCAGATGTTGAGAGATTATTGAAAGGAGTTTATCCCTCTCTGCATACGTCAGAGGTTTTGGAAAAGATTCCTTTCTATACTAAGATACCTTTAATTGGGAATCAGTATGTAGAACAGATAGACGCATTTGATTGGGGTGGATTGCAGGCAAGGATTGCAAGTCAGGTCAAGGACCTCAATATCCCTGAAGATGAACTGAAGGAGCTTATTTCTTCTTGCTTCGACTTGTTCAATTACCGGTTGGATGCCTGGCTTACTGGATTGCTCCATAAACGGCTTAACTCCAGGATCAAGAGGGGAAAGCATAAAATTGCAGTGGGAGCATTCGGCTGGGTATTCAATCTTGAAGAGGATGAAAAAGAACCGGTTTCCAACGAATATGTTGTCGCTCCGTCTGTGAACCACGCTGTCACGGCCTCCGTTTTACGTAGTAGTTTCAACCGTGCCGCAGAAGGAAACAGCCATAATTATGATCTTAGCATCAACCTGTCATCTACCCGAGTGAGAAAGGCATTGAGGATAATCCAGGGAGTCCGTAACGGACTTTCTGTCGGCTCAATTCTGGGAAGCGACCTTGAAAGACTTATGCACGAGGCGTACAAGGTTTATAAAGAAGGGGAGATGGATCAATATATCTACCCTCTCCGGATAAGATACCCTCTTAACAATACGAAGACAACCTTTGTCGCGGAAGGTAACGATGGCTCCCGCAGTCCGGTTATAGATGTCCTTAACGGAACAGCTTTGCTTGATCACCTGCGCAGCGGGTTGGACGGGAAAATAGAATTGGAGGGATTTGATGCAAAGCAACCTTTGAGAACAGTTTACAACACCATAACAGAGGATGGGCAAAAGAATATTCTCAAATGGCTATATGAGTTATATCCTGGTATGAGTAAGGATAAGATTCTGAAACTGTGCCCCTTGAACAAGCAGCAAATTCTATTGGATCTCATAGAGGAGGTTGAGGATTCTTATGATGCTATGGCTGACGTAATCACTTCGGAGTCTGTATTTAAACTTACACAAGGCAATCAAGCGGCAGTGGATGCATTGATGAATGCCCTTCAGACAGGAAGGAATGTCCCTATGCCTAGTGTAACTGAGATTCCGTTTGACAGCGCTTATATTGAGCAGAGAGTTTTCGCTGCTCTTGATACTTCGGCAACTGCCTCCCTGTTAGATTCCTATATGCAAGTTGCCGAGCCGGCCTTGGACAAATGGATGGGAGAGATGCTTGGTTTTGAGCGTTTGAGCATACAGGTCCTTGAAGAAGGAACGTTGAAATCTGTTTTCTTGAAAGATCTTGGCCTGACGCCTTCAGAGTTGGTGTACCTGAGCGGTAACAAAGAGTTGTTCAACTATTATCTGAAGGTACTTTGCTGGAGAAACAATGGTTTCGGACCGATTCCTGAGTTGTGTGAGGGGACTCTCACAGAGGATGAAATTAGTTTACGGGAAGCAGAAATTGCTGTCGACTCTTTGAGGGAGATGCTATCCCGTTCCCGCGAACTCCGGCAGAATGACCTAATAGGCCATACTGTGGATACAGAAGATGATTATGTAGACAAGGAAGAGATTAAGAATCGTTTTGCAAGTCTACTTGGAGATGACATTACTGGAATCAGGGGATTGTTGTCCGCGATAAAGAGAGAAGCAGAGTTATGTGCTGAGTTCATCAAGGAGAATCCTAACCTTCCTTTAGAAGCAGTCCGTTTCAAGAGTGTTACTGACCTTCTTCTGAGATGTTTCCGCAGTGGAATGACAGATGCATTGAATGGGTTTGATTTCTCTTTATTGCTTTATGAAGCGGATCGTTATGTGCATCCTGCAGAGTTTGCAGAGCGCATAAAAGGGCAGCATAAGTTGGTTAAACGTTTGATAGTGTGCGGAAGCAACTTGAAGGAGAGAATTACAAAAGCGAAAGAGGTTCTGGAAGATTCGGTTCCTGATGCGATGAAGAAATTACTTACAGGAGCGTTCGTCGCCATTCCTCATATCATTGTTCAGGACAACCCCTCGATCAGTTTCGAGGATCTAGAAAATCAGTTGAGAGGGGGGTGGTTCTCTAATGCCCCTCGGGATGTTGTAGAGGATCAGCTTACCAACCTTTCTGACGTAAGGCCTCAGCTTGCATCCCTTCATCAGTTACGCTTATATGGTAAATGGAATTTTGTGAATGCCGCTCTTGAAGTCCTTCCTATGCAGGTGGATCCTGATAAAACAGGATATCCGTCCTGGCTTGGAGCCGAAGTATCATCTGAAGAAGAAGTCCACGATGCAAATGTCTTCACGGTGCTCAATTCAGACGAATTCTTGAAGAAGGCCGGTGAAGGTTACCGTCCTGCCGCAGGTCTGGTAATTGATTTCTGGGTAGAAAAGATTCCATATAAGCGGCAGATTGCTTCTCTGGCTTTTGGCTATGACCAGCCGGATGCAGAACCCCCTCAGGCCGTTCTTGTGGGAATATCTCCTCTTGGAGGTAATCATCACTGGTCAGAGAAAAGGATGATCAGAACGATCAGGTCTGCAATGCATCAGGTCAAGACCCGTGCTGTTGAACCAGATCACATTTATTTTGACAAATGGGCTTCTGCTTTCTTCCCAATACTTGACATTGACCCTCAGACCATAGCTAATAAATGAGATTATGAAAGATCCTAAGAAATTTATAGCCAGTTATGTAAAATGTGCCGGAGATCTCCCGCAAAATGGGGGACCGTTCGTAGTATCCCATTTTCTGGAGAGCAGGACACGCAACAGCAATATAACAGATGCGTTGCGTTTTAGGGTATATGATCCTTTGTGGCTGCTTTCCCGCCAGTGGCAACTTGGGGAGTTCAAAGGAAATGATGCTGGTACGGCCATGGCAGTAAGTTGCAATGTGCGTACGACCAGTATGAGCCAGTACAGTTATGGTGAGGATAATTCCAATGTTGTCAACTCTCCAAACGAAGAACCTTTGGAGCCTATTGTTGAGCAGATAAACAGGGATATCACGCCGATGGTCAGGGTAGAAGCCGCAACATACTTCCTTGATTTGCTGCGGTCTGAGAAAGATAATTCAGAAATCAGGGCCATAGCCAGAATTCTAAGAGAGCTATATCCCCTCAAGGAGGAGAATCTGCTTATGCCGGTTTCCTCTTTGGAGAATGGTGTAGTCGAGGAGTTCGCAGAATCCAGGAATACCCGCCTCACTTTGTTCAGAAAGGCATATGCTTCAAAGTCTTTTGACGGTTATAGCTTATATCAGAACCCATCAGTTTTGAAGGATACCCCGGAGGTCAATGTGTCAGAAGAGTTAATAGACGGTTATTTAGAGTGGTTTTCACGACGTTATCTACCTAATGCATTCCAGGGGAGCGCTTGGAAAGAGGATAAACTGGGATACGAATTCTCAGCAGAGAATGATAAATACCATTATAAAGCCCAGGATTATTCAGGAGGCCGAGTCTCCTGGTACAGCTTTGATGTGGACAAATGTAAGGATAAAGATGCTGTTATGGAGCATGAAGAGATTAAAACGCTTCCTACTCTTGCAACTTATCCAGGAGCCCCCAACAAGCGTCTTTGGGAATTTGAAAACAGGAGGGTGTTTATGGGCAATTCCACTGAAATGCAAGCTCAGGGTAATGTCGCTTTCTTGCAGTACGCCACTATGTATGGTAATGACTGGATGATATGTCCATTGCAGACGGAGATAGGGAAATATATTGAGGTTGAGAATGTCAAAGTCTTGGATACATTCGGTAGAATGTACGTTATTAACAGTCGGGCCGGTGCTAATGACAGCAAAGATGTTGTGTTTGGACAGAGGTGGCAGATGTATATCAATGCCCCCTTCGATACAACTAAGAATTCCAATCCAGACGGACTGATGTTTCCGCCATCACTGGTACAGACCATAGAGGGAGAGCCTATAGAGGAGGTAAGCATTCTCAGGGATGAGATGGCTAATATGGTCTGGGGAGTAGAGAATAAGATTCAAGATGGGTGCGGATCCAGTCTGGATGCTGGGCTTCTAGCTTCCGAAGTCGGGCAGTTTATAGATACTTCAAATGAAGAAGCAGTAAAGAAAGCCACATTATCCATAAAAGAAAAGGAACAGGCAGAAGATATCGGATTCAAGACTGCAACACTTGAATCTGATCGTATAACTGATTACAAATATAAAGTGATGACCTCTGTCCCACTTAACTGGATTCCGCTTATACCTCAGCATATAGGAGGGGAACCTGAGTACAAGTGCTTTCTAGGGGGGCGTGAAACCATTCTTAGGAGAGGTAAACTTCCGTGTTTCTTCGTAGATGGAGAGAAAGGGGATTATTATCCGGTCAGACCACTCAGTTCCATAATGAGGAAAGGGCTGTCAAAAGATAAGGACGGCAATACCATTGAAGGTCCGCTCTTTATCGAAGAAGAGCAAGTACAAGGAGTAGGAACCAAATTGGTAAAAAACTGCCAAAGATCAAGATGGCTGGGCGGCAAGACTTATACCTGGATGGGTTATTCCAAACAAAACAAGCATACACAGGGAATCAGTGGTCTTGAGTTTGATGCACTTAAGGAACCTGAAAAATAGTTGTTTTTTTTGCAGAATTAATATTTTTTTGTATATTTAAAACGCTTTCAAGCACGGCCTGGCGTACTCCGTTCGGCACGGTGGAAAAAGCTTTGGAATTGCTACCTATGGTAATTATATCTAGGGGGGCAATTATAAATTCTCAGCGATTGATTACAGTTATTCTTTAAAGATCATGTTAGAGAGTCTATCTGTAGGGATCGGGAGCGAAGGCACGTGGATTGGCGAAAGGAATGGCGGATGGTGAAAGGAGAAAAGTGAAAAGTGAAAGGGTGAAGTGAAAGGGGAAAGTGAACGGTGAAGTGAAAGGGTGAAGTGAAAGGGAAAAGTGAACGGTGAAGTGAAAGGGTGAAGTGAAAGGGGAACGGTGAAAGGAGAAAGGTGAAAGCTAAGGGCAAAAGTTGGCAAAGAACTGGGTACGAACAACAAGTTTACGGCATTTTTCTAATTGCGTTTTCAAGTTTTGAATTCAGTAACATAGTCATGAGTCTAAATGTTAGTAACGTAGTATTTGAGTAACGTAGTACCTGAGTAGCGAAGTACCTGATTAGCGGATCTTAGTAATAAGTACCTGAGTAGCGAAGTACCTGATTAGCGGATCTTAGTAATAAGTACCTGAGTAGCGAAGTACCTGAGTAGCGAAGTAGCGAAGTACCTGAGTATGCCTTATGTCGGACTGAGTAAGCATGAAGCCTGTTGTAGTGAACTTAACTTATATGTTATTCTTTTCTTCATCCTCTTGCCACATTTTTGTGGCTATAGCTGGTAGAGAAAAAGGGGTTTCCAGGGGGCGGCTTTGCCGTCCCTGTTTTTTTTACTATACTTGCGCAAATACTTAATATATTATGAAACGCATATTTATAGCTATGCTTGCAGTAATGGCTCTCGCTTCCTGCGCAAGCAAGGGAGCGGCCTCAAAAGCTATCGTTGTTTATTATTCTCAGCTTAATTCAACAAAGGCTGTGGCCCAGGAGATTTCCGGCCGCCTCGGTATTCCTATGGTTGCCATAGAGCCGGTGGTTCCTTACGGTGATGACTATGGCGCAACTATCCAGCGTGGCCAGAAAGAATTGAGCGGGGACCTTCCCGAAATCAAGCCCCTTGACGTCAAGCTGGAAGATTACGACGTCATATTCCTTGGATACCCCATTTGGTTCGGAACCTATGCAACGCCTGTTATGGCCTTCGTGAAGAATGCGAACCTTGCTGGAAAGAAGATCATCCCGTTCTGCACTTTCGGAAGCGGCGGCCTCAACACCAGCGTGAACGACCTCAAGAAGGCTTTGCCGGACAGCGAAATCCTCCCCGGTTACGGCGTCAGGGCGGCGCGTCTGGACGCAATCCCCTCTGAGGTGGATTACTTCCTCAAGGCTGGCGGATTCATCAAGGGAGACTTCACCCCGTATGCCGACTTCTCAGCCCAGGCACCCGCTACTGACGAACAGAAAGCCCTCTTCCACGCGGCTGTCGACAGTTACGGGATGATAAGGGCCGAGGCCGAGACCGTGGGTGTGCGCGACATCCCCGCAGGCAAGGAGTATCTCTTCACCGCACGCGAAGCGCAGGGTGGCACCATCCAGGTGTACGTCATCGACCCCACCTCTGGAGACCCTGTCTTCACGCAGGTATTAAGATAAAATTACCGCAGATTTCTATTTGGTGACGGCCATAAGTTGCTCACAGATGCTCTTCATTCCGCTGATTGAAGGGTGTCCGTTCTGCTTTTCGATATCGTGAAGCTCTACAAGAGGTATGTTGTAATGACGGCATACCTCGCGGCTTGACTCGTTGATCTCTTCGCGAAGCTCAGAGTTCAGTATGGAGTATATCTCGGCGTTGGGGTAGCGCTTCTTCAGGGAGTCCAGTAGGAATGCAAGGGCGGGCCTGAAAAACTTGCAGTCTTCTTCGGTCCAGTTTGAATACTTGTATTCACCCACAGGTGAGTTTGCCCAGGCGTCGTTGGTGCCGCCGAATATGAAGATGATGTCAGGATTGCCCAGCAAGTCTACGCGGGTGGTAAAGGCAGATGCTGATGAGTCCATTCCGCCATATCCTGTGCCGCAGATTGTGGTACCGCCCCAGGAATCGTTCTTCTCCAGTTGATATCCCTTGGCCTTGATGAAGAGGTCCCACCAGGTCTGATCTACTCTCTTGACATCGTTGTCGTTGTTTGGATAGAATGTGGCGTAACTAGATGGGATGATGCCTTGGTATGTAGAGTAGGAATCTCCCAAGATGGATACTTTCTTAGTCCCTGATGCGGGTGCGGCAGAGGCGGCGTTAGGGAATCCAGGGAACCTGTATATTACTGTGTGGCTGTAGGTTTCTCCGGGGCGGAGAGTTGCGTTGCCGGGGAACTCGGGATGGTTTGGAGTGTCAGGATACAACTGGGACTCCATTGCAAATGCTACGCGGTTTCCGGTGAAGAACTGAAGGCCGGGCTGGTCGCTGAGCACTTCCATCAGTCGGCCGGAATTGGGTGCGTATACGTAAGCCACGTGTTCCAGAGCGCCGGCTTTGGTGTGGTTCAGGCAGAAGTTCTGGTCGTAACTGCGTACCATTCCGTCAGGGACGGGGGCAGGTGCCGGCGCGCCGGGGCCGAAGGCACCGCGTCCGGCGGGGGAGGATACCTGCCTGTTGGCCAACAGGACGGGATTGCGGAAATCGTAAGCCGTTCCTCCTACCGGAATGAGCTTGCCCGTGGGGATGAGGCCGCTGTCAACCTCTGTGACGGAGTTGGCATTTATGCACATAACGTGGTCCAGGACGTTCTCTGCCGGGAATCCGTTGAGGTTGAAGTATACGTGGTGAGACAGGTTGCAGACGGTAGGTTTGTCCGTGGTGGCCTTAAAGTTGATTGAAACGCCGTCATCGTCTGTGATGGAGAAGGTGAGGTAGGTTTTCAGGGTTCCGGGGAATCCGTCAGTGCCGTCCTCCAGGACGCAGCTCATCACTACAGAACTTTCAGTGACTTCTTCTACATCCCATACTGTGTGGTCGAAGCCTTTGCTTCCTCCGTGCAGGGTATGCTCACCGTTGTTCTTGGTTACATTGTATTTTACGCCGTCAATAGTGAACGATGCGTTGCCTATACGGTTTGCATAGCGGCCCAGGGCAGCTCCTGCAGGATTGCGGCTGAAACCCTGGTATTGCTGGATATTGTCGTTATGACCTACAACGTTGGTGTAGTAGCCACTCCTGTCGGGGGTATATATTCCAACAATGTAACCGGCCAGATTGGTAACCTGGGCGGTAATCCTGCCATTGGTGATGGTGTAGAGTGAAACCGGTTTTCCGTCAATCTCCGTTTCAAAATCTGATTTATTCAGGAGATTGCCCGGAGCCTTTGTCTGGGCGTTAATGGAAATGCTGCAGAACAGTGCCAGGGCACAAACGGCTGCAAACTTCAAGAAACCTGTCTTTTTCATATAAGTTTTTGTATTGGTATACAAATTTAATCTTTTTTTATTTTGCTACTGCTGGTAGGCCGGGGAAACCGTCAGCGGAAACGGCGCGTATGGCAAAATAGTAGTTGTCTTTGCTCAGTGGGCAATAGAATTCCGGGTTATCCGATGCGGGAACTGTGTCCGACAAGCCCAGTGGCAGGGCGGGGAGCCATTCGGATTTGTCTGTCTCGCGGCAAAGGACTTGATATGTAACAGATGGATCCGGTCTTCCGTCCGCACCCAGGACAGGGTCCCAGGTCAGCCTGGTGTTGTTGTCCAGTTCCGTTGCGTTTGCGATAACGGCGTTGGCGGGGCAAGCCGGAGCGTTGGCCAGGCTCATAACCGCAGCAATATTGATGCGGATGTTGCGAACCAGGTAATCGAAATCAACGTACGAGGGGAGGTCTCCGTAATCTACGCCTCCTTCGGTGCGGACGTCCTGATGAGTCCGCTCATAGTCTTCGCAGTACTCGCAGACTCGCACGGCGGTAAGTCCTTCCCTCAGGAAGGAAGAGTGGTCGCCGCCTCGGCGGTAACGGTCTGTCCTGTAGTTCAGGACGACTTCCTGCTCCGGGACGTAGATGGATGCCATTTCCTTTACATAGCGCGCAAGCTGGCGGGAGTCGGTGTCCTCCCCGCTGCCGCTCTCGGAGAACACACGCACTTTGTGGTCTTCACGCAGTTCCGTCCCGCTGGCCCTGGTGTTGCCTATCATATCGTTGCTGAGAACTGCTTGCACGGGCCAGCCCTGTTCGCGTGCCATAACTGCAAAGTGGTGCGATCCGTCAAGGCCCTGCTCCTCGCCTGAGACGAAGAGGCACTTAACTGTCTGCTCCAGAGGAATCCTCGATAGGATGCGGACCGTCTCCAGCAGGCAGGCTACGCCGCTGCCGTCGTCATCGGCGCCGGGCGCGAATGCCGTGGAGTCCATCACGTCCAGTACGCGGGTGTCCACGTGGGCCACCAGCAGTATTTCCCGTTCCGCCTTGGTTCCAGGCAGGGTCACCATCAATTCAGGGACGTCGACAATCCGGTCATAGCGGCCGCCGTTCTCACCGACCGTGTACATTACTTTCTGCACGACAGGGCGGGGGCGGTTCGGATTTGCGGTAACGGCCCAGCGCTGGCACCTATCGGCCAGGTAGGATATAGCAGCGCCCAGCCCCCTGGCCGGGTCGGTCTGCGAACTAAGGGTGTGGCGGGTGCCGAATGCCACCAGTTCGTCAATGTATACCTTGACACTGTCGGCGCTTACCTCCGCCACGGCAGCGGCAATCTCAGGATTGCCCTTCACCGCCTCTCCGTTTCCGCAGGATAAAGTCAGGAACAACGTGGCAACTGCCGGAAGAAATGTAAAGAACCGTTTCATACCTTCTTTGATTATACAGACTGCAAATTAGTGAAATAAAACAAATATCATAAACATTAAACCTTTAAAGTGGGGAATTGTCTTATATATGTCCGGTGCTTGATTCGCTGGATATATATGAGACAATTTTATAAACGCATTATTATGAAGAAGAGTATTATTATTATCGCATTGGCATTGGTTCCATTCCTGATGCACGCACAGATGCCGATGGGTATGCCGATGGGAATGCCGATGGGTATGGGAATGGGCGCTCCTGCAATGCAGGATCTGCCTGAGCAGACCATTTCAGATTACACCGATAATATGGTGGCCGAATTTAAACTCGATGAAAATCAGAAAGTACAGCTTCTTGAACTCAACAAGCAATATCTTGGTAAGTTAACATATCCAGTTGTTCTTCCTCCCGAGGCGGAGAAGGCAATGAGTGAGGCGGCGAATGAGGCAAACAGGACTGATATGGCCGCTATAGCCGAGGCATTCAATAATATGACCAGCGAGGACCGCGAAAAAATGATGTCCTCAATGCAGGATATGGAAAATATGATGGCTCAGATAGAAGATAATCAGCTCGCATACGAGGCTGGCCTCAAATCTATTCTCACCAAGAAACAGATGAGAGCCTGGAAGAAGGCAAAGAGCCGTTATAACAATGAGCAGCGTCTGCGTATGGAGCAGCAGATGAACGACGCCTTCAACAGGATGGGCGGCGGCGGCTTCGGCGGCGGCTTTGGAGGCGGTGGTTTCGGTGGCGGATTCGGCGGCGGTTTCCCCGGCGGATTCTAATAGAGTCAGTACCGAATATCATCAGGTTCAGCAGATTCTGTCCTGAAGCGGTAAAAAAAGACTTTGTAAGGTGCCTGAAAATCAGCGACTTACAAAGTCTTTTCTTTATCTGGTACAGCCCGGGGCTATGCCTTTAGAAAGTTTGATCAGATGATGATTTCTATCTGTGCGGTCTCGCCTGCCTTGAACGTGTACTGGACATGGTCGCCGTCCTTGCGCAGTACCTTGCCATTCACACGGATGCGGCAGCCTTCCCGGCGGTTGCGAAGCGTCAGGGTCTGGTCCTGATTGGAGGTGATGGAGGCACGGATGCCCTTCTCGTCCCATTCCATATGATTAAGCTTTGCGAAGGTATACAGCCAGACGCCGTCAATGGAGCCGTGCATCAAGTAGTCGGGCATCACCGGAAGGAATTCCACAGTGCCGGGTTCGCTGAAGACGCACATCTCCACCAGGAATGCCGGCATAGCGCCCGTCAGATCAGGGAACACGCCCCTGTAGGGGAAGTGGCTG
>JAGCXV010000076.1 GCA_017961175.1 Bacteroidales bacterium
ACTTGCTATGTTTATGCAAAGGTCGGCTACAGGCTTTCCAGAAGTTCCAAGGACCAGTCAACGGACGGAAGGCCGGTTGAGGGCAGTTTCCGCAATCTCCAGAAGGGAGACATCCTGATCTTCGGCTCCAGAAGGAACAAGAGGGAGGTCGGACACGCCGGAATCTTCATTGAGCTGGTGGACAGCACGGGCACGGATTTCAGGTTCATCCACGCTTCCACCAAGAAAGGAATAACCATATCAAACTATAGCGAAACCTATTACAGGGAGCGTTTCCTCGGGGCAAGGAGAGTCTTGCCTGACATTATCCCGGGCGGAGCTCCAAGGTCTTCTTCAGACATCGCGGAGCCTCAGGATACCATATATGTTGAGGCTTCTGCTGCCGACCGCCAGGTTGTACTTCTTGAAAACGGCCGCTGGTTCTACATAGATGCGGACGGAAGGATGACCAAGCCGGATTCTTCCGTCACGGTTATTCTGGACGGCAGCGGAACCTGGCGTACGGTTAGTAACGAGGGAACGAGAATCCCTCAGATTACAAAGGAAAGCAAGCCAGTCCAGACAATGCAGCCTGCAGACCTACCGAGGGAGGAAACCGCTGCCAAGTACCATACCGTAAGGAACGGAGATACTCTCTACGGCATTGCAAAGCGCTACAAGACAACCATTGACAAGCTTTGCCGCCTGAACGGTATAACCAAGAAGACCGTTCTCAAGACAGGCCGCAAGCTCAGGGTTAAATAAATATTTTGATTGTCGGCGATAACATTTTTCTCCCTTTTCCGTCTTTATTGTAGAACAGGGGGAGACACCCCGTTACAATTAAAATCAGTGATTATGAAAAAGGCAATAATAATGTTGGCGGTTCTCCTGGTTCCGGTGATGACATTCGCCGTTGATCCGGGAGGAAAGATATCAAAAAGAAAAGTATCCTCTTTTGTTTCCCAATACCGGAACAAACAGGGAGTAGATGTATTTGAACTGGGTTCCCTGGGAACGGCTTTCGTCAAGAGTATCTTTTCCGTTTCCAGCGTGAACGACAAGGATGCAAGGGAAGCACTTACTATGCTTAAAGGGCTCAAGGGACTGACAATCATCTCATACGAGGACGCTGAGCCGGGCCTTAAGAAGACGATTGACGGAAAGCTCCAGAAGATGCTGAAGGGAGTGGATCTTCTGATGGAAGCCAAGGATGAGGGCGAAACCGTGCGCTTTTACGGAACCTATAACGATAAGACAGGAAAGGTCAGCGATGTTGGTATCTTCGCTCCTACAGACGGAACTTTCATCTTCCTGGTAGGCTCATTCAACCTGGACGATATTTCCAAGGCAATGGCAAAATGACAGAGGCTGTTTTCCATAGGGATTATCTGAGCCTTTCCGGCGGACTCTTCAGGATTGCTTACCATATCCTTGAGAATCAGACGGAAGCTGAAGACGCTCTGCAGGACCTGTACCTGAAACTCTGGAAAATGAGGGATGGTCTGGACTCCGTCAGAAACCCGATGGCTTACTGCGCCCTTATTCTGAAAAACATCTGCATTGACCGAATCCGTTCTTCAAGGAAAGAGGTTCATCCGGCTTTCATTCCGGAAAAAGAGGAAGAAGTTCCGCAAGACGAGCGAATAGATTCCCGTCAGAGGCTGGAGAAGGTACTGGCAGCGGTAAAGTCCCTTCCCGAGAGGCAGAGGCAGATCCTCACTCTCCGGCTGGTGGAAGGAAAGACATACGACCAGATATCGGAGATAACCAAACTTAACTACCTGACAATAAGAGTAATGCTTTCAAAAGCAAGAAAATCGCTGAAAAAAAGATTATGAAAAGAATTGAAGACATAGAAATGATGGAAGTGGAGGATCTTCTGAAGGTGGCGGAAGACAGTTCGGTTCCCGTTCCGAAGGGGCTGGAAAGCCGTTTAAGGGAAACGCTGCTTAGCCAGAAGATTGCTGAAGAGGCTGAAAGGGATGAGGTTCCGGCTGTATCGCTGAGGACCAGATGGATAACCGGCCTTGCCCTTGCCGCTGCCTGCACCGTTGCCGCTGTATTCCTCCATAATCCGGCTCAGGGTGAACTGAAGGACACTTTCGACGATCCACGCCTTGCATACGCCGAGGTGGAAAAGACTTTTGAAAGGATTTCCATGAAAATGAGCAAGGCCTCAGAAATGGCTTATGAGGCCACAAACGAAATAGGAAAGCCAGCATCGATAATCAGAAAAATCAACAGAAAATGAAACGCATAGCAATTCTTGCAGCAATGCTGCTCGTGACAATCGGCTCTTTTGCCCAGGATGGCAAGAGCATATACCAGAAGTTTTCTGACGCTGAGAATGTAAGCGCAGTTTACATCTCTCCGGCAATGTTCCGCCTCATTGGCAAACTCCCTGAAATAACTGCGGACACGGAAGACGGAACAGTTGACCTTACCCCTGTAATTGCCTCGCTGACCGGGATGTATGTAATTGACAGCCACAATCAGTCCATTAATTCCGCTCTGGCTGCAGACGTGAAGAAATTCATATCTTCCGGCAAGTATGAGCTTCTGATGGAAGCCAAGGATAACGGACAGACAATGCGGATGTACACTCTTGGAGACGAGAAAATTGTCAACAGTTTTGTGATGCTCGCCCTGGAGAACGACGAGACCACATTCATCTGCATAGACGGAAAGATGAACCGCAAGGATCTGGAAAAGGTCCTCGCCGAGCAGATGAAATAATCAGAGTTTCAGGTAATCCTTCTTGACAACGCTTTCCAGGAGCCTGGCCGGAACTATGGTCTTAAGTGCTTTAAGGACAACGTTTAGCATAGCCTCATGGACATAGTCTTTGCGTATGGCAAGGGCTATTGTTCTTTTTATGCCTGGATCAACGATTGGCTTGATACAGTTTTTCAGGTTTGGACTTATGAGTTTAATGTGAGATTCCGGTATGATTGTGAGTCCGCCGTTGTCATTGACTATCTGGATGAGGATCCCAACCCTTCCGCCTTCAAAAAACCTTTCGTAGGAGCCTGCCTTGAATTCCTTTACGGTGGACATGTCATGAAGTCTCACACCGTTTTTCATTATCCATATCGATCTTCCTCTCAGGTTCTCCAGACTGATGCTTTCCAGTGAGTAGGCTGGATCCGTCTTGGAAACGTACGCGTAGAAGCTTTCTGTATAGACAGGTATCTCAAGCAGTTCCGGATCGTTGATAGGGGCTGTAAGTATGCCTATGTCGACCTCTGTCTTGTGTATTTTATCCCTTATTGTTTCCGAAAGCATTTCTTCTGTCTGAAGCGAGATGGAAGGGTAATTGCTGCTGATGTACTTGAACAGCCCAGGAACCAGTACCGGGGCAACGGTGGAAATCATCGCGATATTGAGCGGACCCTCCACGTTCTCTTTTTCCGAGAGCGTCATCTCGTTAATCTGATCGACATTATAAAGCACAACCTTCGCCTGGTCTATGATTCTCCTTCCGATCTGGGTTGCAGTTACGGGATGGGAGTCCCTGTCGAAAATCGTTACATCCAGTTCTTCCTCCAACTTCTTGATCATCAGGCTTAAAGTTGATTGTGTAAGGTTGCAGGCCTCCGCCGCTTTTCCGAAATGTCCCCACTGGTCGAGGGCAATGATGTATTTGAGCTGTTGCAGTGTCATGATTGTCTCCGATTGATAATATCAATGCAAAGATAAAAATTTTTGTATTGATAAATGATTCTACGGCAAATACCTTTGCATCGTCAAACCGTTACCTATGAATCTAAGAATTGTCAGCTGGTATATTGGTGTCTCGCTTCTTCTGGTGTGTGCCTTGATGTTGGTATCAGGAATAATTGCTGTTTTGACTCCGAATGACCCAAGTGCCATTTTTCTTTTCTATTCGGCCTTGATAACTGGCCTTGTAGGGATTTTCCCTCTAATCTATGTGCGAAAGGGGAAGCATAAGCTGACTTTCAAGGAGGGAAATTGCATCGTTGTGATTTCCTGGATTCTTGCCTGCATCCTCGGGATGCTTCCTTTTTTCATGTACGGGGATGAGTTTGATCTTATAAACGCCCTGTTTGAAAGCGTATCGGGTTTTACAACAACCGGAGCGTCCATACTCAATGATGTGGAGTCCCTCCCTAAAGGCCTGCAGTTCTGGAGAATAGCCACTTCATGGGTGGGTGGAGTAGGAATCGTGACCTTGTTTTCCATGATTATGATGAAGAGAATGGACTGGTCCATGCTTTCCCGGACGGAGATATCCAATGTCTCCAGACAGGCATTCAAGGGAGAGAAAAACGGGTTCTATTTCCACAGGACACTTATTGTTTATTTATTCCTGACTGTGGCTACTTTCCTGTCTCTGATAACAACAGGGATGAACTGGTTCGACTCTTTGACCAACGCTATGTCTGCCTGCAGCACTTGCGGTTTCTGTATACGTAACCTG
>JAGCXV010000077.1 GCA_017961175.1 Bacteroidales bacterium
CCGGTATAGCCTTTTCGTTTTCCTCTGCACCCGGACTATGCTTGGCAAACTTCACAAGGTCCGAAGTGGAGAACATGGTTCCCAGGTCGCCGAGGATCTTCTCGTCTATCTTCTTGTCTTTCAAAGACTCCATTATCTCAGTGGATGTCTGCTCCATAGCCCTTACGCTGTAGCGCTTCTCGATATATTCCCTGACTGCATCAGTAACACCGGTGTAGAAAAGTTTCTCCTTGCCGCTCTGCCAGAGCTTGTCCGTACGGATTTTCTCAAGTTTCTTAAGGGCCACGATGTGATGCGGGTCAGATTCAATGCTGCGGCCGAAAAAGTCCTTGTTTTTCTTCTTCATCGCGATGTATCTGATTATGCCCCAAATCAGGAGAGCGATTCCAAGCCCGAGAAGAATCCACGGCAGCACTTCCTTGAAAGTTACCGGATATGTCTCCTGGGGCTTGATATCGTACATCTTGAATGTAGCGGTATCTACAGGTATAGTATTGACATACAAAGTCTTGGGATCTATCTTAAGGGTATCCGGCTCCGCGCCGCCGTCCTTTTCCACAAGGATAAGTGGCGGAGGAAGACGGAAAGATCCGCTGTCAAAAGAGGTTAGCAAAATCTTTCCCCTTAACTGGGCCAGATTCTTCTTCACGCTCAGCGTATCAAGCTCAAATTCCCTGACAACTTCCACGGAACCGCGGATGTTGGTGTCGCGGGCAAGAATCTCCGCATAAGGGGCAACGGCCAGCATCTTTCCCTGGGGAACGGTAAAGTCCAGAGTCCACACCACCTGGTCCCCTACCAGAAGGGAATCGGCGGAAAGGGTGGACTTGTCCAGCCTCTGGCTCCAGCCCGCCTGAAGGGTAAGGACGCAAACGGCCAATGCTATAATTGATTTTCTCATAATCACTTGTTCTTAAAGAACGCTATCAGGCTCTTTACATAATCGTCGTCCGTGGAGATGCTTACGGTATCCACCTTGTAGCGGTTGAAAAGCTGCTGGGCGGAAGCGAGCACGTTGCGGCTCCACTGGGCGTAACTGTTGCGCACGCTGCGGCTTGAGGTGTCTATCCATCCTTCAGCTCCTGTTTCCGCATCCCTCACCCTTACAAGACCGAGGTCCGGTATTTCCCTTTCTCTCGGATCATAGATGTTGATGGCGGAAATCTCGTGGCGGTTGGCAGCCAGCTTGAGGGCTTCCTCATAACGAGGCTTGCCGCTAGAGTCCACATCCAGCAAATCGCTGAGAAGGAATGCAGTGCACCTTTTCTTGATTGCCTTGGAGAGGAACCTCAGCGCCTCGGAAATATCCGTTCCCGGCTGGGATGGCTTGAATTCCAGAAGTTCGGAGAGTATTCTCAGCAGATGGCTTCTTCCTTTCTTAGGAGGGATGAACTTCTCCACCTTTGAGGAGAAGAACAGGGCTCCTACCTTATCGTTGTTGATAGAGGCCGAGAAGGAAAGCACGGCGGCAATCTCCGCCACGAGTTCCCTCTTGGTCTTGGTGGAAGTTCCGAAGATACTGGAAGAAGACACGTCCACAAGCAGAACGACCGTAAGTTCCCTCTCCTCTTCATAAACCTTTATGTAAGGGGAGCGGAGCCTTGCGGTAACGTTCCAGTCCATATTGCGGACATCGTCTCCAAACTGGTATTCCCTAACCTCGCTGAAGGCCATACCCCTGCCCTTGAAGGCGGAGTGGTACTCTCCGGCAAAGATCTGGTGGGAAAGGCTCCTGGTCCGGATCTCAATCTTTCGTACTTTCTTCAAAAGAGAGTTATCCATAACGGTTTTCCTTTAAGGAACTGCTACTACGTTTACGATTTCCGTGATAAGGTTTTCTGTTGTGATGTCCTCTGCCTCAGCCTCGTATGTAAGACCGATACGGTGGCGCAGAACCTCGTAACACACTGCTCTCACGTCTTCAGGAATGACATATCCCCTTCTCTTGATGAATGCGTATGCCTTGGCGGCCTTTGCCAGTGAGATGCTGGCTCTTGGAGATGCTCCGTACTGGATCATTCCCTTGATCTTGCTCAAACCATACTCGTCCGGAGTTCTGGTTGCATAGACAATATCCACGATGTAGCGCTCGATCTTCTCGTCCATATAAACATCCTTCACCACGCTGCGGGCCCTTACGATATCCTCCGGCTTGAGAACTGTGCTGGCCTTCGGGAATTCCTGGGCGTTGTGCATCTTGATAATCTGCTTCTCCTCGTCCTTGCGCGGATAGTTTACGATGACCTTGAGCATGAAACGGTCCATCTGTGCTTCAGGCAGCGGATAGGTTCCCTCCTGCTCTATCGGGTTCTGGGTTGCCATTACCAGGAACGGCTTAGGAAGTTCATAAGTCTGGTCACCGATGGTAACGGCCCTTTCCTGCATAGCTTCCAGAAGCGCGCTCTGAACCTTTGCAGGAGAACGGTTAATCTCATCGGCGAGAACGAAGTTTGCGAATACCGGACCCTTCTTCACCTGGAACTGCTCGTTCTTCTGGCTGTAGATCATTGTTCCCACGATATCGGACGGGAGCAGGTCCGGGGTAAACTGAATTCTCTGGAACTTGGCATCTATGATATCGCTGAGTGTGCTTATGGCCAGGGTCTTTGCCAGTCCAGGCATTCCTTCCAGCAGCAGGTGTCCGTCTGCCAGCAGGCCGATAAGCAGATCCTCGATCAGATGCTTCTGCCCTACGATTACCTTGTTCATTTCCATCGAGATGATGTCTACAAAGGCACTCTCTTTCTGAATCCTGTCGTTCAGTTCTTTTATGTTCACGTTCTCCATAACTTGAATATTACTTTTTATGTCTTTTTATAGTTTTATCCTATCTTTACGCCACCAATGAAATACTTCATAAAGCTTTCATACGACGGAGCCGGTTTCAACGGCTGGCAGCTCCAGAAGAATGCTCCAAGCATCCAGGAGGAGCTGCAAAAGGCTTTCTCTCTTTTGCTTAAGGAAGACATTGAAATTACCGGTTGCGGCAGGACAGACAGCGGAGTGAATGCAGTCAATTACATCGCCCACGCTGAAATCGCTTCCAAAGTGGCTCTGAGAGCAAGTTCCAAGCAGCATTTTCTATACAAAATAAATGCCATTCTGCCCAATTCCATCAAGGTTTTGGGCATATACAGGATGCATTCCAAGGCACACGCCAGATTCGATGCCGTAAGCCGCACCTACAAGTATTACCTGAGCACGGAACCGTCCCCTTTCCTGGGCCCTCACACCTGGTATTTCAAGTGCAGGGAACTGGATATGGAGGCCATGAACAAGGCGGCCGCCTATTTTATCGGCACCAAAGACTTTTCCAGCCTGCAGAAGACCGGAAGCGACGTAACAAATCCTGTCTGCACCGTAACCCAGGCCTTCTGGAAGAAAGCTCCGCTCCCGGCCCCGTTTGCAAGGGAAACCGCCGGAAAGAGGCTCGTCTTCACGGTTACCTCCAACCGCTTCCTCAGGAACATGGTCCGGGCTATGGTAGGCTCCCTTCTGGAAGTCGGCACCCACAAGAGGGATCCTGAATGGATCGCAGAGATGCTGAAAAAGAAAGACCGCTCCGCCGCCGGCCTCAGCGTTCCGGGAGAGGCCCTTTTCCTTACAGACATCAAATATCCTTATCCAATAAAGTAATACAGCACAATTTTTGCTGACAATATCGCGAGACAAGAAAATAAAACATAACCAGATATGACATTGCTCACATTTTTACTCCAGGCAGATACTGCAGAGGCTTTGACACAGGCCGCGGCTGCAATCGCCACAAAAGAAAAAGTTTCCCTTTCAATGATCGATATGGCCGTCAAGGGAGGATGGCTGATGATTCCGCTGATAATCCTAAGCTTGATTACCATCTACATTTTCGGAATGAAGTGGTGGACTATAAGCCGCGCTTCCAAGATCGACCCTAACTTCATGAGGGACATCCGTGATTATATCCACGATGGCAAGATTGCCGCTGCACAGAACCTTTGCAAGCAGCAGGACACTCCTGTTTCTCACCTGATCGAGAAGGGAATAGAGAGGATGGGAAGACCTCTGACAGATATCCAGACCGCTGTTGAGAATATGGGAAACATCGAGGTTGCAAGGTTGGAGAAAGGACTGCCTACCCTGGCTTCCATTGCCGGCGGCGCCCCTATGATCGGATTCCTGGGAACCGTGCTGGGTATGGTTCAGGCCTTCTTCAACATGAGCCAGGCCGGAAACAATATCGATATCACCCTGCTTTCCGGCGGTATCTACACCGCTATGATCACCACAGTAGCCGGTCTCATCGTGGGTATCCTTGCCTACTTCGGATACAACTATCTCACATCCAAGGTGTCAGACCTTGTGTTCTCCCTCCAGAGCAACACCATTGAGTTTATGGATCTGCTCCACGAGCCGGGCGGAAGCTCCAAGTAAACAAAAAGTCAACAGCAATAAAGCACAGTTATGGCAATTAAGCAGAGGAACAAGGTGAACGCGGCTTTCAGCATGTCCAGTATGACGGACGTGGTCTTTCTGCTGCTGATTTTCTTCCTTGTTACATCCACACTGATAAATCCGAACGCCCTGAAGCTGCTGCTGCCGAAGAGCACCAACCAGATTTCGGCCAAGCCTCAGGTGAGCGTTTCCATAAAGCACTACCAGGAGAACAATACCTTCTCCTATCACATCAACGGTCTGAAGCAGGAGACTCCATTCGAGCAAGTGGAAGTTTCCATCCAGGCCCTTCTCCAGAATACGGAGGAGCCAACTTTCACGATCCTTGCGGACCAGAGTGTCCCTATCGAGAAAGTGGTGGAACTGATGAACATAGCAAAGCGTAACCAGTACAAGGTCATCCTTGCAACTTCTCCGGAATAATATGTACTCCCTTACCAAGCAGCAGCGGCAAGCCAAAGAAGGCAAAAAGATAGGCGTGGTTCTCACCATCGCCTTCCATGTCGTGCTGCTTTGCGTACTGGGAATTACAGGTTTCAAACTGGTATATCCGCCTCCTGCAGAAAAAGGCATTCTGCTTGAGATCCCGATAGAGGAAGTTCCAAGGAAAGCCGTCCAGAGAAAATCTCCGGAACCTAGGGCTCCCGAGGCAGATCCCAAGAAGGAGGTCAACATCGTCCAGAAAGCCAAGGCCCCTCTCCAGAGCGAAAAATCCAACGCCGGAAAACCTGCCACCGCCCAGGGCAAGGGAGATGTGGAAATCCCTGAGCCAAAGCGTGAAATAGACAAGAGGGCTCTCTTCCCGAGTGCAGACAACAAGAAGGACACCAAGGCAGCCCAGACCGCAGAAAAGGTTGAGAACGACCTAAAGGCCGGCCACTCCAAAGGCAACACAGACAGCGGCAAAGTAAACGGCATTCCGTCAGTAAGGCTTGAAGGAAGATCAACCCTGGGTTCTCTTCCGCTCCCCGCCTATACAGTAAACGAAAGCGGTACGGTTGTAGTAAAAATCATCGTCAACGAAAAGGGAGAAGTAACCAACGCCATCCCTGGCCAGAAAGGTACAACCACCAACAATTCAACCCTCTGGAACGCAGCAAAGCAGGCTGCACTGAAAGCCCGCTTCTCCCCATCCGACGCCCCTACCCAGGTAGGCTACATCACCTACATCTTCACTTTGAAATAAAGATTTAAGAATCTATTACTCCGCGATATTGACCGTGTGATAGTCTATCATGCGGGAGATTGCGCGTTGACAGACAGGGCAGAATACAGGGTAAGTGTTATCCCTCATCCTGCAGGTCGGGAACGGGCGGTAGATGCCTTCCGAGAGGTAGCCGCCTCCTTCATAGATACCGACCTTATAGTCAGACTCTACAAGTGACTTAAAAGCAGGAAGTTTCTGGTCAGCCTTTGTAACCACCTCAAAA
>JAGCXV010000078.1 GCA_017961175.1 Bacteroidales bacterium
GAACCGGAGGCCAGTTCCATTCTCTCTGGGGACTAGTCCAGAAAGTGCTTCCAAAAGCGTTCACCCTTTCCATCTGGGAAATGATTTCTGTTCCCTGATAGGTGAAGGAGAGAATCTTACCGCCGTGTGCGGCGTCGACTATCATAGCGACGTCCCCGATACTAACTTTGTATTGGGAATTCTCCAACGGCTCGATTCCTGGTGCGGCAAACAATGTTGCGCAACTGAGCACCAATGTGGCAATAGCCGAAAATAAAGCTTTCATACTGTATTAGGATTTATAAGAATTGCCTGATTACATTACCCTGCGGGACTTCCACGGCCTGGAGGCATCGTCGCAGAGTTTCTGGAAGTATGCCTTGAGGTCATCCCACTTATAGTAAGGGCCGGAAACGGCCTGGATGCCCTGGAAGGTGATTTCTTTCTCGTTGTAGAGGACCTTGGTAAGCACTTCTCCCTTCTTGTTCTGGTAGAATATCATCTGGCAGTTGGTTGCCATTGGAACCTGGAAGAATGCGTACCATCCGTTGTTGTGGGCCTCGCGGTAGGGGAAGTGGCGGTGCTGGAGGTCATCGACGCCCATAAGGGCGAAGAGGGGGAGGATGGAGGTGTCGTGTCCGAACCTGAGGTCTGCCGCCCTGTGGCTGCCAGGCTGCATTGCAGCTTCAGCCTTTTCGATGAAATCTTGCATAAGAGGGATGATGGCGTAGCGGATTACGTCTCCCTGCTCTGTGGAGCCGGCCCACATACGGTATACATTGTCGTTGCCGCTTGCCCAGAAGTAATACAGCTCATCCGTGGTGAAATAATTCCTGAAAATGTCTATGCCCAGGAAATCTATGTTCTGGCAATTCTGTCCGGCATTGAAGATTGCCCTTACGAAAGGCTCAGGGTTGCCGAGAATCTTGAGAGCCTTGTCAAGGTCTGTGAACAACGGAGTGAGGAAGCGGGTGAAGTCATATCCCGGAGTTCCCCTTTCTGCAACGAAAGGCTGTACTGTAGACTGTCCACCCGGTCTTGCGCCAGGGAAAGAAGAGGATGACGGCCTTCTGGGCGGTGCCGGAGGATCCATTGGCCTACGTATGCTGAGGCTGGGGTTGATATATGCCATGAACTTCTCCGAGCTGGTGAAAGTGAAATCTCCCTTGGGGAATTTCTCCTTGAGGCTGTTGGTGAAGTTGCACATGCTCACGATGCAGCGGAAATTGGTGCTGGAGAAACTGTCGACCTCGTTGCGGTCCTTGTTCTTGAACACGTCGGGGAATCTCTGAGCCATTCTGGCGGCGAGAGTCTTGTGCTCGCGGGCTCCGCGCGGAGTAAGGGAGCCTTCCATTCCCTTGTGGGCGTCTACAACTGCGTTGACCATCTCTGAAAGGTCTTTTCCTTCCTGGGTGAGAAGTCCCAGGCGGTCAAGGTACGCAAAGCCCTGTTGTGCTGCGCGGGCAAAGGTGGTATTCTGTTCGTAACGTGAGCCGTGACGTCCGTAATGAGAGATATAGAATGGTTTGAATCCTTTTGGCGCAGGAGTGTCCTCGATTGGGAAAAACTCATATGAATGCATATTGCAGGCGGCTCTGTCAGGATTCTCTGCTAAAAGCCTGAGCGCTTCTTCTTTCTGAGCGAAGACGTTAAGGCTGAAAACCATCAGCAAGGAGAGAAAGAAAAATTTTTTCATAAATGGCTATATCTTTTTTTGAATATTCAAATATAATAAAAAATAAATAAAAAAACCTATGGTATTATGATGTAATATACCTTGTGGGAGGAATCGTTCAGTTTGTCTTCCCTCAGCCACAGGTTGGCTTCTTTCAGCCTTGCATAACTGGTGCCGTGCTCTCCGGCGAAGGCCACCAGGTTTGAGATTGTATCGGTTACGGTAACTACCTTACGGGGTTCGCGGTACATATATTTGTCGGCATCCGTCACGTGAAACCCGAAGCTCATAGGATCTTCGAACATCATCTTGGCTGCCAGGATGCGGAACATGTAGCGGCTGGTTTCTGTGACTAGCCACAGGTCCAGCGCGCTGTCTTCCCTCTGGTCGTTCAGTTTGGTGGATATGCTTCCCATTCCGGCGTTGTAGCTTGCGGCCACCGTCATCCAGTCCCCGTATCTTGCGTAAGCGTCCTTGAGGTACTTGCACGCCGCCTCGGTGGCTTTCTCAGTATTGTATCTCTCGTCCACGTTGCTGTTCACTTCCAGGCCGTACTGGCGAGCAGTAGCCGCCATGAACTGCCACAGCCCTGCGGCTCCGGCGGGGGATACACTGGCCGGGTCCAGGTTGCTCTCTATCACCATCAGGTATTTAAGGTCGTCCGGGATGCCGTTCTTCTCCAGGATTGGCTCCACCTCGTGGAATATGCGGTTGGACCTCTTGAGCATAAGGGTGGAGTTGGTGTGCATATAGGTGAATGTGATGAGCTCGCGGTCCATCCTCTCATAGAGGTCAGGGCGGTCGAAAGTGATGGTCTGCCCTGCGAACCGGATGCTCTCCGGTACTTGAGGTGGCTGGGCGGCGGCGCTGGACGCCAGGATGACGGCCGCTGCAGCGGTCAGAAGGATTCTTTTCATTTTATGGTCAAAAGTTTCAGTCTTGATAATTCTTTGTGCAATATAATCAAATAATCCCGGAATCGGGTTATACCGGAATTCCTTTGCACCGTTTCCGAAAGTTCGCATTTCCAGGTTATGATTACTGTCCATCCTTTGGCCGTCAGTCTTGTCCACAATTTACGGTTCATCCTTTGGATCTGCTCCCTTTTGCGGGACCATTTGTCACAGACAGCCTGGGACTGATTCCCTTTTGGGCAGTCCTGATGTCCGTGCCAGAAGCAATCGTTGACAAGTATAATTATACGCTTTTCTGGATAAACATAATCTCTCTCCTGCATAATTCTTTGCATAATGAATAATTATGTAAAAACTTTCATAATGACAAATATAAAAATAAAAATAATTAAGCTAAAGTATTGTATTTAAAAATATTATAATTATATTTAAATGTCCCAACTGTTCGCTTTATGGAAGCTTTCACCGATATAACCAATAAAATCGTCCTCCTTCTTAAGAAAACCAAGGACAGTCTGCTCCTTGATGTCGAGAAGGAATTTGCCGGCGTCAGACGTGCGATAGAAAACCTGGATACCTCTTATGATGACAAGGTATCCTTGATGACCAATCTGGATCAGGGCCTTGATGCCGGATACAAAGTCATCGATGCAGTTTTCGGCCGTATCGGTTTTGATATAAGCCATTGTAATGAAGTCAATGAGCTGTCAGGCCTGATCAGCAAGACCCTGAAATTGACAGACAGTCTGGTAGATTCTTTCTCCGACCTGTCCAAGGATGGGGCAGACTATATGGCCATAATGAAAGCCCTGTTCAATACGGGCAAGGACATATTCCAGCTGATCAAAGACTTCCAGGACGTTGAGACAGACAAGATCATCAAGGAACTCAAAGAGGCAGGTGAGCAGTTTGCGGACGGTGTTGATGTCGGGGACCTTGCAAAGAAACTTGTGGAGCACGTGATTATCACCATCCTCAAGAACGGCCAGGAAGTATTCAAAGACGAGATCAAGTACGTGAAGATGCAGGCCAACTCCCTGTATAAGGATTTCACGGGAAATGTTGCAGAACTCAAGAAGAATATCGAGTCTGAGGTCAATAAACTGGAGAAAGAACTGGGCGGTACGGTAGATCAGGCAAAAGCCCTTGCACAGAATCTTTTCGAGGAGAGCGTCAAGGAGATGGAAAGCATCTACGACCAGCTCTCCAAGGAAGTTAAAGACACCTTGGCTTCTGCCGGATTCAACCAGGATCTATATGAAAAGGTTTCAAGCACCCTTTCAAAGATTTATGCTGTCCTGGACTTCATGGGCATAGTGGGACAGAAAGAAGTGGCCCTCAAACTGCCTTCCGGTTTTACCAATATGCTCAAGACGGCCCAGAACGAAGTTGAGAGCACCATATCAAAAGCCGTTTCTACGGTAGGGGACGGAGTCACCAAAGTCAAGGGCCTTGCCAAGGAAGCCACAGACGAGATGGCCAGCAATATAGGCGCAGGACTCAAGGCAACCGCAGATTTCCTCGGAGTGTCCCCATTTGGCCTAGAATCTCTCCAGGAAGAACTTTCACTGCTCAGCGGTGCGGTACCTTCTACAAGCGGAGCGGCAAGTACCATAGGTTCTGCAGGCAGTTCTGCTTCAGGCGCAGTGTCTGGTTTTATTGCCAATCTGGAGAACTTCTCCTATCCAATAACCATCACTACTTTCAAGTGGGGTAGGATCAAGAGGATGTTCAGGTCTCCTATCAGTTATTTCAAGCAGATTTACCCCATAGATACCATCGAAGATGCCCAGAACCTGATTACAAAGGTGTTGGAAATCGCACGTCTGTTCTATCCGGGTATTCCTGACTTCAATTCTCTCAGGAGTATGCTTGAGTCCCTGCTGGAGACTCTCACTGAAAAGGTTCTCACAGCGGCGGACGAAGTTCGTTCAGAGCTCTGGAAACAGGTTAAGCCTGTTGTAATGACCATCCGCAAGGTTCTGGATCTCCTTAAGGAAATGTACAAGGAGATCAGTGCCCAGATAAGCAAGATTCTTTCAGATATTAAGAAAGAAATAAAAGAGGCTGATATCATAGACAAGGTTCTTGATCAGGTTCAGGCATTGTATAAGGAATTGAGCAAAGGCACGCTGGCAAAACCTCTCAAGAATATCTATGAAGATTATCTAAAGCCTTCAGTACTCGACGCCATTGAGAAATCCAAGGCTCCTGACCCTGAAAAAGTAGCAGATAATGTCAAGTCCACTGCAGAAACCCAGTTCACCAACTGGGCGGCAGGTGTATACTCAAATCTCAACAACTTCTTCTCCAAGGACAAGTGGGAGCAGCGTATAGACAACGTAATAGTCCAGCTTGAGGCAACTCTCAAGGAAGATACTGCAGCGGTGCGCGGACTCCTTTCCGGAGC
>JAGCXV010000079.1 GCA_017961175.1 Bacteroidales bacterium
AACGCAAGGCTCACAATCAGTCCAAACGCTTCTATCGCAGCGTATAACTTGTTTTTACCCAGGAATTTTAAAAAGCTATTCATATAATATTGAGTTATGTCATACAACAAGAATCATTAAATGTGCCACACATCATAATCCACTGATTATACGACACTTGCTAAAAAGAACAAGAAGTGGTGCTGTAAACTTTTTTTACAACACGCTGAATATTTTACAAAGTGTTCCAATATTATTCATAAAAAGCTTGAATGATTATTTTGTTTTGTAACTATTATTTAGTTACATTTGCAATATGAATAGTTTAAAGTATAAAGGATTTATTGGCTCTGTTAATTTCAGCGAAGCAGACGGAGTCTTTTTCGGGAAAATTGAAGGCATCGACGGCCTGGTCAATTTTGAAGGCGCAAGCATTAAAGAACTCACAAACGCTTTTCATAAAGCGGTAGATGACTATCTCCTTTTTTGCGAGGATAATGGTATCAAACCCAAAAAGAGCTATACAGGAACCCTGAATATCAGAATTTCTCCGGCAACCCACAATTCTATAGCTGACTTTGCGGCAGCAGAGGGAATCAGTATCAATACTTTCATCAGAAAGGCTCTGGAAAAAGCCGTTGAAGATCCTGCAAAAGTTATGGAGCCTTCTTCCAATAGCTATAAAACCATCGAAGAGAAATCCGAAGAGCTTAAAGAACCTGCCGCAACTTACGGCAGCAAGGATATCACAGAATTCTGGATACCATCTGAAGATGTGCCGCTTGCCAAAGCCTTAGCTAAGAAAATGGGATGGGAATTTCTGGTTAACTTTCCTAAAGCAGGACTGGAGATGGCCCTTGATGACATCAGAGAAGGTCGAGTTAAAGAATATGACAGTGTTGAACAGATGATGAAGGAAATTGAGGAAGAAGATGAATAAATATAAATATCGTGCTACAACACAGTTCAGAAGGGATCTGAAGCTTTGCAAAAAACGAGGATACTCACTTGAGAAATTGACAGCTGTCATTAATTTGCTTCTTAACGATGGATGTCTTCCTTCATCATACAAACCACATAAACTTGCAGGCACTATGAACGGTATCTGGGAATGTCATATACAATCAGACTGGCTTCTTCTATGGCAGCAACTGGATGACGAACTGGTAATGCTGATGACCCGCACCGGAACCCATTCTGATATTTTCAATAAATAACTGTTTGATATGAGTGAAGATTTGATTTTTGTGCAGGACCTCATCCATGAGATTAGAGGCAAGAGAGTGATGTTGGATTTTGATCTGGCAAAATTGTACCATGTGGAGACACGTTCATTAAACCAGGCAGTCAAAAGAAATCTTAAAAGATTTCCTCCTGATTTTATGTTCCAGTTAACTGTCCAAGAATGGAAAAATATGTCATCACAATTTGTGATGACCTCATCTAGACCTATCTCTGCGCCACCCTTTGCCTTCACAGAGCAAGGAGTAGCTATGATGTCTGGACTCTTGAAGAGTGATGTTGCAATAGAAGCCAACATTGCCATTATGCGTGCATTTGTAAGGGTAAGGGAGTATCTGATGACTGCCTCTTCCGTTTCCGCGGAACTGAAAGATTTGAAAACAAGAGTTGATTTGCTGGCTGCACAGCAAGAAGATTACATGAAGGCTGTCAATGACCTATCTGAAGATGTGAGCAAAGACATAGACAACCTATATTTGGCTATCGGTGAACTGGCAAAGAAGTTAGAAGAAAAGAAGAAAGCACCTATGCCTCGCATAGGATACAAGACTAAAAAGCTGTGATGGTTATTCTTTTTGTTCATTACTAATTGATTAGCAACATGCGGTCACAATTTGTGACCGCATGATTTATTCTATCTTCAATGCTTCTGCGGGATTCATCTTGGATGTCCTCAGGTAATGGTAGAGCACAACTACAGCACATAAAAGCACTACTATCCCCAATGCAAGCAAAAAGACAACTGGAGAGAATTGTACCCTGTGGGAGAACTGCTGCAGATAATACCGCACAATCAGCCAGCCAACCGGTGCCGCAATTACATAGCAGACGGCAACAGTCCTCAGATACAGAAGTAAACCCTCTGACGTAATCTGGCCCATATCTGCCCCAAAGACCCTTTTCACTGATATTTCCATCTTCTTGTACTGGACATCCATCAGCACCTGGCCCCAGATACCTACAAGAGAGAGCAATACCGCAAGCATCGAGAACAGCCACACGGCAAGACGAAGGCGCTCCTCGCCGCTGTAGAGGTTCTTGCCGATTGAATCATAGAACCTGACCTCGAACGGCATTGTAGAATCCATCTCCTTCAGTACAGATTGAATCTTATTCATTGCAGACAAACGGTCAACACCCTCTGAGAGGCGGATATATGCGAAAGGCATCGAGTGCCCCTTCTGAGTATGTACCTGGAAGGCTACAGGAGAATCGGCCTTCCTGAGGGAAGTTATATTTACATTGTTCACGAAACCGATTATAGGTGCCCCCTCGCCAAACTCACCGGCATAAACCTTTAATTCAGCTCCATTGGTTTTCAAGTCCTGCGCTAACAGTATCGGTCCGAATTCTCCTTCGTTGAAACTCCGCCCTTCAGTGATTTTCAACCCCAAAACCTGCGGCAAATTCCAGCTGCAGTAAATCATACTCATCGATACCGGGCCTTGACCAAAATCAGCACCCTGTGTGGAATAAGCGTCTGCCCCGCCGATGAGCTCCATTGCATAGGCCACGTCTTCCACTTCAGGATTCTGGCAAAGCCTCTGGCGAAGCCAGTCTGATTTTTCCCTACAGTTCTCCCCGCCTATATCCACAACAGCCAGGTTGTTCTTGTCATAGCCACAAGGATACTCTTGCATGAAACGGCTCTGACGCTGCACGAAAAAGACAAATATCAACAAAGCGATTGATACAACGAACTGAACCCCCACCAGCACGGCACGAAGCTTTCTGCCCGAGGCGGACAGTCCGTAGTTTCCCCTGAGAATCATCGCCGGCTGCCCAAAAGTGGAATATACACTCGGCCAGATACCCGCAACAATTCCTGTGGCAAGCGCCACTGCTCCCACGAAAAGCAAAAGCCCCAGATGCTTCCCTACCGAGAAAGACTGCATAAGCACACCGTTTGTCAGTAGCGCTTCAGAAACTGGCTTCAACAACAGAGCCGCCAGAACAAAAGCGCAAATACACCAGACAACGGCTTCTGCAACTATAAGCAGCCTAAGCCTTCCGGTAGAAGATCCCAGAACTTTCTGGAGGTTAAGGCTACGGATACGAAGCGGAGTAAGCGCCACATAGAAATTGGTAAAGTTTATCATACCTATGGCCAGGATAAGTATGGCTATCGCGATAAGCAGAAGAAGCTGAGAGCGACTGCCGCTCTTGTATATGTTTCCCTCGTTCCTGAAATATATACTTGTCAGAGGCACTAACTCAATGGGAGTAAGCCAATCGCCGTGAGGCTTGAAATCAAAATGTGCATTGAACTCGTCAGCCACCGCCTGAGCGTTTGCGGCATCATCCAAAAGCAGATAGCAGACAAAATTGGCTCCACCGTAAGATCCCTTCTGTATATCACCTACCGGCATATACAAGTCATTCCCAAGCTGGGTGTTGGAAGGAAAATCCTCATAGACACCTGACACGATTGCCTCTTTGGCCAGTTCCAAATACTTGGAATCTGTCTTGAGCAACTTGCCGAGTGCAGATTCGCCCGGGAACAAAACCTGAGCCAGAGACTGCGGAATGATGACCGTACCTGGCGTTTCCAATGCCTTGCTATTACCCTCTACCATCTTTATTCCGAACACATCAATGAAACGTTCAGAGGTAAAGATGACAGTCCTCTTGTAGCCGACCGGAGTTTTGCCCTCTTCGGCGGCTGTAAAAAACACCTCTCCGAAGAAAGGAACGAGTGTGCATCCCGCCTCTATGTGTGCAGATGAAGCAATTATATCATCTGCAAAGCCTCTAGGCAGTATGTTGCGGAAGAGAGACTCATCAGCCTTCTTGTCAACCCTGAAAACCCTGTCCGAGGTGGGATGGCATTTGTCAAAAGACAGCTCATAATCCGCCTGCAAGAATATCAGGGCGAAGGCAAGCAATGCTGCCACCAGACCTGTGAAATTAAGGACAACAGCCAGCGGATACCGGCGTATAAGACTCTTTAGGTTTCGTAGTATCATCGTTATTCTTTCTTAAGCACTCCGGCCGGGTTGAGGCGGGTAACCCGTAGGGTCTGGATGGAAACAGCGGCAAAGGAGAAAGCAACGATAATCAGCAAAGCAGCAATGAAGAACCAGGCGCTTAGATTTACTCTATGGACATAGACTGAAAGGAGGTCTTTACAGATATACCAGGCCAGAGGAATTGCAACAAGGCAGGCTATCACTACCAGAATCATATAACCCCTGACATTTTTCCAGGTCTCTGAGGAAACTGTACCGCCAAAGACTTTCCTGACTGCAATGTCGTGTTCCTTCAGCGATATGAACCAGGTGCTCAGGCCCGTCAGGCCGAGTAAAGACAGTATGAGCATAAGACCGGCAAACATCAGAATAAGAATCATCAGCGCATGTTCATCCTTCAGATGCTCACGGTTCAACGCGGGAACAAAACCCTTGCTGTGAGGCTCCTTGTAGATACCCCAGGACTGGTCGAGAGTGTTCTTGAGGCACTCCATTATCTCCTTTTCAGCAGCGCCGTGGTGGCCGTTGACCTTGATAGCCAAAGACTTGTAATAAGCAGTCGGGTTCACATACCAGTCATCCATTATGCAGACATAGGTAGCATTGTCGTAATAATAGCTTCCCCTGAAGTCCTCTATAATTCCTCCCACTGCCGTAATACCCAGGTTGTCAAGCTGATCCTGCGTAGGCTGGATGTCCTCAGGGTTGAGCCCCATCAGCTTGACCAGGCCTTCAGTCAAATATCCTACCCTGTCTTCTTCCCTCTTGAAATCCTTCACGATCTTGAAGCCGTATGCCTCAAAGGCTCCACGGTCGCAGTAGAGTTTGGACACGTTGTATCCCCGTTTTTCCTCCGCCCCATCGGAAGTATTTACAATCATCTGGGTGGAACCCGATTCATCCGTGATGAAAGCCCTTTCTGAAAGAGTGCCCGGCTTGTCGTCACAATATCCAATCTTTTCCACGAAAGGCAGTTTCCTGAGTGCCTCAATCGCAGGGTCAAGCTCGTGATGGGCGTATGGCCCGTACAGATAATAGACATCTTTCACATCTGCACCCAAAGGAAGAGAAACCATCTTCCTGTACTGGAACACATAAACCAGAGAAGCCGTCAGAAGAACCATAGTCACAAGGCACTGGACAAAGATGAATACCTTGCTGAACACCATTTTGCTTTTGGCCCTCATCTCTCCCTTGATTACCTCTATTGCCTTGTATCGCGATATAAGTATGGCCGGAACAAACCCCGCAATCAGGCCCACCACAACACCAAGCGCAACGTACATCAGAAGGCTCTGCCAGTTATAGCCCACTCTCACGTCAAATCCCAGCCCTGTAGTACGGAATACTGCATTGATTTGAGGCACAATCAGATATGAAACAGCCACACCAAGAACGAAACAGATGGAAGTCAGTATCAGAGACTCCTTCAGAAGCTTGCCCAGAACATCCTTTCTGGAAGACCCCAGAAGCCTGCGCGTAGCCATTTCCTTGGCCCTGAAAGACCCCATTGCCACATTGAGAGCAATGTAGTTGAACAAGGCGAACATAAGCAGCACAAGGCTGAGTATCAAAACAAAATCAAACAAATAGCTCTTTGATGCTGTAAGACATCCTCCTGAAGTATCCGACAGCTCATCGTAGCGGAAAAGCTTGACCTGCTCCTCCAGGATCCTTTTAACGTCTTCTTCCGAGGCTTCTTCAAGATATAACATGCTGCTATAATTGTTTCTGGCCGCCGAGCGGATCTTTGCAATCAGTTCATCCCGGTCTGTACCATCTTTCACCTTGAAAAGGCAGAGGTCTTTCTGGTGCATCCGCTGCGGATTCTTCCAGTAATACTGGAGAGTAGGTCCTGCAATGTTGATTACCACATCGTGAGGCAGCATCAGAGACCTTTCATAATCGCCGATTATGCCTTCTACTGTATATTCCAGATCATCCAGCACAAAGTGCTTGCCCACGGCATCTCTGCCCCAGCCCGCCTTGCGGGCGAAGCTCTCGGACACCAGAGCGTTAGTGTTGTCGCTGAGAACATTGCGGTTTCCTGAGATGAACCTTGTAGGAAAGAAGTCAAAGAAATCCAAATCGCACAGAAGCAGCTCAATGCTGTAGCTTTCATCACCAATCTTTATGTCCGCAGGGCGGGTGGCGCTGAAAAGAGTCGTCTGCTCAACTTCCGGTATATTGGATTTCAGAAACTCCGGCTGGTCGAAACATCCGCCCAGATACTTGCCCCACAGGGTCATCGTGTATATACGGTCATAGTCCCGGTTCTCGTGGTCCAGCCTCCACAGGTCATTGGTATAGCTCAGAAGCGGGATAATGAAAGCCAGAGCCACACTAATGCCTATGATTTCTATCAGAGTATAAAACTTGTGTTCCTTCAGGAAACGGAGATATGTTCTCATAATATTCTTTAAAGCAGATTCTTAACGTCGTTTACTATACGTCCGTCAAACAGGTCAATCACCCTCTGGGCAAATGTGGAGTCTTTCTGGGAGTGGGTAACCATCACGATTGTGGTTCCCTCCTTGTTCAATTCACTCAACAGGTCCATGACCTCCTTGCCGTTCTTTGAATCCAGGTTACCTGTAGGCTCATCGGCCAGAATCAGTTTCGGGTTGGAAACCACGGCCCTGGCAATTGCAACCCTCTGCTGCTGACCTCCTGAAAGCTGCTGAGGAAAATGCTTTGCACGGTGAGAGATATTCATCCTCTTGAGCATCTCGGTAACTCTCTTTTTCCTCTCCGATGCAGATATGTTCAGATACCTTAGAGGAAGTTCAACGTTCTCATACACATTAAGTTCATCGATGAGGTTGAAGCTCTGGAAAACAAACCCGATGTTGCCCTTGCGGAATTTTGTCCTCTCTTTTTCCTTCAGCTTGGCCACCTCGGTTCCAAGAAGCTGATAGCTTCCGCCCGTAGGATTGTCCAGAAGGCCGAGGATGTTCAGAAGGGTTGACTTTCCGCATCCGGAAGGCCCCATTATGGCCACAAACTCCCCTTGCTTGATCTCAAATGAAACACCGTCAAGTGCAGTGGTCTCGATTTCTTCCGTACGGAAGACCTTTGAAAGATTGCTTACTTTAATCATAGCTGAATTATTATTGTTTTCTTTTATCAATTCTTTAGAATACAAGTACATCGCTGTCGCCGTAGTTGTCATAACTGGAAGTGATTACCTTCTCTCCTGGATTCAGGCCTTCCAGCACCTCAAAGTACTGAGGGTTCTGCCTGCCGATCTTGATTTTGCGCTTGGTTGCGCCCTTTCCGTCCTTGTCCATCACGTAAATCCAC
>JAGCXV010000080.1 GCA_017961175.1 Bacteroidales bacterium
TAGAAAGTGGAGAAACTAGAAGAAAAAGCCGTCTGCTTCCAAATGTTCATCAGAGGAATGCTGACTCCGCTTTCCTTGCTTTCCACCGGAACGGCGATGAAGTTCAATCTGGCGGCATTGCTCCTGAAAGGCTCATAACTCAGAATCTGGTCTGCGGTTTCTTTTGCATCGCGATAGAAAATCTCCATTTCCTCTTTGGTGTAGCCCTCTCCGACAATCGCAATGTCAATGGCTTCTCTGTTGTCTCCGCCCTTGTGGACATAACGGCACTTGTCCAGAGTGTAAGGAGATGCTACCGGACGTATGAGGATATCATCCGGATGGACAACGTGGGTAAAAGAAGCTACAATACAATCCATCTTGTCAAATATCTGGACTGTAACGTAAGCTGTATTCTTTGGCATCGGCACAAGATACACGTTCTCAAAGGCCTTCCTGGTATGTTGTGCCTCGGGAGTGGATTGCCACTCTGAGAAAAGCGTAGAGAAAGAGTTGCAGTAAAGGACCCGGTTTGTGGCTGAATCCCTGAGAGTTATCTGACCGTTGCCCCGCAGCAGGAACCTGTCCATGTTGACAGTTCTTCCCCACCAGCCTTCCAGCTTACCCATCTTTGCAAGGGCAATCTCAGTATGTGTAGCGTCACCCGAGAAGATGTAGTCCAGCCTCAGCGTGCAGTCCGCATTTATTGGAGAAGCATCGAGACTTTTTGCAAGAAACAAAAGAAATAGAAGAAGCACCAAGGGGCGATGGTGCTTTGTAACTATCTTATTTTCAAATATCTGCAAAATAACCGTTTTCATAAAACTATGCTTATTTTATATACCTCTGTTTTTCAATAACTTGCAAGACACCATCGCCCCAGCCTTTCTTTCGGGACGGAACACCATCGCCCTCGGCCTTTCTCTCCGGGCAAAGTGCCATCGCCGAGCAGGCCCCTATTGGATATAGCCGAAGCGTTTTAACTCCTTCTTATTCTCTCTCCAGGAAGGATCAACCTTTACGAAAATCTTGAGGAAGACTTTCTTCTCGAAGAAGTTCTCCATCTCCTTTCTCGCCTGGGTTCCAACACGTTTGAGGGCGGCTCCCTTCTTGCCTATGATGATGCCTTTCTGGGATTCTCTCACTACATTTATCACGGCCTCGATGGAATAGAGTTCCTCTGATTCCTGGAAACTTTCTATCACTACTTCCGTGCAGTAAGGAATCTCCTTGGTATAGTTCTCCAAGATTTTCTCCCTCAGGATTTCAGAAGCGAAGAAGCGCAGGTTCTTGTCTGTGAAAACATCCCTGTCGTACCAGGCAGGCTGCTGCGGAAGCAGGGAAACTATCTTGTTAAGGAGGATGTCCGTATTGAATTTTGTCAGGGCGCTCATCGGAAGGATTTCCGCCTTTGGAACAAGGCCATGCCATTTCTCGACAAGCTCATCAAGATGCTTCGAATCCTCGATCTTGTCAATCTTGTTGATGATGACAATCACCGGAACAGAAAGGAGATTCAGCTTGTCCACATATTCCTTGTTCTTCTCGGAAGACTCGTAAACATCGGTGACATAGATGATTATATCAGCATCTCCGATGGCGGTGTCCACAAAGTTCATCATCGCCTCCTGAAGCTCGTAGCTCGGCTTGAGAATGCCGGGAGTATCTGAGAACACTATCTGGTAGTCGTCTCCGTTGACAATGCCCATAATCCTGTGCCGGGTGGTCTGGGCCTTGGCGGTCACTATGGACAGTTTCTCCCCAACGAGGGCGTTCATAAGGGTGGACTTGCCCACGTTAGGGTTGCCGATGATGTTTACAAAACCTGAGCGGTTGATCTTGTCTTCCATATCCTATTCGTATGATCCCATCTTCAGGATGCCAAGTTCCTTTTCTGTCAGGAATCTCCACTGGCCTCTCCTGAGGTTTTTCTTTGTAAGGCCTGCAAAATAAACACGGTCCAGCTTCTCGACCTTGTAGCCAAGAGCCTCGAAGATTCTCCTGACGATGCGGTTTCTTCCACTGTGTATCTCAATTCCCACCTGCGTCTGGTCTCCGTCGATATAGGACAAAGCGTCTGCGTTAATCATTCCGTCATCCAGGTAAACTCCCTTGAGAATCTTGTCAAAATCAGCCTGGTTAAGATTTCTGTCCAGGAACACGTGGTAGATCTTTTTCTTGTTATAAGAAGGATGAGTGAGCTTTTCAGTCATGTCTCCGTCATTGGTAAGGAGGAGAACGCCTGTAGTATCCCTGTCAAGGCGGCCTACAGGATAAACCCTCTGAGGGCACTTACCGGCAATCAGGTCCATAACGGTTTTGCGGGCGTGAGGATCGTCCGTTGTGGTAACGCAGTTTTTCGGCTTGTTCATTATGATGTAAACCTTCTCCTCACCCTGGATAATCTTGCCGTCGAAGCGGACCTCGTCTGTCTGGAACACCTTGGTTCCAAGTTCTGTAACAGTCTGACCGTTAATGGTTATGACACCCTGGAGTATGTACTCGTCCGCCTCCCTTCTGGAGCACAGGCCGGAATTGGCGATGAAACGGTTCAGGCGGATACCTTCCTCTCCCTTTGCCTTTGGCTTGCGAGGCTTCGGGGTGTAGGCTTCTACACGCGGCTTCCTAGCGGAAACAACGGCCTCCCTTCCTTCAAGCTGGCTTCTTACCTGCTCGAAATCGCTGCGGGTGCGCTTGGTTCTGGCTGGCTGAGTTGAGAAAGCCTTCTTGATGGCAGCGGATGTCCTTCCGGAAGTTGAAGCTCTCTTTGGAGCGGCTGTTCCTCTCGGAGAGAATGACCTCTTCGGAGCCTCGGCACTCCTCGGCGATGAAGTTCTCTTTGCTCCGGTTGCCGGGCCTCTGGACGAGAAGCTCTTCTTTGGACCTGCCGATGCGCTTCTTGAGAAGGATTTCCTCGGACCGGTGGATGGGCCTTTGGGAGAAAAACTCTTCTTAGGACCGGCGGAAGAGGATTTCTTTGGAGAGAATGAACGTTTGCCTGCTGCTGATGAAGGCCTTTTTGCTGAAGAAGGCTTCCTTGACCTGGAAGCGGATCTTCCCGTATTTTCTGATCTTGCCATAATTCTACCTGTTTATCTGACAAAGATAGGCCGATTAAACTATTTTTCCTACTTTTACGGCTCTAAAAGTTAAGGGCATGGAAAGAAAGAGACGAGTTCTGATGACACCGCTGGTGAGGGAGAATGTGAAGGTCGCCCTTAAATCCATCAAAAGCAACAAGCTAAGGAGCGTCCTGACAATACTGATGATAGCCATCGGCATCACCTCCCTGCTGGGTATCCTCACGGCAACCGAGGCTCTCAAGCATGAGGTAAACGAAAGTTTTGCCTCTATAGGATCGCAGTCTTTCTTCATCCAGCCGGAATTCAGGTCTTCTGGCGGAGAAAGGACAGGCCGAATCCGAAACAACAGCGCTATCAGCTATTTCCAGGCCACATCATTCAAGGAAATGTTCTCTCCACAAAACCCTTGCGTGGTAACCGTCTTCTACCGGAACGGGGGAATGACACTCAAAAGGGCGGAGAAGAGCACCAGCCCTAATGTTTCCGCCATACTCAGCGACGAGGACTATGTCCTTTTCAACAACTTCACCATCGAGCAAGGAAGGGATCTGACAAAAAAGGACATCCGCGATGCCTCCTTTGTGTGTGTTCTGGGAAATGGCGTTGCGGCTACCCTGTTCGACAGCAATGAAAATCCGCTGGGAAACTCCGTTATCATCGGCGGCAACCCATATATGGTAGTGGGAGTGCTGGCAAAATCCTCTTCCGGAGGAATGGGCAACAGCATAGACCAGGCGGCAATCATACCGGTAACAAACGGAAGGGCAAGGTTCAACGCCACTTCATTCTCCATAGGAATACGTCCGGCATCGTCCCTGGCCAAGATGGAAGATCTTTATTCTGAGGCCGAAACGCTGTTCCGCTCTATCAGGAGGCTTTCTCCGGCAGACGAGACAGACTTCAGCATAAGCTATAACGAGACAATGGCCAAGAGCGCCAGCAAGACTATGGGAACCATTACCCTAATAGCCGGAATCATAGGTCTGATTACCCTTCTGGGAGCGGCCATCGGCCTGATGAACATCATGCTGGTGAGCGTAAAGGAAAGGACGGCGGAAATCGGAATCCGTAAAGCCATCGGAGCCTCAGCCCGCCTTATCAGGCAGCAGTTCCTGGTGGAGAGCGTGGCAATCGCCCAGATCGGGTGCATCATTGGAATCATCCTGGGCCTTCTTGTGGGAGCGCTGGTGGCAAAAATCATGAATGTGGCATTCATTACTCCTTGGGTGTGGATCATAGCCGCCGTGCTTATCTGCATTGCGGTGGGAGTTGCAAGCGGCTACCTCCCGGCAAAGAAAGCCGCGGCGCTGGATCCTATAGAGGCTCTCAGGTACGAATAGAATTTTGAAGGCGCGATTTTTTCGTAAATTTGCGCGGAATTACAATAGATAGAGAAATGTCAGAGATAGACAGGGAAGATATAAATCAGGAAGAATTGCAGCAAGAAGAGCCGAAAGGCAAGTTCTCAAAGCTTCTGAAGGAGGGAGATAACAAGTACAGGCTTCCGGGAATGTTCAAGAACTGGTTCCTGGACTACGCATCATATGTTATTCTGGACCGCGCCGTACCGCACATCGAAGACGGACTCAAGCCGGTTCAGAGAAGGATTCTGCACGCTATGAGGAAGATCCACGACGGTTCCCTTATCAAGGTAGCCACCATCGTGGGAGAAACCATGAAATACCATCCTCACAGCGATGCCTCCATCAAGGACGCCCTGGTGCAGATCGGGCAGAAAAACCTGCTGATAGACTGCCAGGGAAACTGGGGAAACACCATAACCGGAGACGAGGCCGCCGCAGGAAGATACATCGAGGGAAGGCTCTCCAACTTTGCGCTGGAGGTGGTTTTCAACCCGAAGACCACGGAGTGGATGAACTCCTACGACGGAAGGAACAAGGAGCCTGTCACCCTGCCTGTAAAGTTCCCGCTGGTTCTTTATCAAGGAGCTGACGGAATCGCTGTAGGACTCAACTGCAAGATTCTTCCGCATAATTTCAACGAGATTATCGACGCCTCCATAGCTTTCCTGAGGGGAGAGGAATATCACCTTTATCCTGACTTCCCTTCCGGAGGAATCATGGACGTAAGCCGCTATGCAGACGGCAAGCGCGGCGGAAAGATCACCGTCAGGGCCAGAATCCTGAAGATTGACAAGAAGACCCTGAAAATCACCGAGCTTCCTTTCGGAAAGAATTCCGGCAACATTCTCCAGAGCATCATAGCCGCCAATGACAAGGGCAAGATCAAGGTACGCAAGGTTGAGGACCTGAGCGGAAAGAAGGCTGAGATCGTGGTTACCCTTGCCGCCGGAGAATCCCCTGACAAGACCATAGATGCTCTCTACGCCTTTACGGACTGCCAGGTTTCCATCAACCCGAACACTTGCGTCATAAAGGATAACAAGCCGCACTTCCTGACCGTATCCGAGGTGCTGGAATTCAGCACTCTAAGGACCAGGGATCTCCTGAAGAAGGAGCTGGAAATCAGGCTCGGCGAACTGGAAGAAAGCTGGCACGCCCTCTCCCTTGAGAA
>JAGCXV010000081.1 GCA_017961175.1 Bacteroidales bacterium
CCTTTGTCCAGAAGGTCTTTAAGACCACTGAACGGGGAATAGGTTTCAGTTTCTTCCTTCTTCTTTTCCTGTCCGGCTCTCAGGGCTTCTATCCTTGCCAGCATCTCAGGGTTACATTCCCCTTCCGGGTGGCTGGAGACCATCGGCAGATTCACGCAGATATAATCGTATATGAACTGCTTCAGATCTACCTCAGCCTCTGAAGGATCCACGATAATGAACTCGTCTGAGTCTTCCGTTTCCTCTCCCAGTTTAGCCGGACGGATCGCAAGACTTGCGCTGAAATTCACGGGGATATCCATATCCTCAAGGCATCTGTCGCACTGCACGGTTACCTTTCCTTCACCCCTCAGGTGGGCGTTCATCCATCCGCTTCCTTTCTCCAATGTAACCCTGGCAGTCACATCAGCGTCAATAACCTGCTGGTTCTCATACTCCCTGAACAAATCTCCCTTAACCGGGAACTCGTACTCGTATTTACCTTGTGCAAGTCCGCTTATGTGAATCTTGTAATCCATAATGGGGCGCAAATATACTGATTATTTTTCAAAATGCAAGTTTTATCCCTGCATCTTGTGACGCTTCCTCTCGTTCTCGTCCAGATAAATCTTGCGGATGCGCAGATGCTTAGGGGTTACCTCAACCAGCTCGTCATCCTGGATGTATTCCAGCATCTCCTCGAGGGTGAACTGCATAGGCGGAGGAAGAACTGCTTTCTCATCTGAACCTGAGGCTCTTACGTTGGTAAGCTTCTTCTTTATGCAGACATTGACATTCAGGTCCATAGCCCTGGTGTACTCGCCTACTACCTGGCCGGCATAAACGTCTTCTCCAGGGTTGATGATCCACTTGCCCCTGTCCAGAAGCTTCCACATTGAGTATGCAATGGCCTGGCCTGTCTCTAGGGCTACCAGGGAACCGTTGGTCCTTTTCTCGATTTCTCCCTTGTATGGCTCGTAATCCTTGAAGCGGTGAGCCATGATAGCCTCTCCGGAAGTGGCAGTGATCAGGTTGCTCCTGAGTCCTATGATGCCTCTGGATGGAATGTCAAAGTCCAGATGCACCCTGTCTCCGCGATGATCCATGTGCAGGAGGGCTCCCTTGCGGCGGGTTGTCATCTCGATGGCCCTGCCCACATATTCATCCGGAACATCGATGATAAGATGCTCCACAGGCTCGCAGCGGGTGCCGTTGATGTTCTTGTCGATTACCTTCGGTTGGCCGATCTGCAGCTCGAATCCCTCCCTGCGCATCGTCTCGATGAGGATTGACAGATGGAGCACGCCCCTGCCATATACTATAAAGGAGTCAGAGGTCTTGCCCGGCTTTACCCTAAGGGCAAGGTTCTTCTCGAGTTCCTTCTCCAGCCTTTCTTTCAGGTGGCGGGAAGTCACGTACTTGCCGTCACGGCCGAAGAACGGGGAATCGTTGATGCAGAAGAGCATGCTCATCGTAGGCTCGTCTATGGTGATCGGAGGCAGCGGCTCCGGATTCTCATGGTCAGCGATGGTGTCTCCGATTTCGAAGCCCTCGATGCCCACCACAGCGCAGATATCTCCGCTCTCGACGCTCTCTGCCTTGGTTTTCTCGATTCCGGTGAATACCATCAGGTCCTTGATTCTCTGGCGGACCTGGGTTCCGTCTCTGTGGCAGAGGGTTATTTCCTGTCCGGCCTTCAGAACGCCTCTCTTAATCCTTCCCACGGCTATACGGCCTACATAAGGAGAGTATTCCAGAGAGGATATCAGCATCTGAGGGGTTCCCTCGAGGTTCTGCTCAGGACCAGGTATCTCGCTGATGATAAGGTCCATCAGGGTTGTAAGGTCTGTGGTCGGCTTCCTCCAGTCCAGGCTCATCCAGCCCTGCTTTGCGCAGCCGTAAACGGTCTTGAAGTTCAGCTGGTCGTCATTGGCGTTGAGGTTGAACATAAGTTCGAACACCTGGTCGTTGACCTCCTCAGGACGGCAGTTGAGCTTGTCCACCTTGTTTATGACCACCAGAGGCTTCTTTCCCAATTCCAGTGCCTTCTGGAGCACGAATCTGGTCTGCGGCATACAGCCTTCGAAGGCATCCACCAGCAGCAGGACTCCGTCCGCCATATTGAGCACCCTCTCCACCTCGCCTCCGAAATCGGCGTGGCCCGGAGTGTCTATGATGTTGATCTTGTATCCCTTGTATGGCACGCTCACGTTCTTGGAGAGGATGGTGATACCCCTTTCCCTCTCAAGGTCGTTGTTGTCCAGGATAAGCTGCCCCGGATTCTTCTCGCTTTCCCTCGTTACCTTGGCCTGGGCAATCATCTTGTCCACGAGCGTGGTCTTTCCGTGGTCCACGTGGGCCACAATCGCTATATTCCTAATATTCTGCATAACGGGCGCAAATATACTTCAAATTCTCTCTATTTGCACTATATTTGTGCACCCGCTTCAATCTAAATTCAATGGAGAGAATAATCATACTTGATTTCGGTTCCCAGGTGACTCAGGTCATAGGCAGAAGAGTCAGGGAGCTCGATGTTTACTGCGAAATCTATCCTTTTAACAAATTCCCTTTCTCCGATCTGGAAAACAAAACCATCCCGGAGGATGTCAAGGGCGTAATCCTGTCCGGAAGCCCGTTCTCCGTAAGGGATGAGAAAAGCCCTAAGGTAAATCTCGGCGATTTCGAAGGCAAGGTGCCGATCCTTGGCATCTGCTATGGAGCCCAGTATATCGCCCATACTCAGGGAGGTGCCGTGGAGGCTTCAAACACAAGGGAATACGGAAGGGCGGAACTTACGGTCGCCGAGGAAAACGAGCCGATATTCAAGGATATCCCAAAGACTTCCCAGGTTTGGATGAGCCACGGGGATTCCATCACAAAGCTGCCGGACGGAGCCGTGCTGATCGCATCCACCCCTACCGTCAGGAATGCGGCCTACAAGATTCCTTCAAAAAATATATACGCCTTCCAGTTCCATCCGGAAGTGTTCCACACAGCTTACGGCGGGGTTATGCTCCGCAACTTCGTAAAGGGAGTATGCCTCTGCAAGGGAGACTGGACCACGGAATCCTTCATTGAAGCGACCGTAAAGGACCTCAAGGCCAAGCTCGGCGATGACGAAGTAATCCTCGGCCTCAGCGGCGGAGTGGATTCTTCCGTTGCCGCAGTTCTGCTTAACAAGGCCATCGGGAGCCGCCTCCACTGCATATTCGTGGATAACGGCCTTCTGAGAAAGAACGAGTTTGAGGATGTGCTGGCCCAGTATCAGGATATGGGCCTTAACGTTACTGGCGTAAGGGCTGCGGACCGTTTCCTGGAGGCTCTCAAGGGCATTTCCGAGCCGGAAGGCAAGCGCAAGGCCATCGGCCGCACATTCATAGAAGTGTTTGACACCGAAGCCCAGAAGATCAAGAACGCCAAGTGGCTGGCCCAGGGCACCATCTATCCGGATGTCATCGAATCAAGCAGCGTAAAGGGCCCGTCCGCCACAATCAAGTCCCACCACAACGTGGGCGGACTGCCGGAAAAGATGAACCTAAAAATCGTGGAACCTCTGCGCTCCCTCTTCAAGGACGAAGTCCGCAGGACCGGCAGGGCGCTGGGTATCAAGAGAGAACTCATATCAAGGCATCCGTTCCCGGGTCCGGGCCTGGGAATCAGGGTCCTCGGAGAAGTGACAAAAGAAAAGCTGGACATCCTCAAGGAAGCAGACCATATCTTCATCTCCAACCTCAGGACCTATATGACGGAACTTCCTCCGGCATCCAACGGCTTTGCAGCAGAAGAATCTGAAGTAACCGTCAACGGCAAAAAGATGAGGCCGCTCTACGATTCCATCTGGCAGGCGGGAACTATCCTCCTTCCGGTAAGAAGCGTTGGCGTGATGGGAGACGAGAGAACCTACGAGTACACGATCGCCCTCAGGGCCGTTGTTTCAAATGACGGAATGACAGCAGACTGGGTTCACATCCCGTACGAATTCCTTGCAAAAGTCTCCAACGAGATCATCAACAAGGTCAAGGGAGTTAACCGAGTCTGCTACGATATCTCCTCCAAACCACCCGCAACTATCGAGTGGGAATAGTGGACACCTTATGGCTATAATTTGCCTTTGCGGAGGCTCCTTGCTAATAAACATGGATAAATCAGCAAGTTAAATGTAGGTTTCCGCAAAAGATACAATCAAGATAACACACAAAAACGGCAATTTTTGCCCCCTATTTTTGCTCCCCCATGTAAAATGGGGGTGTTTTTTTGCTATCTTTGCAACAAAGGACAAGACTATGGCAAAGGACATAAAATATCATTTCTACCTGAAAGACATAAACAGCACAACCCCTACCCCAATTAACTTTGTTTTAAGCAAGGGCTATTTCAGGAAAAAAGTAGGTATCGGAGAGAGCATTTTACCCCAGTGGTGGGATATAGAAACAGAAAGCGCCATTGAAGACAGCAGACAAAAGAAAGCGGAAAAAGCACTTTCCAAAAGGGTAAATAGGAATTTGAAACACCTGAGAGAACTATTAGACGAACTTTTAGAAGAGTATTGCGGATTAGATAAACTAACGCCCAATCATACAGAAGGAGACGATTACATACAGGAACTTTTCAACAAAGCGAAAAGTATAATTCTCGGAAATGCTGAAGAAGAACAGAAAAGAGATAAGGCGTCAAGGCAAACCCCTACTGAGTTTTTCTCATTATTCATTGACAAGTGGAGTAGGACACCAAATTCACGAACAGGCATTAAGCCCAAAAAAGAAACCATTGTCAATTATAAGAACACTTTACGCAGATATAAGGATTTCATTCATGACAACAATTTGAGGGATAGTTTCGCCATTTTTGACGAAGATTTTCAGGCAAAATTTGACGATTATCTAATCAATGAGCAAGAATTGTCTATGAATTCCATAACGGGCACTCATAGTCAAATGAAAACTATGTTGAGGGACGCTTTTGACAAAGGACTACTCAAAAACCCTGCGTTTAAGAAATGGACATCTAAAACAATACAATTCACAAAAATATATCTCACAGACAAAGAATTAAATGATTTTTATAATCTTGAACTCACTGACAAAATCCGCAAAGAGTATAAAATCGGACAAGAAAGCCATATAGAAGAAAGTAAGGACTTATTCATTATATCAGCACGGACAGGATTAAGATATTCAGATTTGAAACATCTGAAATCAGCCACTTGGAATATGGAAGAAGGAAATGAGAGCATTACAATACTTATCCAAAAAACACACTCAAAACTCAGAATACCTTTACACAATCAAGTCATAGAAATCTATAAAAAGTACAATGGTAATCTACCAAAAGTAGTGGATAAGTCAAAATACAATGAGCAAGTAAGGAAATGTGCTATGATTGCAGGAATAAACCAAAAATTAGAAAGTTTCACTTGGGTAAAAGGACGTCCTGAAATCAAAGTATTCCAAAAATACGAATTGATTAGTAGCCATACAGGAAGGCGCTCATTTGCCACTAATTTGTATCTCGCTTGTAAATCGTGGTCGCATACAATGGCGCTTACAGGACATACCTCAGAAGAGAATTTCAGAAGGTATCTTTGTATAAATCAAGAAGAAATGGCTGAAATGCTGAGAAAGTATATTAACCTTGACTATGAAGAAAGTGGAGAAGACAGCAACAAGACATTTGAGCAATTTGTCAAGACTTTGAAAGCAGACACCATAACCATCCACGAACAAGAAGGAAAGATAGAACAACTCCAAAAAGACAAGCAATCATTAAAGCAAATAGCATCAGTTGCCGAAATGGAAAAGCAAATGGTTGAAAGTGAATTAGAATACACAAAGGAAGCGTGGGAAACAGGACTTACTATTGACGAATATAAAGATATTCAGAAGAAGCAAGACGAAATCGCGTCAATCATTGATAGACAAGAAGTTAATTAAAATTACCATGTCTATTTTGCTGACTAATTTTCAGAAAATCAAGCCGTTAAAAGCCCTTTCTCTTTATGAAACCTTGTAATATATTGCATTTCAGCGACTAACAAAAGACAAGATTTTGCACGAAATCACCCACAATTAATACCACAAATAGAGGGTAAAATGCGCATTAAATCTGTGCTCTATAACAAATTTACATTTCAGAAAGTCAAAAAGTTATAGGGCTAAGCGCCCTTAGAACTCGCCCTATGGAAAGTCTATCAGGTAGAGGCAACTGAATGCCATGAATTTTTTCTGCCATGAATTCCAATTTTTCAAAACAACCTACTATTTATAGAAAAGTAAGTAAACTATGGAAAACAAGAACTACAAACGCAGTACAAGGGCTGTGGCCTCCGCCACAAAGGAAAAAATAAGACAATCGTTGAGGCGTTATAATCAAGCCCATCCACGTTCCACCGAATATAGAAACAAGATATCAATGGGGTTAAAAAATTACTGGAATCAGATTAGTAAAAATGACGAAACTAAAATTGAAGATTTAATTTAGGAAACAAAAAGGCTCAGGGGATCCTGAGCCTTTTGTCTGTTTATAACAACAATATCTTACAAGTCATTCATAATACTTTCGTCATGGCTTTCTGAATTTGCCATATCTTGATATTGTATGTGAGTGGAGTAGTTATAAGGATAGCCATATTCGCCTTTTGTTATGTATACACTAATGTACCCATTATCCGAAGCAAGTTCAAATTTAGGAAGCCCCTCAATGATATAGTCCTGATTAAGTGCATTTGGATACTTTTGCAGTAATAATTCTTTAAGTTCGTTCAACCTCTCCTTTGCTTTACTTTCAGTCAAATCACTAAAATAGGCTTTCCCCGCATGTACTATTTTAGTATTAACATCATAGTAAATTACAATAGTTGCCTTTTTCCCTATAAACGTACCATCATACACACGATACTCTTTCGAGCCATAATTATCAGCCTTTGTATATCCCTTAGAAATAAGTTTGCTCTCAAATTGATTGATAGTTCCATCCAAAGGAATACCTAAAAACTTAAAGTGCTCGTTTTGTGCAAAACATACAACTGCAAACAAAACAATTGACGCAAGTGTAAGAAATATCTTTTTCATTATATAATTGTTTAAGATACTACTGCACAAAGTTAATGAATAATCAGAAAATAACAACCATACCTTTCCTATTAAGGCTACTATTTATAGTAAGGCTGAGAGAAGAGCCATAGACATTCATATTAACAAATAGGGAAATGCTGTCGCAAAAATGATTATCTTAGTCCTGTAAATCAGAAAAGGAAATGAAAACAATTTTCAATTTAGACAAGGTAAAGGTTTGTTTGCTCCAACCTGAGAATTTTTATGATAGATTATACAACCAATATCATGAAAGCCCTTCAAAGATAATTCAGTACAATGGTTTCTATCTTGATTTTGGACAAGACGAAAATGTAAATGATAAGGACATAACAGCGAAATTGTTTCTCATAGATAAGCCACCTGTGGAATTAGGTTCATTTGTTTTCAATAAGTCGCAAAAGTATGGGAGTAAGTGTTTTTTCTCATTTGACACAAAGTCATTATATCAAGTTGCAGGATATGCTCCAACTCAGAAGAAAAAGGTAAAGAAATACAATTATTTCAATTATCCAATACAAGTGTTTAGTGATTTAGGACTGATTTTCAACAATATAACTTACCTTGAAATTGCCTGTGATACCGAAGCAAGTGTAATCAGAAAAATCCAATATGCTGTTTCTCAACCTGATATATTTGATATGGTATTACTATGGAAAAAAGTCAGAAATCCCGAAGAAATCCTTGAAGGTTTCTATGAATTCTATCAGAGAAGCCGAATAAGGAAAGCCCCACGCCCTACCCTATACATACATTCAACCAAAATGGAAGCAGGGAACAAAAACGAACTCAAATGCTATGACAAGGCAAGGGAACTCGCACAATCAAGGGAAGACAAGGCGGTTTTAACGAAGGTATGGAACGAAATGGGAGATAGAATTCAGCGATTAGAAATCGCAGTTGAAAACAAGCAAATAAAGCGGTTTTTCAGCGAAATAAGCAAGGTTTATCCTAATAGGTGGATATATTCAAGCAAGGAAGATTATAATGAAGCAATAGAGCATTTCTTTTTTGATTTAGGCATGGACGAGAAATTAAGGGCTGAAATGTTTCTGTATTTCAGTAATCACCTATTGCATTTCAAATTGAGAGACAACAAGAAAACACAATTATCAGTATTAGATTTAGCCATTAACCCAATGTCCTTATTTAAGAGCATTGCAGAAAAGAAGAAAAATCGCGGAAAACGACAATAATCAACTATCTTTGTTAGTATGAAGGCAACTATTGAGAGCAGATTATCGCAGGTTTCCATTTTAGGGAAAATGGGAAAGTTTTTGCGTTTTGCTCCCCATTTTTGCCCCCTTAACGAAAACCTAAAAATTAGTTTATTGATTATCAATAAGATATAATCAGCAGCAACTATTGAATGGGAATGATGGCCACCTGTTTATAAGTCCTAGAAAATAAAGCCGATAGACATGTAGGTAAGTTTAGGACCGTACTCTTTCTGGAAGAGGGAGTGCGGAGCAAACTTTACATAGAAGTCTACATCCTCGAAACCGAAGGTTATCCTGTACTCAGGAGTGAACTTCTGGGTCTTGAAATGTCTGTGCTTGATCTTTTTCTTGTCTCCGTCTATCTTGTACTTGGATACGCTCTTTGCTCCGAAGTTGTAGTTGCCGATCACGTCAAGACCGATGTTGAACTGGTCTGAAACCTTGAACTTGTAGCCAAGGGAAGCGTTCAGGCTGTAAACATCCAATCTGGATTTTCTCTTGCGGTTGCCATAAGCCTCTGCAGGGAACGGTTCAAGGAGATAATAACCGGCAACATTGCTTATGATTGATTTGTGGCGGGTCTTGAAGAACCTGTCTGCCAGTCCCATCGAGAATGAAACATTCTGTCCGACAACCGGAGTGTATGAAAGTTCAAACACATTGACACCCAGCTCATAGGAGCCAAAGTGCTTTGCCCCCAATCCGTCCGGCTGGCTGATTGGAGACACCAGTCCGAAATTAAGGCTGTTAAGGAAAAATACGTTGAATCCTTCCTCTTCCAGAACACTTTCATTTATAGGGCTCACTTCCACATTCACATCCTGAGCCCTTAGGCCTGCAAAGGCCAGAACCGCCATTAGCGTCAAAAACAGTTTTTTCATGATAAGAACAATTTATACGTGACAAAAATATAAAAAAGGAGACGGATATTTCAAGTAAATAAACTTGGGTTCTTGATACGATTACTTACCTTTGAGGAAATAATATTGAAGATGTATTTCGTAAATGCTTTTGCAGAAGACGGATTCCTGGGCAATCCGGCAGCGGTCTGCATCGTGGACAGATGGCCATCCGATGCTGATATGCAGCATATTGCAAAGGAGAACAACCTGTCTGAAACGGCATTCTGCCTTTGCCTCGGCGATGACCGCCTGAACCCTGAATTCCACATCCGCTGGTTTACTCCCGGATGCGAAGTGGACCTTTGCGGCCATGCAACCCTCGCAACTTCCTTCATACTTTTCAAACATTACTTCAAGGATGCCGAGGTACTTCACTTCCAAAGCAGGAGCGGAGACCTCCATGTAAGAAAGACAGAAGACTTCATAATCCTTATGGACTTCCCTCTGTATGGTGTGGAAAAAGTAACGGACCCGGATGAACTAGAAGCGGTGAATTATGCACTTAGGCCTCTGTTCCCGAAAGAAATATATCGAGGAATAGACTATATGGCTGTATTTGAGACAGCTGAAGAGGTAAAGAGTTTCCGTCCCGACTATGAAAAGATAAAAACTGTTCCGGGGGATTTCAACCTGCTTATAACCGCTCCCGGAAACGGAAAATATGACTTTGTATCGCGATGCTTCTTCCCTAAGGAAGCCATTGACGAAGACCCTGTGACAGGCTCCGCACATTGCACACTCGGACCATTTTGGGCAAGAGTTCTCGGCAAACAAGAACTCACGGCATATCAAGCTTCCACACGAGGCGGAATCCTTCATTTAAAGATACAGGAAGAACGGGTTACCGTCGGCGGAAAAGCTAATGAAATCATTCCTGATAATCAGTGACTTAAATAAAAACCGAGGGGATAGAGCAGTGCGCCTTTCGGCTAAGGCGTTGTCCCTTCTACCTTAGATTCCTCTTATCATTCGGTAGTGGCTAACGACCTTTTCGATTCGGCCATTTCGGACGCGATAGTACGCTCTTACTTTGACCTTTCTCGCAACATCCACTCTAATGGAGATGCGAACCAACTTCGGTCTTGTTCTCATGTTGTTAAGGGTTTATAATAGATAGCTGTAGAACAACAGGCCTCCTTGTTTCAGTACCTCCCCTCGGTTATGTATCAAAAAAAAAACACACAGATACCCTTTAGAGGATTGATATCTGTGTGTCTTCTCTTGCTATCGTCACCCTTAACGATAGTGCAAATATATAAAAACTTTCTAAAATTCAAGGAATAACGAAGAAAAAATGAAGCCTATCGTTGAGGATGGTGATCAAGGATGTTCTTCATCCACTGTTTAGACGAGACGTGGGTGTAGATTTCTGTGGTAAGGATGCTCTCGTGGCCCAGCATATCCTGCACGGCACGAAGGTCTGCACCGTTCTCAACCAGGTGAGTGGCAAAGGAATGGCGGAATGTGTGAGGATGCACGTCTTTCTTTATTCCGGCAAGTTCCGCCTGCTTCTTGACAATGGTAAAAACCATAACCCTGGTCATTTTTCCGCCTCTTCTGTTAAGGAACAGTGTCTCGTCCGATTCAGAAAGTTTTGTCTTGTTCTTGCTCTTGCCAAGAGACGGTGTTGCAGAACCTGAATTCTTGGCCTTTTGCAGGCATTCCCAACGGGACGGGATATAGTTCTGTACTGCAGAGATGGCGAATTCCCCTATCGGAACAAGGCGCTGCTTGTTGCCCTTGCCGATAATCCTCACGAATTGTTCCTTGAAGAAAACATCTGATATTCTGAGGTTTATAAGCTCACTGACTCTGAGGCCGCAACTGTAGAGCATCTCCAGCATAGCACGGTTCCTGAGACCTTCATAAGTAGAGAGGTTGCAGGTCTTGAGTATCTGGTCCACTTCCTCTACCGAAAGCACATCCGGGAGGCGTCGGGTAATCTTTGGAGTGTCTATGGTTTCCAGAGGATTGCCTTCAAATCCGTACTCGACCTTGAGGAACCTGTAAAGAGCCTTGAGGGCGCTCAGCATTCGGCTCTGGCTCCTTGGGGAAGAGGCTGTGGAAAACTTTTCAGAGATGAAGGATTCTACATCTTCTCCGGATGCGGCATCAAAAGACTTTTTACCATGCTCCTTGAGCCAGTCTGCAAATATGCTTATGTCTGAGCAATAGGAAGATATGGTATTCTTGCTCAGACTCCGCTCCAGACGCAGATGGTCTGCGAATTCCTTGATATGCCTTTGGAAATTATCTGCCATCGCTGAGTTTGCTGCCTTCCATCAGTTTTGGGCAAAGATGGTTTATTCCGCAATTGGTGCAGTCCGGTTTCTGGGCCTTGCAGACATATCGTCCGTGCAGGATCAGCCAGTGATGGGCCCTTGCGCGGTCTTCTTTATCAATCAGTTTTTCGAGATCCAGTTCAACCTCGTAAGGAGTTTTTCCCGTGGACAGCCCCAGGCGGTGGGCAACCCTGAAAACGTGGGTGTCCACGGCTATGACAGGCTCGTTGAAGCAGATGGAAGCCACCACGTTAGCGGTTTTGCGGCCTACGCCCGGAAGAGTCATGAGGTCAGTGATGTTGTCAGGAACTTTTCCGTTAAAATCGTTGAGGAGTTTCCGGCTCATTTTCAGAAGATGGTCCGCCTTGCTGTTAGGGTATGAGACTGACTTTATATAAGTGTAGATTTCTTCTTTCGTGGCCTTGGCCATGGCCTCGGCGGTAGGATATGCTTTCAGTAGTGGAGGAGTCACAAGATTTACCCTCTTGTCCGTGCATTGTGCGCTGAGAATTACCGCAACGATGAGTTCAAAGGGGTTGGTGAAATGAAGTTCGCTCTCCTCTCCCCTGGCGTTTTCCTTGAACCACTCCACAATCTTTTTCCGGAGTGCTGTGCCGCTGGCCTGTCCCTTTCCCATAAAATATAGAATCGTTTGTTAATCAGGCATATCCTCAGATGCTCCGGTCGGAGAGATTTCCTCGGTGACCTCTTTCAGACGGCCTTCGCTGCAAAGGAGAACCCTGCCCGGATACCTGTCTATTATGGTGCGGTTGTGAGTAACGATGATGATTGCCGGCCTGTACTGGTGATGGATCTTCATCATAAGGGTCATGATGCCGTCTGCGGTCTCGGCATCCAGATTTCCGGTAGGCTCGTCTGCAAGGACTACGTCAGGATTGTTCAGAAGCGCCCTTGCAATGGCAACTCTCTGCTGCTCCCCGCCGCTGAGCTGATGTGGCATCTTGTGAGCCTTTGTCTTAAGGTCCACCATATCAAGTACCTGGGAACATCTTTCCCTCATCTTTTTGTCATCGTTCCAGCCGGTAGCGTTAAGCACAAACATCAGGTTATCCTCCACTGTACGGTCGGTCAGAAGCTGGAAATCCTGGAAAACCACACCGAGATTTCGCCTGAGGAAAGGAATCTGGCGGCTCTTGATGGTGGCAAGGTCATAGTCCCCCACCCTTGCCTTGCCCTTTGCCAGCGGCAATTCCGCATCCAGAGTCTTGAGGATGGAGCTCTTTCCGCTGCCCACCTTCCCGACCAGATAGACAAGGTCTCCGCGGCTTACCTTGAAGCTCACGTCAGAGAGTATAAGGTTGCCGTCGTTGACTATGTCAACGCCCTCCAGAAATACCAGAGGAAGGGCATTTGACGTGACAAATCCGTTTCCTTGTGTTTGTGGCATAATTTTCTCAGCAAAAAATGATTTGTACAAAGTTAATATTTTTTACTTTTATAAATTGGATTTCCAGTTTTATGACAAGATACAGAAAATTATTCTCAGCGATTGCCGTTTGCGCCTTTCTTTCAGTGCCTTCATTGCTTTCCGCCCAGAGTTGGCAGGATAATATGAAAGAAGCCAAGCAGCTCTACATCAACAAGATATACCAGAACGCCCAAACCCTGTTTCAGAAAGCGTCCAGCCAGATCCGGGAGGAAGAGGGCACAACATCCAGAGCCTATGAGGAAGCGGAGGGCTACAGGCTGCTCTGCGCCGTAAAGCTGGCCCAGAGAGGAGCAGAAGCACAGGCAAGGAGTTACATACGCAAATTCCCGTCTTCTCCGCTTGTTCCCAAAATCAGGTTTGCCGCGGCATCAGCATATTTTGAAAGGGAAGATTACGGCCGGGCGCTGGACCTGATGGAAGAACTGCAGCCGTCTGACATAGACAAGGATGACAGGGACCGTTACCTCCTGGAAAAAGGCGTCTGTCTGATGAAGGATTTCAGGACCGTGGAGGCTCAGAATCACCTGATGGAAATCCCGGAGAAAAGCAGATTGTACGGCCAGGCCCAGTACTATCACGGATACTCGGAATACCAGGAAGGGAACTTTGCAGACGCCCTGAACTTTTTCCGGAAATCAGACCATCCTAAAGTGCCGCTTATGGTGGCAGACTGCCATTTCATGCTGAAGGATTATCTGTATGTCTGCCAGCATGCCTCAGATATAAACCAATACGAAGGTGCTGAAAAAGCGCATTTTGCAAGGATCGTCTCAGAATCCGCCTACGCTTTGGGGCAGAAAGGTGACGCTGAACGGTATTTCAAGATCTACGCCGAGCAGAAAGAACTCAGCAAGACCGACAATTTCTTCTCAGGAATGCTTTCATACGAACAGGGAAACTGGAGGGAGGCCGCCGGAAAGTTTAACAGGTGCATTGAGTTCGGCGATGCGGATTCCCTTACCCAGAACGCCCTTTACCGCCTGGCGCGCTGCATGATAGAAGAGAAAGACAAGGTAGCGGCAGCGGAGGCCTTCAAGAAAGCGTCGGAGATGGATTTCAACCCGGAGGTCAAGGAAGACGCCTTCTTCAACTACGCAAAGCTGAGCTTCGACCTGTGGGGCAATGCAGACCATCTGTATGAATATCTGGACAAATATCCGTCATCTGCCGCAAAGCAGGACGAGACATACGGCTATATTGCCGCCAAATGTCTTGAAGACAATAACTTCCAGGATGCCATAACGGCTCTGGGCAAGATTTCCTCCCCTACCGCTTCCGACAAGAAAAACCTTCAGAAGGCCAACTTCTTCAAGGGAATTGAACTGATGAATGAAGGCAGGTATTCTGCTGCCGCGGAGTTTCTGGACAATGCCGCGGAAAACGACTCGGATATCAAGATTTCCAACCTCGCCGATTTCTGGCTGGCGGAGAGTTATTTCCGCACGGAAAAGTATCGCGAGGCCTTGGATGTGCTGGAAAGGCTCCAGGCCGCCAAGCTGTTCAAGGGCACCGGGGAATATCCGGTATCGTTTTTCAACAGCGGCTATGCCCGATTCAGGCTCAAGGACATAGGCAATGCCTACAGGGACTTCTCAAAATATATGGATCTGGAAGGTGAAGGCGGAGAGTATTCCCTTGAGGCCAAGATGAGGATGGCAGACTGCAAGTTTATGCAGAGAGACTTTGCCCAGGCCTCAAAACTATATTCGTCGCTGAGCCAGACAACAGCCTCCCGGACTCTGTATGCCCCGCTTCAGGAGGCTATCAGCCAGGGGCTTATGGGCAACACGAAGAAGAAGCTGGAGATCCTTGGGAAATACGCTTCCGCCGGTTATTCCAAAGCAGCCCAATACACTGAACTTTTGTTTGAACTTGGAAAGACAAGGCTCCAGTCCTCAGACAGCAAGGGAGCGGAAAAGGCCTTCAGAAGCCTTGTGGAGAATCCTGTAGACAGCATTTACTATGGCAGAGCCCTGATGGAACTCGGTATGCTGTATTCCAATCAAGGAAGCTCCTCCAAAGCCAAGGAATGTTACCGCAAGGCTGCAGAGAGCGACCTTTCTCCTGAAGAAATCCAGGGGGCAATGAACGCTTACCAGAACATCTGCAACGACGAAGGAAATCCGGACGAGTTCTTCAAGTGGGTTTCCCAGAGGGACGGAGCTTCCACAGGCAATGCTGATGACGAAAAGACAAAACTGCTGTTCAATGCGGCAGAACAGATATTCCTGGCAGAAAAATACGAAGCTGCTGCTGAAGCTTTCAAGTCTTTCATCGCCGAGTATCCAGACTACAATCCTTCCAAATCCTGGTATTACCTGGCTGAAAGCCGGTCCAGGATTGCCGATTACAGCGGGGCAGCCGAAGCATATCACAAACTTGACTCAATCGCCCTTGAAAATGGGGACTCAAGATTATGGTCTCTTTACACTGGCAATGGAATAGAGATGCTTTTCCTTGGCAAGGAATACAACAAAATCATTGAAAGATCGTCTGATTTGATGGAAAGCAACTATTCGCCGGAAAGTAACAAAAGATACATAGCTTATTATGTTGCAAAGTCGTTCCTGGCAACCGGAGATGCGGACAAAGCCCTTGAACCTCTGAAGATTGTCGCTGAGGACCCAAGCGACAAGATAGGAGGCGAGGCCGCATATCTGCTTGTAAAGGACACATACGACAGAGGAAAGTTCGAGAAAGTGGAGAATATGGTATTCGCTCTGTCTGAACAGAATATAGACCGTACATGGCTGGCAAAGGCCTACCTGATACTTGGAGACAGCTATTTTGACCAGGAAGATTACGAGCAGGCGGAGGCTGTATACAAGAGCATAGCCTCTTCCTATGACGGACCGGATGCCCAGATAAAGGAAACCGCCAAGGCACGTGCCGCCCAAGCAGCAAAAAAGAAATGATAATCAACGATATGAAAAGAAAAAGACTGAAAACATTCAAGGCCTTGATGGCGATGGCCCTTGTTGCCTCGCTCTCTACGGCCTCTTTTGCCCAGAATCCGGGCGGAAAAGTGGAAGTGAAGAAAGATTATGAAACAGACCTGACCGGAGCAAAGAAAGGGGCGCTGAGAATCGACTTTTCAGATACCCTGAAAAAGTTCGACCTGAATATGGATTACAGAATCCAGGACAGGCAGATAAAAGACCTCTATTCTTTCTCTCCGATGCCGTCTGCCAAGGTATCTTCCGCCCTGAAGCAAGAAGTGCCGTCATTTGCGGCTAAAATCGGCGTATCGTTCCCGTTTGCCCCTACCCTGGGAGTGTGGTGGCAGCCTGATACCGGAAGCAATTCTGATATCGTTACCGTAAAGGCAGCTCACGATTCCTATTACGGAACGACAAAGCTTGCGGACGTGGATGCCTCCGGCAAGGTACACGCCCTCAGCAATAATGTTCAGGCCAAGGAAGTGAAAAACACTGCCGGAGTGGCCTACACCCATCTTTGGGACGAGCACCAGCTGGATGCCGGGATCGGTTTCCGCAACGCATACAGCAACTACCATGGCGTGGATATAGCAAGATTCAAGGAGAAGGGAGTTGCCTTTGACATGGAGAACTTCAACCGGAAGAGCTTCATGAAGGACTATCTCTCCCACACATATAACCAGTTTGAAGTCTCCCTGGGAGCAAACAGCCTGGATTCAGATGACTACAGCGGAACAGTAAGATATGATGCCAGGTTCAGCGTGACCCATACGTCTGACGATGCCAAGTTCGGTTTCGGGCCTACCCGCCTCAAACTGAAGGAAAACCTGATAAAGTTCAACCTGGAGGCCGGGCCGACCATTGGGAAGTATTCTATGGTTACTGCCGGTATCAACTCCCAGACAGCCATTTACAAGGACGCCCAGGATTATCACCTCAGCCTTCTGGAAGGAACCCTTTCCTACAAGCTGAGAAGAAACCGCGTTTCCATGGATCTGGGTGCAAGAATCGGCTTCTGCTTCACCAACAAGGATGGCGGCGACAAATACCACAGCTATATTTCCCCGAAGGTTTCCATTACCTACAGGATGGATGACGAGAAGACCTGGGCTTACGCCCTTGCAGACGGAGGGAACGTTATAAACAGCTATGCATCCCTGCTTGAAAGAGCCCCATATCTGTCACCGATGATAGATTTGAGGGAAAGCGGAACTCCGCTGTTTACAAAGGCCGGTATAAAGGGAAAGGCCACGGAAGAGGTTGATTATGATGTATATCTCGGAGGTGCTTACCGCAAGGGAATGCTCCAGTTTGCAGGCAATCCTCTGGATGCCGTCTATTCCAACCATTACGAAGGGTTCATCGGCGGCAAGCTGGGCTACAAGACAGAAGGTTTTGCAGCCGGAGCGGATGCCAAATTCTCTTTCTGGACAGATGGAGAAAAATATGGCGGAGCCATTCCGGGAGTCGACGGCCTGAGCATACTTACCCCTGCTCCTGAAGATTATGCCGTAAAGGGAAAACCTGCCGGATATGCACCGCTTGAAGCCAACTTCTATGCGGAGGCAAACTGGGATGAAAAACTGTTTGTCGGAGCAACCATTTACGCCCGCAGTTCCACCCCTGCTTCAGCCTTCCTCTACAACGGTCAGAAAATAAAATACAAGGGCTACGCAGACCTGGGAGTTTATGCCCAGTATGTCATTGACAATCACTTTACTGCATATGTCAACGGAGGCAACCTTCTAAACGCCCGCCGCATCAACTGTGGAATGTATGTGGAAAAGGGTATAAATATTGGCTTCGGACTCTTGATTAAGTTCTGATTTTTTCCTATTTTTGCTAGGATTTAATTTTAAGGAAAAATGAGCGAAAATGAGATGAATCAGAATACCCCGCAGGAAAACTACAATGCGGAAAGTATTCAGGTACTTGAAGGGTTGGAGGCTGTCAGAAAGCGTCCGTCCATGTATATTGGAGATATCGGGGAGAGAGGTCTGCACCATCTGGTGTATGAGGTTGTGGACAATTCCATAGACGAGGCTCTCGCAGGTTTCTGCAACGAGATAAACGTAACCATCAATGAGGACAATTCCATTACCGTTTCTGATAACGGCCGTGGTATCCCTACCGGAATGCACGAGAAGGAGCACCGCAGCGCCCTGGAAGTGGTTCTTACCATACTGCACGCAGGAGGTAAGTTCAACAAGGGAAGCTACAAGGTTTCCGGAGGTCTGCACGGTGTGGGCGTAAGCTGCGTTAACGCGCTGTCCATATACCTGAGGGCTGAAATCCACAGGGAAGGAAAGATCTTCGTACAGGAATATTCCAAGGGCAAGCCTACCAGCGAAGTAAACGTTATCGGCGAGGCTTCAGATACCGGAACGACCATCACGTTCCGTCCGGATCCGGAAATATTCACCCTTACAACCGTTTACAACTACGAGACTCTGGCAACCAGACTCCGCGAGCTGGCTTTCCTTAACAAGAAGGTTCGCCTTACACTTACGGACAAGAGGGCCAAGGATGTGGAAATCGGAGACGACGGACAGGAAGTTGCTGTTGAAAAGAAGCAGGTATTCTATTCCGAGGAAGGCCTCAAGGAGTTTGTGGCTTACCTGGACGGCAACCGCACACATCTGACCGAGAAGCCTATCTATCTGGAGACTGACAAGACCGGTATTCCTATTGAGATCGCGATGCAATACAATACGGAGTACAGCGAGAATGTCCATTCTTATGTCAACAATATCAACACCATAGAGGGAGGAACCCATCTGACCGGTTTCCGCGGCGGACTTACTTCCACCCTCAAGGGATATGCAGACAAGAACGACCTTCTGAAGAAGGCTAAGGTGGAGATTTCCCCTGATGACTTCCGCGAGGGTCTAACAGCTGTCATTTCCGTAAAGGTCGCCGAGCCTCAGTTTGAGGGACAGACAAAGACCAAGCTTGGAAATGCCGAGGTGCGTTCCGCTGTCAGCAAGGCTGTGAGCGAGGCTCTGGAGAATTACCTCGAGGAAAATCCTGCAGAGGCCAGAAAGATCGTCGATAAGGTTATCCTGGCAGCCCAGGCAAGGCAGGCTGCAAGGAAAGCCCGCGAGATGGTTCAGAGAAAGAGCGGAATGAGCGGAGTGGGAATGCCGGACAAGCTGGCAGACTGCTCTGACCGCGATCCTGCAAAGTGCGAGCTTTTCATCGTCGAGGGAGATTCCGCAGGCGGTACAGCCAAGGAGGGACGTAACCGCCAGTATCAGGCAGTCCTTCCGCTCAGAGGAAAGATCCTGAACGTTGAGAAGGCGATGGAGCACAAGGTATTCGACAGCGACACCATCCGCAACATCTACACCGCACTGGGTGTTACCGTAGGAACGGAGGAAGACAGCAAGGCCCTGAACCTCAGCAAGCTCAGATACCATAAGATTATCATCATGGCCGATGCCGACGTGGACGGAGCCCATATCACCACCCTGATCCTGACATTCTTCTTCCGCTATATGGTGGACCTGATCAAGAACGGATACGTTTATTGCGCTACCCCTCCTCTCTACAAGGTCGAGAAGAAGAGCCAGAAGGAGCCGAAGCCAAACTACTGCTGGAGCGACGAGGAAAAGGACAAGATCGTGGAAGAGCTGGGAGGTATCAACAGCGTCAGAATCCAGAGGTACAAAGGTCTGGGAGAGATGAGCCAGGACCAGCTGGCAGACACTACAATGGATCCTGAACACAGAATCCTCAGAAAGGTTTATATAGAAAACGCTGCAGAGGCAGACAGAATCTTCTCCATGCTTATGGGAGACGACGTTCCACCAAGAAGGGAATTCATTGAGCAGCACGCAAAATACGCAAACATCGATGCTTAAAAAGGCAAAGTTCATATACGCATTGCTTTTGGTCCTGCTGCTGGCAGCTCCTGAAGCACTATCACAGTCAAAATTCAAGGAATCCATCAAAAGCCTTTTCCGCAGACATGAGCCGGAGGAAGCATATGTCATCCCGGTTCATCTGCTTATGCCTAAGGACAGGCTGTGGAATATAACCTACTCCGAGATAACGGGCAATACCCTTAACGAGCTGTACGGAGACATTTACTCCGAAATCGGCTATGTACCTGAGATTACCATCCCAACACCGGACAAGGGCAGCAAGTATGAGGGAACCTTCAACATCGTTGAATATACCAAAGAGGTCCAGAGGGAGGAGGAAGATGATGATGAAGATGATGATATAGACTACTCCGACACCCCGGAGGAATACAACATCTGGACAAACGCCTCCATCAATCCTTACAACGTCAAGCTTTCCGAGATGACCGATACGGTCAGGATCGATGTCAGCAGCTATACATCGCCTGGCTACAAGTATGTAACCAGCGAGTTCGGAGGAAGATGGGGAAGGCTCCACGCCGGTATTGACCTTAAGGTTTTCATCGGCGACACGATCCGCAGCGCATTCGACAACGGTGTGGTTAGAATCAACAAGTTCAACAAGAGAGGTTACGGCTACTACGTTGTTGTAAGGCACGAGAACGGACTGGAGACCCTCTACGGGCATATGAGCAAGATCCTGGTGGAAGAAGGCCAGCACCTTAAGGCCGGAGAGCCTGTGGGACTGGGCGGCAGCACCGGAAGAAGCACCGGTCCTCACCTCCACTTCGAGCTCCGCTACCTTGGCAACCCTATCAACCCTAGAGACGCCATTGATTTCAATACCGGAAAGATCCACGACAAGACTCTTGTCCTGACAAGGGACAATTTCCGCTATCAGAACCAGAAGTTCTCAAAGAAATCCAGAGGCCGCAAGGGTAACGCATCCAAAGGCAAGGGAAAGAAATCCAAGGGAACTGCAAAGGGAGCAAAGACCGTTACCGTCCGCAAGGGAGACACGCTTGGAGCAATCGCCCGCCGAAATGGCACGACTGTAGCCAAGATCCAGAAACTCAACGGACTGAGAGGTACACTTATCCGTGCCGGACAAAAACTGAGAGTAAGATAAAACTATTATACAATGGACATTTTTGAAAGAATTCAACAGAACGAAGGCGGTCCGCTAGGACAGTATCGCAAAAGAGCAAAAGGATATTTCATGTTCCCTAAACTGGAAGGTGAAATCCAGCCTTATATGACATTCCAGGGCAAGAAGATGCTTGCATGGACATTCAACAACTATCTTGGTCTGGCAAACGACCCTGAAGTCAGAAAGGTTGACGCCGAGGCTGCCGCAAAATGGGGCTTGGCTTATCCTATGGGCGCAAGAATGATGAGCGGCCACACTTCTCTCCACGAGCAGCTTGAAAGGGAACTCGCTGAGTTCGAGTGCAAGGAGGACGCTTTCCTGTTCAACTTCGGATACCAGGGAATGATTTCCACACTGGACGCTCTGCTTACAAGAAGAGACGTCGCAGTTTACGACGAGGAGTGCCACGCCTGCATTATGGACGGCCTGAGACTCCACATCGGCTACCGTATGAAATATGCCCACAACGATATCGCAGACTGCGAGAAAGTCCTTGCCAGGGCAACCAAGAGGGCTGAGGAACAGGGCGGAGGCGTACTGCTTGTAACAGAGGGAGTTTACGGAATGACCGGAGCAATGGGTATCCTTGACAAGATCGTTGAACTCAAGAAGAAATACAAGTTCAGAATACTCATCGACGATGCTCACGGATTCGGAGTTATGGGTGAGCACGGAAGAGGCACCAGCGAGGAACTGCACTGCATGGACGGAATCGACCTCTATTTCGGAGCCTTTGCCAAGGCGATGGCTTCAATCGGTGGATTCGTTGCCGGCCCTAAGGACATCATCAACTATCTGCGCTACAATCTCCGCAGCCAGATTTACGCAAAGAGCCTTCCGATGCCGTTTGTAGAGGGTAACCTCAAGAGACTGGACCTTATCCGCAAGGGAGACGACAGGCGCAAGCATCTTTTCAAGATAGCAAGGGCTCTTCAGAACGGACTCAGAAATCTTGGATTTGACGTTGGTCCTGCCGAGGCATGCATCACTCCTGTGTTCGTTCACGGAACCGTTCCTGAGGCAACCAATATGCTCGTAGACCTTAGGGAGAACTACAACATCTTCTGCTCTGTAGTTGTTTATCCTGTTGTTCCTCAGGGAGTAATCATGTTCCGCCTCATCTGCACCCAGATGCATCAAATGGAGCACGTTGAATACACTCTCAAGGCCTGGGCCGAGATCAAGAAGAAACACGAGCAAGGCTTCTACAGCGGAGACACTGACATTCAGGACAGGGCTATAGACTAGAACCACATCAAAATATTCATTATGGGAAGATTTGACGGTAAAGTCGTCATTATAACGGGGGCCAGTTCGGGTATCGGACTGGCCGCTGCGCGTCAGTTCGCTTCTGAAGGAGCAAGCGTTGTCCTGGCAGCAAGAAGTTCAGACAAGCTCAAGCAGACTTTCTGCGAGCTTTCCAACAAAGGCGAGTTCGGAGACCGCTTTCTGGCTGTCCCTATGGATGTGACCAAGGAGGAAGACTGCCAGAAACTTATCCGCTGCACGGTGGAGAAGTTCGGCAAGATAGACGTGCTGGTCAACAATGCCGGCATATCCATGAGGGCTATGTTCAAGGATCTGGAACTGGATGTCATCAGAAGGCTGATGGACGTTAACTTCTGGGGAACAGTCTATTGCACCAAGTATGCCCTGCCTTACCTTCTGGAAAGCAAGGGAACGGTGGTCGGAGTTATCTCCATAGCCGGTTTCAAGGGCCTTCCTGCCAGAACGGGCTATTCGGCCTCCAAGTTTGCAATCTACGGCTTTATGGATACTCTCAGGGTCGAGCATCTCCACGACGGTCTGAACGTCCTGATCTTCGCCCCTGGCTTTACAGCATCCAACGTGAGATTTGCCGCCCTTACAGCAGACGGCACTCCACAGGGCCAGACACCAAGGGAAGAAGGAAAGATGATGAGTGCAGAAACCTGTGCCAAGAAACTCACACAGGCCGTTTACAAGCGCAAGTCCCAGGTTATCCTAACCCCTATCGGGAAACTCACCGTAAACCTCAACAAGTTCTTCCCGAGGTGGGTAGACCGCCTGGAATACAACTACATGAAGAAAGAGCCAGACTCCCCTCTGAAATAATTAGACGATTCCAGAATCGTACATTTAGGGGCGGACAAAGTCAATTTTACCGGATGGTTTGGAAAGCCATCCGGTTTCATTTTACATTTGCTTCAAAAGAATAGCAACGACATTTGTATGAAAAACTATTTTGAATATATTTGCATCGTAAACATACTTGATAAATAGCTCTTCAAAGGCAGGCGCTAGGCTCTAACTAGATGTCTGCCTTTTGATTTTAACCGAGGGGAGGTGGCGAACAAGGACGCAGTAGTTCTACGAGCTAGATATCAAGTATTATGAAAAAGAGAACTCATGCTAAAATTGTCTGCATCTCCATTAGGACGGAGAAAGTCAGGCTAGTCAAAGTGAAGGCGTTCAAACGCTTTCGCAACGGCAATGTTGAGAAAGTCAAGGCACATTACCGCAGATATTAGAGCTATCTGCAATTGCATTGAAAATCAACTTTCTGAATGAATCTATCCTATCCCCTCGGTTTTAATATTCTCGGCGATTTTGGAGACGAGGAGGATGCGGGCCTCCTTGCTTGTCCAGCCTATGTGAGGCAGGAGAATGGCTTTAGTCTTGTCCTCAATCTTCAGGTATGGAGAGTCTTCAGGTATCGGTTCCTTTGAGAAAACATCTATTCCTATACCTTCTATCAGATTGTCATTCAGGGCTTTTACAAGGTCTTCCTCGTTGATGATTCCGCCTCTTCCAATGTTTATGACCTTTGCGGTTTTCTTGCAGAGCTTCAGCTTGTCGTAAGTTACAAGGTTGAGTGTTCTTTCGTTCAGAGGAGCGTGGACGGAAATGAAGTCCGAGGTTTTGAGGAGCTCTTCCAGGTTAAGGCTTTGATACTTGTCTGAATGAGGCTTTCCGCTGGTAGCATAGTAGCAAACCTCCATCCCGAAACCTTCAGCCAATGCCGCAACCCTGCTGCCGATTGTTCCGAGGCCAATGATTCCAAGCCTTCGGCCGGAAAGCTCTCCCCACTTTCTGGTAACGTCAGAAACAAGGTTTCCCCTTGTGTATTCCCCGCTTTTAACCTTGTTGTCGTAGTATGCTGTGTGACAGGACAATCCCAGCAGCATAGCCATCGTAACCTGAGCTACGCTTTCAGTTGAATAACCTGCCACGTTCTTGACAGGAATTCCCTTGCTGGCGGCATATTCAAGATCTACATTGTTGGTTCCGGTGGCGGCGATGCAGATGAGCTTGAGGTTCCTGCCCCAGTCAATCTGCTGCTTACGGATCTGTACCTTGTTGATTATAAGCACATCGCAGTCGCCTATCCTTTCTTCCACCTGCTCCGGGGAAGTGAAAGGATAGGTCACGAGTTCACCCAGACTTGCAATGGGTTCCAGGGAAACGTCTTCGCCGATGGAAGCTGCATCCAGAAATACTATCTTCATATCGCTGAGTATTTGTTACCAGGCAAGAGCGGAAGCTCCCAAAATTGCGGCGTCAGACTCGTTGAGGGCGCTTACAAGCACCTTTACCTTGCCTTGCCACAGGAATACGACTTTCTCGTTCATAGTGTCTACCAGATCCTTCATGAAGTAATCCTTGGCGTGTGTAAGGCCTCCGAAGAGGATAATGGCCTCAGGAGCGGAGAATGGGATGAAGTCCGCAAACTTCTCTCCCATGATCTTTCCGGTATACTCGAATATCTTGATGGCCAGCTTGTCTCCCTTTTCCGCAGCGTCGAACACATCCTTGGAAGTGATGTCCTTCATTCCGTGCAGAAGGCTCTTTTCTTTGGTCTTTGCAAGCATCTCCACTGCCGTGCGGGCAACGCCGGTTGCCGAGCAATAGCACTCCAGGCATCCCTTCTGGCCGCAGCCGCAGTCTCTTCCACCCTTGACTGCGCAGGTATGGCCAAGTTCTCCGGCAAATCCGTCGTGTCCGTAAACCAGCTTGCCGTCTATAACTATTCCGCTGCCGACTCCGGTTCCCAGGGTGATCTCGATAAAGTTCTTCATACCCTTTGCCGCACCGTACTTCATCTCTCCGATGGCTGCTGCATTGGCATCGTTTGTGATTGTAACCTTAAGTCCGCCAAGCATTTTGCTCAGTTCGTTGGCAAAGTGGACGGTCTTGCCTTTCGCCCACATCAGGTTGGTTGCCTCAACGATGTCTCCGGTGTAATAGTTTCCGTCAGGAGCTCCCACTCCCACACCGTTGATGTTGCCCAGACCTATGTCGGTAGTCATCTCGCGGATGCTGTCGCTGAGCAGAGTGATGAACTCTTCTGCATCCTCGAATTTTGTGCTGATTACCTTTCTGGCAAGTATGTTGCCCTTTTTGTCTACTATGCCGATCTTGGCTGTCTGGCCTCCGATATCGACACCTGCAACGTAATTCTTATTCATATCTCTGTTATTTGTTATTGTATTCTAAATCAATGGAGAAAGCAGACGGAAGAAGCTCTCGCTGATCTTCTGGCCAAGACTTCTCTTCTTCCAGGACTCCAGTTCCACTTTTTCGCAAATTGCCAGGTCTTGCATAAACTGCTTCTCTACAATCGCCGAGCAACCTCTGTCATACAGCACGCTCATCACCTCAAAGTTATGCTCAAAACTCCTTTGGTCCATATTCGCCGAGCCGATTATGGCCATGTTTCCATCCACGCTTATGACCTTGGAGTGGTTGAATCCGTCCTTGAACAGGTAAATCTTCACCCCTGCTTCCAGCAGTTCCGTTATGTATGAACGGGTCCCGTAATGGGCCATGCGGCTGTCTCCCCTTTCCGGAATCATCAGGCGAACGTCTATGTTCCCGAGAGCCGCCACCTTTACCGCATTCAGGATCGTGGAGTTCGGAGTAAAGTAAGGTGTGGTAATGTATATCCTTGACTGAGCGCAGGTTATAGCCGTGAAGAAGCACTGCATGATTCCGGCCCAGTCGCTGTCAGGACCGGAGGATATTATCTGGGAGTATACATCCCTGTTCAGGCCGGAGAGGGTTTTCTTTCCGATCTTGATTTTCGGGTAATATTTCTTGCTAACATGCAGGCTGTGATTCAGGACAAAGTATCTGTCCAGAAGGAAACTGGCCTGAAGGGAAAAGACGCTTTCTCCGGTTATCTTTATCTGAGTGTCTCTCCAAGGGCCCGCCTCGGTTCCGTAATAATAACGGTCAGCGATGTTCACCCCTCCGAGGAATCCGGTTTCCCCGTCCACCACCAGGATCTTGCGGTGGTTACGGTAATTGATCTTGCTCATCGGCATGAAGAAATGCACCGGAGAAAACACCAGGACCTCTATCCCGGCGTTCTTCATCTGCCGTACCAGAGACTTCCCTATGCCGCTGCTCCCCACATCATCATACATCAGGCGGACCTCCACCCCGCTCCTGGCCTTTTCCATAAGCAGGGAGATGAACTTGTTCCCGATGCGGTCGTCCTCAAGAATATATGTCTGGAGATGAATGTGATGCTTTGCCACTTGCATCGCATCATACATAGAATCCAGAGCGGATTTACCGTCAAAGAAAAAGTCGATATCGTTGTTGAAATCTATCAGGGAATAGCTGTTCCTTAGGTTCTGGTATATGAGTTTCCTGTACTGGGCCATATCTCCGGACAGAAATTCCGGGAAAGAGTCCAGGGCATCCTTCTCGTCTGCGCAGATTTCCTGCCTGGTCTTCAGGTCTGCCAGGCCTTTTCTGGAAAACATCTTCTTCTTGCGGTAATTCTGCCCGAAGGTAAGATACAGTATGATACCCAGATATGGCAGAAGGATCATTACGGCGGTCCAGGAAAGCGTCTTGACAGGATCCTGCTTCCGGAGAATCATTGAAACAGAAGCATACACAGCGATGCACATATTCATCGCGTAAAGGATAGCCGACAGAACCGGCCAGAACGTATGCCAAGAAAAAAGTATCATTTCCCTACCGGTTTGAAAGCTCTGTAAAGCACCGAAATTCCTCCGGTCTGGCACTTGTGCCCGACAAACTGGAAGCCGGCCTGCGAGAGTTCTTTGCAAAACCTTTCAAATTTAGGAAATTTTTCAACTGAAGATATGAAGTATTTGTATGCGGCAGCATCTTTCCCAAGGGTAAGGGCAGAGGCCATACCCGGCATCACGTGACGGAAATAAGGCTTGTAAACCAGTCTGAACAGAGCGTTTTTCGGCTCGCCGAATTCCAGGATCAGCAGCGCCCCTCCTGGAGACAAAACCCTGAGAATCTCCCTCAGCGATTCAGGCCTGTCGTCGAAATTCCTTATCCCGTAGGCGATTGTAATTATATCCACGGAAGAATCCGCAAAAGACAGGTCAGCCCCGTCTCCCTTTTCCAGCACAGGTCTTGGATAACGGGCATTCTTTCCCTGCCAGAGGTTTTCAACCTTCTCCCGCCCCTTTTCCAGCATCCCCTCGGAGATATCCACTCCCGTAACGCTGAGACCCTTCTTTGCAAGCATTATGCTCAGGTCTCCCGTTCCGCAGGCAAGGTCCACCACCTTGATTTCAGACAACTGGCAGCCTCTTGCCAAAGCCATCTTCCTTGCGATACGCGCAGCCACACGGGTAGCACCCCTCCTCCATCTTTTGTCTATGTTCAATGAAAAGAGATGGTTGAACCTGTCGTATTCTCCGCTTATCTTGTCAAAAATCGGCGCTGTATCCATAAAACAGGCGCGAAGTTACAAAACCCCGTGCCATTTTCCTCAATAAATGATTGCAGTTTCAACAAAAGTTGTATATTTGCACTCCCTGTCGCCCAGGTGGTGGAATGGTAGACACGCTAGTTTCAGGGACTAGTGCCAGCAATGGTGTGCAAGTTCGACTCTTGTCCTGGGCACAAAAAGCGAGATGATTTTATCTCGCTTTTTCTGTAAATATGAAATTGTATCTGGAGAGCTGCTGTACAAGCATTGAAGAAGTCAGGAAGGCCTGTGAAAACGGTGCCAGCCGCATAGAATTATGCGAAAGGATAGACCTTGGAGGCATCACCCCTTCCAGGCAGTTGCTTACGGACTCTCTTTCTGTCTCAGCGATTCCCATAAATGTCATGATAAGGCCAAGGGGCGGAAACTTCATCTATTCAGAGGAAGAAATCCTGCAGATGATCGAGGATATCCGTTCTTACAAGGAAATGGGAATAAACGGGTTTGTATTCGGTTGTCTGACTCCTGAAAATGAGGTGGATATACCGGCGATGAAAAGACTTATGGCAGAGGCTGGCTGGAAGCCTGTTACTTTCCACAGGGCTTTTGACCAGGTTGCAAATCCTGAGAAGGCGCTGGAGGATATTATTTCTCTGGGCTGCACCCATCTTCTGACCTCCGGAAATATGGAAGATGCCTATGTGGGTAGATTCAACATAGCCCGTCTGGTGGAACAGGCTTCAGGAAGAATCACCATCATAGCGGGAAAAGGAATAAGACCTCAGAATCTCAAGCAGATAGCAATAGATTCCAAGGCCCCTCAATTTCACGGCACAAGCCTGTTCCAGGCATCGTGAGCTTCCTGGGCGGTTGAGTAGAAGCCTCCTACAGGGCGGAAGTCCTGGGTTTCCAGAGCATATCGTCCTTCCTTGACCTTGATCACATAATAGCGTCCTTTGTCGCTGGTGAAAGCCTGTATTTCATCCGCATAGTTTGATGTCCAGCCACCCTTGTCAAAATAGATGCTCTGGCCTTTCCAGTTATACAAAGTGGCAAAACCCTTGGAGCGGGCGATAATGGCATCGTCGAAATATTCAAGTTCTTCTCCATTGGCGATACGTTTTCCTGTGTCGTCATAAACCCAGATCTCATTTGCGAGTTTTCCTCTGGTCGGATCCTGACCGTGAGCAACGATACGGTGCCCGTCAACCTTCATCGGAAGAACTTTGATATTGTATCCGGATGCAATATATGTCCCAAAGACATTGGTAACTCTTTTATAACCATCCGAATACTCTTTAACGAGGATTTCCCCTTCTGCTTCGAAACGGATATCCTTAAGCGCCACCTTTTTGCCGCTCCGGTCTTCTTCTTCATTCTCAATCTCATACGCCCGATATTTCCCGGAATCCTTGTCAAAAGACAATCCCATCCACAGGATATGTCCGTCAGGCTGTCGCTTTCCCAGTATTACAACGCCCTTTGGAGTATTGGTGTAACGCTCGATGTCATAATCGGCGAAGACCCACCAGCCACCTTTTTTGCTTCTGTTGAACGCATTCATATCAACCGTTCCCCAAGGATGCTCTCCGGCGATGCTTTGAAGTTTTTCATACACGATGCTGTGCTCGTTAATTCCTGAATGCTCTGGAGTGCGGACCATTATCGGACGGGCCATAATAGGATTCCCTACTGCCGGTTTCGGTTTTTCCGGTGCCGGGGTGTAGTCCTTCAGACTCGTGCTGGTATTTGTTGATGTATTAGTGGCCGGTCTGGCTCCGGAGGGGTTGCGCATGGCGGCAAGCATCGCTTTTCCTTTTTCCGTGTTAAGTTTCATTACAACGATATTGTCCCTCATACGGATGGCATCCCACTTTTTGCCCTGTTCGGAATACTCTTTATAAAGCTTATAGGCCTTGCCGATGGTGCAATCGGCGGTGTGACTGTGGTTGTTCTTGGCTCCGCAATATGTGCAAAGATCCATCAGTATGCTCCAGTATTCCTTGTTCGTGAGAGGCTTGCCGTCTATCGGAGAGAAGAAATTGCTGTCTGAATAAGGCTCGTCTCCCCTGGTTGAACTGGAAGAAGCTGGTGCTGACGAGGAATTGGATGAAGACGATTCTTCTTCTTTCACATAGTACTTGCAAGTGCTTTTATGCCTGACATTCTGAATCGGCTTGCCGTTATGTTCCAGTTTCACTCCACAGTATGCGCAGGAGGCATCCGGAACAGGAGTAATCTGGGCATTTGCCACAACAGAAGTGAATAAGAACGAGATAAATAGATAAACAATCTTTTTCATAGCATTTACAAATCTATAGCATCGCAAGTATCTTTTTGTAGTGGAATACACCACAAGAGAACACGGGACAAAGGTTTTTCCTGTGGAATTCATAACTTTGATATCAGAATGCGCCGCTATTATGCCATATTGCTTCTGTTTATCTCTTTGGGCCTTTCCGCCCAAAAAGCCCGCTTTGTCAACTATGGTCCGGAAAACGGACTCACGTCTTCTTCCGTTTATGCTATTGCACAGGATGCCGAAGGCTCTCTTTGGATTGGCACCCGTGGCGGTCTGTTCAGGTTTGACGGCAGCAGATTCCTGCTTTTCAGCGATGGTCTTCCAGCGTCTAGGGTAACATCGCTGACCATCGACAGGAATAACCGTATCTGGGTGGGTACTACCGCAGGACTAGTGGTAATGGAGAATTCTGTCCCCTCTTCCCAGAACAAGGATCTGGCCGGCAGACACATCCGCGCACTTCTCACAGACTCTGACGGTTATGTCTGGGCGGCCACTATGGACAGCCTGATCCTGAAGCTTGAGTACAAGGATGGCATCAGGACTTTGGCATCCCTGAGATACAACAAGGTTCATTTTGAAGGAGACTATCCCTATCAGCAACTTTATGAAGATTCCGCAGGAGTCATCTGGATCGGAGGAAGGATTGTGCACTTCCAGTATATCGAGGACAGGCGCAATCCCGTGGCACGGAACGTTTTCGAGGAGGATTACTCTATGGGAAGCTATGCAGAAGCAGGGGGCGTTCTCTATGCTTTCAGCGATTATACCTCCGAACTTTTCGTTATTGAAAAAAGGGAGCTCCGTCCTGCAGGACATGTACCTGTTGCCCACGCCACCCTTCTTGCAGACAGCAAAGGAAGGCTCTGGGCGGCAGGCTCCTACGGTCTTGCAGCTGTAAATACAGTTAATCCCGAACTCTCGACAGTCTACAAACATATCGCTGAAGATCCGTATTCCATTTCATCCAAAGAGCTTTATTGCATATTCGAGGACAATTGCGGCAATATCTGGACGGGCGGAGACAATGGGCTTTCCGTTTTATGCCCGCAGTTGCAGATTGCAAAGCCTGTGGAAGTTCCGTCCAGACAGATAACTGCTTTGATGCAGGCTTCAGACGGACGGTTCTGGGTGGGAACTGCAGACGATGGAGCGTTCATTGACGGCAAGAGTGTCGGCTATCCGGTTTCCGGACGCTCAAAAGACGGCTATGTATCCTGCCTGTATGAAGACAGAAGCGGCACGGTATATATCGGTTACTGGAACAACACGGGATTTGACATCTGGAAGAACGGCAAAGTCAGCCGGGGGAAAATCAGCGGCCCGATTCCTGTCGAGCAATACGTGGTTGCCCAAGGAGACCGCATAACATCCAACTGGATAGCCGATTTCCTGGAAACCTCGGACGGGCGGTTCTGGATTGGATCCTGGGAAGGTGTAGGACTGAACGAATATGACAGGAAGACAGGAAAGACACTGCCGCCGGAGTGGCTGAGTCCATTCAAATATCCGTCGCCGGACAGAGATTCAAGCATTTACCTGAGTTCCCGCCTGGCCAGCCGCCTGATTGAAGATAAAGACGGAAATCTTGTATATGGCACCACCGAAGCCGGCCTTAACATAATAGACAGACATACGCGCCTGGTTACCAAATATCTGCCGGGAAACTCAACCATTCCGGACAACTATATCACAGATCTCTGCCTGACACCTGACGGTACGCTCTGGGTTTCAACAAGAAATGGTTTATGGACTCCATCAGGAAAAGTTCTTCTGGAAGGAAAAATGGTACAGTCCGTAGAGGCCGACCAAAAAGGACGTCTTTGGGCCGGAACGGAAGAAGGCCTGTATTTTGTGGATACGGATGGCAGCATAGGTTTGGTGCGCAAAGGTTTAGGCTTCCCTTCCGACATCTACGGAGAGCACGTTTCGTGCAAATTGGCAGACGGAAGCCTGGCGTTTGGAGGACTCCAGGGAGCCTCTGTCTTCAGTCCGGACAGTCTTCTTGCCATTGACGCTTCCGGTAATCTTCCTCTTGCTTCTCTCCTGCAGCACCGCTACAGGCTGAACAATGGCAGCTGGGTTTATGAGCAGTTCAAAGGTATGCCGGACAATACGATGCCGGGCCGATACACTTTGGAAGAACAGACTTCCGATGTATTCGGCAGATGGGAACACGGACAGGCTCTCTCAAGGGAAATCCGCGTGCCGATGCCTCTGCTTCTCAGATGGCCTTTTTTGCTGCTGTATGCCCTGATCGCCGGAGGCTGCATCTGGCTTGCGATACGTCTGAGAGAACGCAGGACACGCCAGGAGATTGCACGTAACCTCTTCTATGCCATCATTTCCCACGACCTGAAGGGGCCTGTCTCCGATATCCGGCAGCTCTCACAAGCCCTGGCATCGAACTATGAAAGCATCCCCGAAAAAGACCTCAAGCTGGCTCTCTCCGAAATACAACGGGCGGCAAGCGGTACATCCGACCTTCTGGACAATCTGCTGATGTGGTCTCTGAACCAAAAGCAGAATCTCAGACCACAGATGAGTGAAGAGAGGCTCGGCGATATCGTAAAGGCCGCCATCAGCAGTGTAAACGGTAAAAGCGTCAAGATCCAGGTTTCGGGAGAAGTCGACACCATCGTTACCACAGACAGGAATATGCTCACCACCTGCCTCAGGAACCTGCTCATGAATGCCATCCGTTTCTCACCGGAAGGCGGAACCATCTTCATCGATGTTGCACAAAAAACGATCAATGTCAGGGACCAGGGCCCCGGAATGGATATACAGATTCTTGCCACTCTTTCAAAACCAGGTCATCTGGGCCTTGTTATCACTCGTGAACTATTGGAAAAAATGGGCGGTCGCCTCTGTGGAAGAAATCTTCCGGAGGGAGGCTGCAAAATGACTATAGAACTGTAATTATGAAACAATTGAATGTTCTGCTTGTCGAAGACTCCACAGTATTTGCAATGGGTCTCAAACTGGCCATCGGGAGTGAGGAGATATCTTTCAATCACGTCTCATCACCTTCCTCAGCGATTTTATTTCTCAAGGAACACCCGGATACCGATGTTGCAGTTGTGGACATTTCCCTGGAGTCTGAAACAGATGGTCTCACGCTTCTGGAAAGCATCCGCGCCGCCTTCCCTTCCACCCGCACAATGATTCTGTCCCACTACAAGCATCCGGGATATATCCTGCTCGCCATAACTTCCGGTGCAGGAGCCTATCTTTCAAAAGATTCTGCACCTGAAGAAATCAAGGATGCAATCTTAAAGGTGGCAGATGGCTACAGCCTGTTTTTCGGCAACACGATCCCAAGGGAGCTGATCAACTCCCTGTTCGGAAGCGACAAGGAACTTAAGGGACGTAAACCGGTGGGCCTCAGCGCCAAGGAAATGGAAGTACTCCAGCTGGTTACCTCCGGTTACAGCAATACCCAGATAGCATCGGCCCTGAACATAGCCACCACCACGGTGGAAACCTACAAAGAGCGCATCAAGGGAAAATTCGGGTTCGACACGATCATAGAGTGCGTTGCCAGCGCAGTTGCCAGAGGCATAGTGAAAGTCTGATGCAGGACAGGCTCAAATCGCGGAGAGCACTTTTTTAAGTTCCTCTCCCAAAGAAGTGTTGTAACCCTGAGAGTAATATACTATCCTTCCGAAACTGTCGCAGAGGGCAATCACAGGAAGAGGACTTCCATCTTTCTTGCATCCTAAGGCAAGCATCTTCCTTATCGAGTCATCCTTGTCAGTACCGCTTATAAGACCGGTCAATCCATCAGGATGCACCTGTCCAAGGGCAACTACTTTAAGTCCTTTGGAATTAATATCCTCCGAGATTGAAGTCAACTGCCTGACGGCGTGAGTTGTAGGCTCATCCTTGTAGCCAAGGCAGCAGATAAGGAAATATCCCCTTCCTGTCTGGCTGAGGATAGAGACTTCATTGCCGTCCTTGATGAACTTCTTTTCCGGATCCATCGAGCCGATGACGGAAACCTTGTTGTCGGACTGCCTGAAGACAAAGGCGGTTTCGGTTGTCTTGTTCTCTTCTATCGGGAAGAACTCTATATGGGCCAGCACACTTCCGTCTGCCATACGGTTTCCGGTTGTAAGCATATAATATCCGCAGTCTAAAGGATAAGATGGGGCGAACATCTTGCTGAAAGGAATATCAAAATTCTCGTCCAGAGCCAGTTGCACGGCCTTGCTGCCATCGACCTTGGATATGGAGAAGTGCCTGTAATACAATGGATCGGACTTGTCGCTTTTCTGAACTGCAAGAGCTCCTTGCGGAGCCTTCACTCCGGTATGGAGGTCTATCCATTCCTCCCCTTCCTTGTACTGGGCTTTGCCGGTGGCTTCTTCCATTCTCGCCTCAAAACCTTTTGTACGGCAGAGTGCCACAAAGAAAATGTCCTTTGAAAGAGGGTCTGCCAGGCGGCTTCTCCAGACGAAAACCGGAGGTATCCTGAGCCGCTGCGGATTATCCGTGCTGTCCACTGCAATATTCCCGTCAACCCATTTGGCAATCTCAGAAGGAGACTGGAATTCAAGTCCCTGACCGATTTCACCAAAGAACGGATAAAGGAACTCCATCTCTATTCTCGGACAATGGAGATACTTGTTAAACGGCTCCTCAGCGTGCAGACAGGCATCGGTGAGAACATCCAACGTAACGTCATTCATGTCTTTGGCAGACAGAGACTGTGTAATGCCGGCATAAAGCGGAATGCGTGTGCAACTGTCAGCAAACCTCCAGAAAGAATCAATCACAGCCTGGTTCCCCTTAGGCTTTGACTCACGCATCTGGTTTTCTTTCTCAAACCTTGCCTTGTTCTCGGCGATTTCTTCTTCGGTCGCAGCGGATGGGATCGGGTTCTCGGCAGGAGGAACTATATCAAAATCAAAGGAATACCTCTGGCCTGAAATCTTGTCCAGGATAATTTCAATGTTGTCGTCCGAGGTCTTTCCTATGCCGAAACGGCCGTCCTTGTAAGCCATTATCAGCATGTCCCCTTTCCCGGTGGTAAGAGATGACTGCCCCTTCTGGTCTGTCTTGTATGTGGCCACAGTGTAGAACTCGGCATAGTTGTAGATCTTGAATGAAACTTCTGCTCCTTCAACCGGATTCCCGGAATCATCCACTACGGTTACAACTCTCTTTGCCACAGGGACATAATTGGAAGTGACATTGATTTCCGTATAGGCAGGAGTCTTCTGTATCACCTCCTCCGGACCGTCATAGTCTTTCCCGAATACCTTGGTATGCAGCAGCATAGCCCTTGAAACCGGAGCGTTGAACCATGCCATGTCCAGCTTAGGTTCAGGTTCGCAGGCTCCTATGAAATGCCACTTGCCGTCATCTGAGATGGCTTCAACCCATGCGTGGTTGTCATCCGTGTGTGCCCACCTCGGAGTATAGACCTGGCGTGCCGGGATTCCCACGGCTCTCAGGGCAGATACCGTAAGTACGGATTCCTCTCCGCATCTTCCAAGACCCTTGCGGATTGTGGCAAGCGGAGACGATGTCCTGGCATCAGACGGAGCGTATGTTGCCATCTCGTGGCACCAATGGTTGATTTCCAGTATGGCCTGCTCCATTGTCATTCCATTTACCCTGGAGCAAAGGCTGTCTGCCCACTCGGTACGGAAATCGTCCAGGTTCTCGTTGTTAACCCTCAAAGGAAGAACAAAGTATCTGAAGTCTCTCTCTGAGATCTTCCATCCCATCTTCGTTCTGACTTCCAGAGTCTTGGCAACATTATCCTTCCAGAACTGCTCCGGATAGACTACTCTGTCGGCACTGCTCATATTGTCGAGAAGAAAAGCAGTGTAACTATCAACATCATCCACCTTGCTGCAGGCACAAAGAGCAAGAGTAATGGAAACTATGGCAAATATCTTTTTCATTCTTGAAACTTTAGCGCAACCGGTTCCCGGGAAAGGCCTTTCGGCAACTTAATGCTAACCTTCCCGTCTTTGAATACAGGCTTTACGGTTTTTCCCGTGTTCAGGACTGTAACCTTTCCCTTAGGAATATTGACTCTCCAGGAAATTTCTGAAGGAAGCTCATCTCCATCCTCCAGGGCATAGACAGCGTAAAATGTTTTTCCGTCTCTGGACTTTGAAAACCAGAGTTTCCCTTCATTGTAATGCTCAGCGATGCGGGTGGAATAGATAGCCTCTCCGCATCTTGAGAGCCATTCCCCTATCTCGTCCAGTATCGCGATGGCCTTGTCTTCAATCAGGCCTTCAGGCGTCGGGCCGACTCCCAGAACCAGGCATCCGCCTTTTGCCACTATCTCGGCGAGGATGCCGATCACTTTTCTTGATGACTTGAAATTTCCTTCAGGAACCCATCCCCAGCTATCTGTCAGGGTGATGCAGGATTCCCACGGATGGTTTATCTGAGTTTTAGGGATGGATTGTTCCGGAGTCTGATAGTTCTCGTTGGGGCCTTTGATCGTGCGGTCTACGCAGATAAGGCCCGGGCTGACCTTCCTGGCGTAAGGGAGTATATCGTTGATACCCACCTGATCTCCGGTAATCCAGCCACCGTCAAGCCAGAGGATATCCAGCTTGCCATATCGGCCGCCGGTAAGCTCGTTAAGCTGGTTCTGCGTGTAGGTTACATAGCTCTGCCACCAGTCCGGATGCTTTTTGATGTCGTAATTAGGATGGCGGTTCGGAGTGGCGTAGTAAGGATTCCAGAAACCCTGATGGTGCCAGTCCGGCTTGGAGAAATATGCCCCTACCATAAAGCCTTTGTTGCGGAAGGCTTCAAAGACGTGCTTTGCAATATCCTTTTTGGGATTATCCTTGAATGGACCGTTTGCAATCCCGTAACCGGAGTATTCCGAATCGAACATGCAGAATCCGTCGTGATGCTTGGTGGTGAAAATCATGTATTTCATCCCGGCACGGGAAAAGACCTCAGCCCACTGCCCAGGATTGAAATTTACAGGGTTAAACTCATCGCTGAGCCCAAAATACCACTTCTTGTAATCCTCATAAACGCTTCCTTCCGGCCTTCTTATCCAATCCTCGTTGCAGATGCTCCAGGATTCAATGATTCCGGGCACGGAATAGATACCCCAGTGCATCAGGACACCGAACTTCAAGTCCTGCCACTTGTCCAGTTTCTGCAGCACGGCCTGGTCTGCCGGCCACTGGTAACCGTCAGAAGGTTTCAGCACATCTTCCCTGTCCTGGGCAGAAATGCTGCTAAAAATTGAAACGACAAATAATAAAAGAAGCGCTTTCCTGATTTTCATGCTGCTAAATTAGGAAATTTCCAGCTTCAGACCCTTGCAAAGCAGAAGGAGTTTGTCTATGGTGGACAGATACTCTTTTTGCTTTACGTGGAGCTGGAAAGTAGCAACATTGTCAGCTACGGTAAGGAGCTGGATATCCGCTCCCATATCCTTGATGGACTTGATTATTCCGGAGAGTTGCTCACTTGTCGGGGATGTGATGTTGATCGTAAGAGCTTTCTCGCCGAACCTGTGTGTAATGAAATGCATTGCTTCAAGACAAATAATGGTGAACAAAGCAGCTGCTATCGCCAGTGAATACATCTCGGCTCCACAGGTAAGGCCTATGGCTGCAGCTACCCAGAGACCGGCCGCGGTTGTTACACCGCGGACCACATTTCTCTGGAAGATAATGACTCCGGCACCTATGAAACCGATTCCTGAAACTACCTGAGCTGCCACTCGGGCTTCATCGTGCTGGCCCTTGAAAGCGAATTGGGAGACTATCATGAACAAGGCGCTGCCCAATGCCACTACGAAGTGCGTGCGCAAGCCGGCCTCCTTAGCTCTCATCTCTCTTTCAAATCCAATTAGACCTCCTAGAAGTCCCGCGATGAAAATTCTCAGTATATAATTCCACTCGATTGTCATAATGCCTTTGTATTTAATAATTTAAAATAATCCCGGGGTATAGCCGTACCAATGAAGGACGGTCTGTCCCCAAAGAAGGATCATCAGCCAGCTGATGAACATCATCACGATGCCATACTTGAAAGTGTCGCTCCAGCTGTACTGGTTGGTCGTGTAGAGCAGTGCCGCCGGCTTGCTGTTGAAAGGAAGCACGTAAACGTGTCCTACCAGCATCGCGATCGGGAACGCCAGGCTCATTATCGGATAGCCGAAACTCTGAGCCACGCCAATTGCAATAGGAACAAAAATCAGCGTCTGCATGGTTTTGCTCTGGAAAATAAGGGCGCTAAGCAGCATCGTGCTCGTAAGTATCATATACAAAGCCCAGTATGGGGTCTGTGCTGTGATACCCAAAGATGCGAATGCCGCATTTACGGCTGTTCCAGGAAGACCTGTGGCATCCAGACCGGCACCCAGAGTGTAGGCTCCGGCCGAGAACAAGAGCAGATGCCAAGGGATATCGACTTCGTTCCACTTGACCACTCCGATCTTTGGCATCAGAGCCACAACAGCACCGATGAAAGCCACGGCTGTCTGGTTGATTCCGTGCTGCTTGTCCGTTGCCCAAAGTATGAGCACGCACAGGAAGATGGCAATTGCCTTGTACTCCTCGCCTTTCATCTTGCCCATAGCCTTGAGTTCTTCCCTCAGCCTTTCCATACCTCCCGGAATCTGAGGTTTGGTCTCTTCCTTCTTCATCGGGAAGATTATCCTGGTGCCCACGAACCATCCGATGAGGATGAGTATGACGCTCATCGGGAAGGCTGCCTTGAACCAGTCCTGATAACTGAATGAACCTATGCCCATCGCTCCGGCAATAAGGCTTCCTGCAAGCAGGGTGGCGCCGGAACCGGTAAGGAAGGCATTGGCTCCCAGATTAATCTGGAAAAGGTTCTGTAGCATCAGGTTTCGGCCGAAGTTATTGCGGTTTGCTCCGCCGGTTGCTCCATAGATGGCGCAAATCACCATCATGATAGGAAGCAGGATAGCGGCCTTTGCCGTAGTGGCCGAAATGAATGCGGAAAGCACAAGGTTTATTATGATGAAGCTGAAAATCACTCCACCTGCACTCTTGCCGAACTTCAGCACGAACCAGAGCGCAAAACGCTTGGCCGCCTGTGTCTTCACAAGCATGGAGGCAAGCACGAACGAGAGAATGTTCAGCCACATCACAGGATGTCCGAGCTGGGCGTATGCCGTCTTGTCGGTTGTGATGTTGGTCAATACTATCGCGAGTATCACTATCAGCGATGTCAGATAATTAGGAATAGCTTCCGTTATCCACAGCACGATAGCAGCCGCGAATATGGCCAGCATCGCATAGTTCGCACGGATGAAGTCACCCACTCCGAGCTCTCCCAGCCTCTTGGACGCAGCACCTGTAAGTGAATCAGTGTCAAGATTGTCCAGGAAAGGAATCTTGACCACATAGTACAAAAGAATGAACACCAAGATAGCGAGAGGGCCGCCGAAGCGCTGCATAGTCCGCTCGAAGCCGGATTTCTGCATCTTCGGCAGCTTCTCGATCTTGTAGTTGTTCATGTCTAGAACATCCATCACTTCCAGTTCTTGTATGGATTCTTCATCAACATGGAGTTGTAGTACTTGACGTCTCCGGTGACCTCTTCACCCAGCCACTCAGGCTTGTCAAAAGCCTCGCTCTCGCTTCCAAGCTCTACCTCGGCAACGGTGAGTCCATCGTTGTCTCCGTAGAACTCGTCAACCTCGAAAGTGTGCTCCCCAGCCTTGACCAGATAGCGGGTCTTGTCGATTACGCCAGGCTCGCAGATCTTCAGCAGATCCTGAACCTCGGCAACAGGAATCTCCTTCTCCCACTCGAAGCGGCTGGCTCCGCTGTCGGAACCGATGCCCTTGATGGTGATGAAGCCCTTGTCGCCCTTTACTCTTACGCGAACAGTTCTCTCAGGAACGCTGCAAAGGTATCCCTGAGTGATGCGCGTAGCCTTGAAGGCGGCGTTTTTGAAGTCGCCTTTTACCAAGAATTTGCGTTCTATTTCCTGTCCCATAACTATTCGTTTGCCAGAGGTTTGTCACTCATTCCGATAACGCGCTTGATAGCCTGGAGATAGTTGATGTTCTCCACGCCCTCGAGACCCACGTCCTTGATGGTCTTCTTGATATCCTCAATCTCCGTAGACTCGGAGTTGATGGTTACGACCTTGGCACCGTTAATCAGAACGTTGCCCACCTCGCAGATGGTATTGTTGACCATATATCCGAAACGCTGCTTGTGTACCCTTACAGCGGCCAGGTCTGGATTGGCCTTTACCATCTCGATGAATTCCTCATAAGTGTAGGTGTCCTTCGTAAGAGCAGGCATCTCGACCATGAATGCAGGGAACACTTCCTTCTCCAGAACCTCGCGGCTGATCGGGAATTCGCCCTTCATCAGAGGGTTCCACTGCTCAAGACCGTCAACACTCTGGACAAAAGTCTTGATGTCCATCTTGCCGTCACGGATCTTGGTGTTGTTGATGTCGTTCTTTGCGGAGATGATGTAAATCTCGTCGCTCTGCCTCTCCCAAACCTTCTCTGGAACGGGAGCGGAAAGACGCGCCATTCTCTGATGAGCCTTGCAGAAGCACTGGCCGAAGCTGCGGAATTCAAATCTAGGCTTGCTTATTTCACCGATTTTTAATTCTGCCATATCGTTGAATATTTAAGAATTACATAAGTCCGGTTACAGGATCTGAATTGTCTGTAGAGTTCTTTACACCAGGGGTGGCAGGAGTGAAGAACCAATTTCCTGTTCCGTCTGGAACGCGGCTGTAGGAAGCCGGAGCG